>JBGSJM010000474.1:0-15584 GCA_041742015.1 Verrucomicrobiales bacterium | reverse complement strand
CAGGCTATCAACCACGGTGCTCAATTCGTTTATGTTGGAAATGTGCTGGATAAAGCACGCCAAAGCACCTTTTGCCCATGTTGCAACAATCTGCTGGTCGAACGGAACCACTATGAACTGGACAGATACGATCTGAAAGGTGGTAAATGCGGAAATTGCGGAGCTCCCATTGCCGGTGTCTTCGAAGACAATTGCGGGCATTGGGGCAGGAAGCGCTTACCAATTTCAATTCCCCTCACCCAAGCCAGATGACGAATGCCCCCCAAAAAGAACGATCCAGCTTTTCTGAGGAAGAGGGCCAGGTTCTGCTTGATCATGCCGCAGCCTCGATCATGGCCGCACTTACAAAAAAACCTCGGCCCCCATTTGCTCACCCACTTGCAACATCCCCGGTGGCTGGTGTTTTTGTGTCCCTGAAACGGGGCGTCGTATTGCGGTCCTGTTGCGGCAGCCTCAGTGAAAAATCCCTAAATCCCCTTGGTGAATTGCTCCAGGCAGCCGCTGAACGATCCGCCCTCGCTGATGTTCGCTTTCCAAGCATCACCATAAAAGAATGGCCCAGTCTCGACCTTGAAGTTTCGGTGATGCACCATCTTCAGGTGATGCCCACCAACCCGAATCTGCGAATAAACAACCTGACGATCGGGCGACATGGCCTTATTATTTCACACAATAATAACCGGGGACTTTTACTGCCTCAGGTAGCCGCCGAAAACAACTGGGACGCCCCCTCCTTTCTCCAGCAAGTTTGTAGAAAAGCCAGTTTACCTGAAGACACCTGGCTGCGACCCGACGCGGAGTTGAAACAATTCAGCGCTACCATTTTTCACCGATATCCAGAAAAGCGCGATATCCATTTTGACGTAGTTTTCCCCGAAATCCTAACCCTAGCGTTCCAATATGCTTCTGAATTGGTTGAGAAAGGTCCAGAAAGAGCTTCCACGATGCCACCGCAGCTTTCCATGACGGTTTCTCCTACAGGATGGGGAATTCTGATCCAATCTTTCGGAAATCAGACCGAAGCGGCATTTCAAGATTCGGGTTCCCTTGGAGAATTGATTAATCGAACTGCCCGGTCCATCCATCAACCCGGCAAACCTGATTCCAACAAAATTAAGGAATTTCTTGCCTTTAGTCACCCGATTCCGCTGATTCCGGAGGATTTCCCAAAAAGACTCGCTTCCATTCAAAAGGGTAACGCCGTAACGGCCCAAAAGGGTGATCGGACTGCCGTGGTCATCAAACAAGGGCCGCAGGATCCAATTGATCAAGCTCTCCGGCAATTTGGGCAACAGCCCTCAAGCTGGGCAACCTCGGGGGTGGAGTTACACTGCCATTTGGTGACAAGCTTATTAAAATCTGAAGAACGAATTTCCTCTCCACCCCTAGTTGTGTCGAAAGGCATACGACTACCTGCTGTCGCCGGAACATTTTATCCTAATTCCGCAGAGGCTCTTAAAACACAACTGGACGGTTATTTTGCGACCTACAACCAAAGTCCCAAAAGAAGGGTGCGGGCCGTCATGCTTCCCCACGCAGGTTGGAAATTCTGTGGTGATATTGTTGCTGAGACTCTCGGTCAGATCGAAATACCTGATTTTGTCGTTGTTATCGGACCTAAACACACCCCACTCGGCAGTAAATGGTCCATCTCCGACGCCAAAAGCTGGCAGATACCTGGTGCTGAAATCAAACTGGATGAAGAATCAGTCGCCTATTTTGCATCACGAGTAAAAGGGCTCGAAAAAGAAGAACTGGCCCATCAAAAAGAACATTGTGTCGAAGTTTTGCTACCCTTTTTGCACTACCTCAATCCAAAGGTGAAAATCGCACCCATTCTGATCGGCTCTGGAACCCACGATCAGTTAGTTGAATTCGGCCGCATCTTAAAACGTTTCCGCGAGCGCCTCGACGCAGACGGTGATGGTTGCCTTTTTGTAATTTCCAGTGATATGAACCATTTTGCAGAGGAAAAGATTAATCGCGAACTTGACCAAAAAGCCCTCGACGCTTTTATAACTGGTGACACCCAAAAGCTCTTCGATACCTGCACCGAATACAAAATTTCCATGTGTGGAATGAGGCCTGCGGTTGCTGTTATTAGTTCCCTAGGGGTTGATGCCAAAAGGCATTGCCCGGACATCGAAATTATTCGCTACGAGACAAGTGCGCGGATTTCAAATGATCCCAAGCGGGTGGTGGGCTATGCTGGTGCCCTATTGGGATGATTTGTTAAGGAAGATCGGTTAAAGGCCCAGCACTCCTGCTATTAGTGCCATCCTCACAGGTACCCCATTTAGAGCCTGCTCAAAATATTTCGCCTGGGGCAACCCATCCACTTCCTGGCGAATCTCGTTGACCCTCGGTAATGGATGCAAAAGGGATGCTTTTGGCTTCATACGCTCTACCATTTCTGCATCGAAAATAAAAGCGTTTTTCACTGCTTGGAATTCCTCCAAATCTTCAAACCTTTCTTTTTGCATCCGGGTGACATAAATCACATCCGATTCACAAATCACTTCATCGTTAAGCTCGTGATAAATGTGATCAGCATTTGTTCGATAGTCAGTCGGAATTTGAATCACCTCCGGGGCGACAAAAGTAACCTCCACTCCTTCAAAATGCCGCAGAACCTTTGCCAGCGAATGGACGGTCCTGCCATATCTCAAATCACCAACAAAAGTAACTTTGAGAGGTGCCTGTCCGATCGGGTGGTTTTTGGCAATAGTATAAAGATCCAGCAAAGCCTGCGTTGGGTGTTCCCCAGCACCATCCCCACCATTCAACACAGGAACTGGAGAATAGTGGGCCGCCAGTTTGGCCTCGCCCCGTTCCTTGGTTCGTATCGCGATAACATCCGCATAACCTCCCACGATTCGGATCGTATCCTCCATCACCTCACCTTTGGTTTGGGACGAAAACGTAACCGCAGTCTCGGAAATCACCATTCCGCCAAGTCGCAGCATGGCAGCTTCAAATGACAATCGAGTCCGGGTTGATGGCTCATAAAACAGGGCTCCCAATATCTTACCTTTGCAAATCTGGCTCCCTCCTGCGGCTAGAATTTGTTCCATTTCTGCCGAACGATTCAGGATCCTATCCAGATCTGACCGGCTAAACTGGGAGGACGAAAGTACATGTTGTCGATCCATGGTGGCGCAATAATACCCCTACGACTCGACGTGTCCATGGTCAATTATCCTCTCTTGTGGTAGTCCTTGCAGGTTTCCATCTTTTGAAACAATGTTCTAAAAATGAACCGCCGTAAATTTATTCAGCTGTCCAGGGAACCCCGCTTCCTCGTGATATCATCGATTAACCTCGTAATTATGGCAATGATTGCCAGCGCCTTCATTTCAACCCTGGCATCGAAAAAAGCCACAAAGCCAAACCGGGCGGTTTTGAAAATTCCCCATGAACATTCAATCGAGTCACTGACCTCTGCCATCCGCAGCGAAAAGCTACCTTTTGATTCCGGTCCTCCGATTGACTTTCGTGAAGTCGACTTTCCAGAGCCGAAGCAAGAAGTAGCCTCGAACCGATACGATGAGTTGACGTCCCAAATTGCCCAATCTACTTCTATCACCGCCGAATGGAAAATCCTGCTTACCTGTCTCCTGGATTCGATTCATGGGGATAGAGCTACCCGCTCGACGGCCATTAAGATTCTGGAAAACCTCCCCCAGGGATTGAGGTTTCGAAATGAGTTTCTGGGTGATGCCTACTTCGCAGCCCAGGAACATAAAAAAGGAATCGCAGCTTATATCCGGGAGGGCGAACAATTCGCCGAGGCAGCGTACAGTCATCGCTCCGCTCTAATAGCTCTAACCGAACGGAAGGAGGTTTCCGCCCTGCAAAAGCTTCTCAGCACCGAAAATTTTGGTGGATGTTTGAGCCCGGTTGAGGAAATAGAATCAGCCTTCATTACCAAAAACTATCTACAGGTTTTCTTGAAAGCGGTTGAATCGGGCCTCAGACCCCCACCGCTGTTTCAACTTTTAATTGCCGCTATTACCGCAGCAACCTGGTTCCTGATCCTGGCAACCCTGGGAAACTTTACCTTCACCCAAGCACTTTTGAGCTTTCCAGCTTTTCTTCTTGGCCTCATCAGCGCCATTGCCACTCTTTATGCAGTCATGATTCAGGAACATCATCAAATTCTGAGTTTCCACTCTGGTGATTCCTTTCTTAACCAATTACTCTCAGTTATCGCAGGAATCGGACTGCGGGAAGAGACCATTAAACTGGCATTTTTCCTTCCCTCCCTCTTTGTCCTACTGAAATACAAAAACCCCTTGGTGATTCTAATCACAGCCGCTCTAACAGGTCTGGGATTCGCCGCCCTTGAGAATCTCCAATATTTGAAAAACTCGCCCGACAATTTTGTGGCATGGAGTCGGCTGCTGACCGCCAATGTTATGCACTTTTGCTTGACCGGTATCCTCGGGTTCTCCCTTTATCAACTAATTAGGAGGCGGGGACGGGGATGGGATGATTTTTTATTCGACTTCCTCCTCGTCGTCATTGCACATGGACTCTACGATGGATTCATCATGATTCCTATTCTTTCCGACTACGAAATTGTGACCACCATTATTCTGGTGTTGATCGCTTATCGCTATCTCGATTTGGTTAGAGCCAATCTGCCGATGGACCGTCTTCATCGAAAGTTTTCCCCTCTCGGCATCTTTGTTTGGGGTATTGTCACTCTGGCTTGTGCCATCATGATTTTCACCTCATTTTCCCACCCCCTGCACACAGCTTTGGGTAGCTTCGCCTATGCACTTGGGGGAACCGGGGCCTGTGCCTTCGCCTACATTAGTCGTTTACGGGACTTGTAGCGAACTTGAAAATCAGGCTTCACTCACTTTTCCTGGAAAGCCTGACTAATGATCCCGCTGACAAAGTCTTCGGCTGATAGATATTCTTTCTCAGTGTCGTCGGAGAACACCGATGCAGAAAGTTTTTCTTTGACTGTACCCTGTTGAATGACTAATTGTACCCTGTTACTTGACGATTCCAAGAATGTTCTTTGTTCCCCCAGAAGACATTTTCTGGCTGCTGGCAAGGTTATTAAGAGAGGATCAATCTTTTGACACTCAGCCAACTTTTCCATTTTTTCGCCATCCCAATTATCCAAGTCGATCACGATCAATTCTTCGATTTTCTCAACCTGCCTGTCTGCTGTGCTGACAGTGGCCGACTTCACAATGATAGGTTCTACAAAATGAGGTCGAGCTTTACAAATATTAATGATTGGAAGTATCCCGCCTTCAAATTCAGCAAATTTCCGGACCAGAATGCCCTCCCGACTTTGGTTGGGAACTGTCTGATTTGCGTCAAAAAGGATGCTTAGCAAGGGAATCGTAATGGTAATAGCAGAAACCAACCACAGCAGCTCAGATACAGCGTTTCCATCTTGATTCCACAAACCGGAATAACTGTTTGTGTTCATGTCTTTAATTTAAGGGGCGGCAATTTACCATCATCTAATTCTTTCTCTTCAAAAAATTAAAAAAATTTAAGAACCTTAAGGAAATCCCTTGCATCTTCTTGACCTGAACCTCGAAACCGTTAGAGTGCACACAAGACAGGGGGGCAATTTTATTGCTGAGACCACAAAATGGGTGGGACCCTTCGAACCTGATGCAGATAATGCTGCCGCAGGGAGTCATCCATGGACCAATCCGTTTCATTTCTTTCGCAATGTCCTAATCCGGCTATTCTCCCGGTTAATCTTTATTTTTCTCGTTAAATCACATGATTACTCCAAGCGAAACCGCAGGCACTCCACACCCAGAGTTCACCACCGAAAATGTTTTTCCAAACAGTAAGAGAATCTATGTAAACGGCGAAATCCACAAAAACATCAAAGTTCCACTTCGGGAAGTGACGCTATCGGACACCAAACTTCCAAATGGCAGAATTGAAACCAACGCACCAATTAGGATCTACGATACTAGCGGGCCATGGGGAGATTCCTCTTTTCAAGGAGATGTCAAAAAAGGACTACCGGCCTTGCGGCGCGAATGGATCCTCGCACGCGGCGATGTGGAGGAATACGATGGCCGCCCAATCAGGCCAGAGGACAATGGCTATCTCTCAACCGAACATGCCAATCGCTATAACCAGAAGCAGGCCGAAGCCAATCAACTCAAGGAATATCCCGGCCTGAGGCGCAAACCTCTCCGGGCTGCCAGCGGCCACCCGGTAACGCAAATGTTTTACGCCAAAGCCGGGATCATCACTCCGGAGATGGAATTTATCGCGATTCGTGAAAATCTAGGGCGCGAAGCTGCCTTCAAAGCCTGCAAAGACGGGAAAGGGCCCAGGAATGCGATGAATTTTCAGCACCCCGGGGAATCGTTCGGTGCTTCGGTGCCTGAATATATCACGGCAGAGTTTGTTCGCTCCGAAGTGGCGCGCGGCAGGGCCATTATTCCGTGCAACATTAACCATCCCGAAAGCGAACCCATGATTATCGGGCGCAACTTTCTCGTCAAGATTAACGCCAACATCGGGAACTCTGCGGTTGCGTCATCAATTGACGAGGAGGTTGAGAAAATGCGATGGTCCACCATGTGGGGAGCTGATACGGTGATGGATCTTTCCACCGGAAAAAACATTCATGAAACTCGTGAATGGATAATTCGAAATTCACCTGCCCCAATTGGCACAGTCCCAATCTATCAGGCATTGGAAAAGGTAAACGGCCGGGTGGAGGACCTTTGCTGGGAAGTTTTCCGGGACACTCTGATTGAGCAGGCAGAGCAGGGTGTTGACTATTTTACCATTCACGCCGGGGTTCTTCTCCGCTTCGTTCCACTCACCGCAACCCGCGCGACCGGTATCGTCAGCAGGGGTGGATCCATCATGGCAAAATGGTGTCTCTTCCATCACAAAGAAAATTTTCTTTATGACCACTGGAGCGACATCTGTGACATCATGGCTCAATACGATGTCTCATTTTCGATCGGCGACGGATTGCGCCCCGGATCAATTGCCGATGCCAATGACGCCGCTCAATTTGGCGAACTCGAAGTGCAAGGAGACTTGACCAAAACAGCATGGTCGAAAGGTGTTCAAGTCATGAACGAAGGTCCCGGGCATGTACCCATGCACTTGATCAAAGAGAACATGGAAAAGCAAATTCAGTGGTGTCACGAAGCTCCATTCTATACCCTGGGACCTTTGACCACAGACATCGCACCTGGCTATGACCACATTACCAGCGGTATTGGTGCAGCGATGATTGGCTGGTATGGATGCGCCATGCTCTGTTACGTGACCCCAAAAGAACACCTCGGGCTACCCAACCGGAACGATGTTCGGGATGGTGTGGTGACCTACAAAATTGCCGCGCATGCCGCTGACCTTGCCAAGGGGCACCCTGCAGCTCAAATTCGGGATAATGCCTTGAGCAAATCGCGATTTGAATTCCGCTGGCAGGATCAATTCAATCTTTCACTCGACCCAATGAAAGCGAGGGAGTTTCACGATGAAACGCTCCCCCAGGAAGGTGCCAAGACAGCTCATTTCTGTTCCATGTGCGGTCCGACTTTCTGTTCCATGAAAATCAGCGAAGAAGTCCGGGAGTATGCAGCCAAAGAAGGCTTGTCGGAACAAGCGGCGATTGAAAAAGGAATGAAGGAAAAAGCCGCAGAATTTGAAACAAGCGGAGCCCAAATCTACAGTTGATTCGTTTTACCCCTACCAATGAGCCAGCTTTTTCGGAAAAAATGCGAGCAATGCGGATTCCTGTCGGACCCCTTTCACGAAAACTACCTGACGCTTAGGCTCGATGAGCCCTCAAAGTTTTCATCAAGTCAGGTACATCCGCATTTCCCCGAGGAAGTGTTGGTTCCGGCAAGAGGCGTAAAAAGCTTTCTGGAAGCTCATGGCTTTAGCCTCCGAACTGCAATTACTGAGGGACGGCTGTTCAGATACAATCGCCTCTATTGTCGGGAATGTGGTGAAGAGTTTGAACAAAGACGATTTGACACCAGTGGCCTTCAATACATCGGCACTTTGTGGCCCATTCTTGGGAGTGTTTTTATAACAACTATTGTTGGTTTGATTTATTCCAGCTGGAAAGTGGCGCTGATTGCCTATATCCCGATCATGATGGTCACGGCTTTTATCATGGGTATGTTGATGGAACTGAAAATTCGGAAAATCCTTGCCCACCGGATTGGGGAAATCAGAAAATTACCGAGATGCCGGGCCTGCGCTTCTACTGAAGCGACAAAAATCCGCTTGAAATGTCCCCAATGTGGATTGCGAACGGCCAGACTAGTGATAGCGCATTAATCAATCCAAGCCGACTGAACCAAACAATATTTTCAAAGGATTCTTTGAGGAAACTCGGTTTACATCCTTTTAACTTCCTTCATAGTTTAGGCTCACCCGATGTGGGAATTGTTGGAAATTGAAGAAGATCCGGTGGTTTTTAAAGCGATCTATCCGTGGACTTCGGGATATGGTTCTCGAAGACCCTCTGGATCCTTTTCCTATTCGGGGAATTTTTTCCCAATATCGGGGACACCATCTGGTAAAAGATTGGTTTGCCGGGCTCAATGTCGCCCTCCTCGCATTCCCTCAGGGAATGGCTTACGCCGTGATTGCCGAATTACCGATCCAACTGGGAATTATTTCAGGGGCCGTTGCCGCCATGGTGGCCCCTCTTTTTGCAGGATCTAGCCACACCGTATTGGGCCCAACCAATGCGACAGCTTTTATGATTTTCTCGAGCCTGGCCACCTTTTCGATGGCCGAAAAGACTGCATTTCTCCCACTATTTGTTTTAATTGTTGGATTTCTGCTCGTCCTCGGCGCTTTGTTCAGGGTCGCTGAACTGATTCAATTTATTAGTCGCAGTGTTGTCGTCGGTTATATCACAGGTGCTGCCATTTTAATCGTCGTCAATCAACTGCGCCATGTTCTAGGTGTTGAATTAGATCCTGACTTGCAAGGCCCAAAAACTTTTTTTACCATCGCTCAGGGCACCTTCCAACAATTGGAACACACCCAATGGCAACCGCTCGCCCTTAGTGTTGCCACTCTTTTGATGTGGGGTGGGCTATCGATCAAATGGAGCCGCTTCCCGGTTTTCGCGATAACACTTCTCAGTATGACGGGCATCTACGCTCTCCTTCATTTGAAGTTCGGTTGGACCGTGGCGACCTTTGATTCCTTTCAACCTTCTGATCTCAAGCCAAAATTGCCCACCATCAGTCAATTTGGACTTTTGTCGGATCTTGGCCAGCTTTTGGGAGCCGCTTTTTCTGTCGCCTTTTTGGCAACTCTGGAAAATTCGATCATGTCAAAAACGCTGGCCAGCCAAAGGGGGGAATGGCCAAATATGAACCAGGACATGTTGAGCGTAGGTCTCGCTAATATCGCCAATTCAGTTGCCGGTGGCATGCCAGCATCCGGCTCTTTGACGCGGTCAGCACTTAATTTCAGTAGTGGCGCACAGAGTCGGCTCTCCAGCATCTTCAGTGGCATATTGTGTCTTGCCGGGGCGATATTCTTCGGCAAATACATGCACCACGTTCCAAAGTGTTGCCTGGCCCTGTTGGTCATTTGTATTGCGGTCAGTTTAATTAATATTCGGCGAATCCATATTTCGCTCTATTCAACACCCGGCGACGCCGCTGTTTTGATAGCCACTTTTCTGGCTGCACTGATTATGCCTTTGAGTGGAGCCATTTTTGTCGGCATTGGGCTGTCGATTGTTTTATATCTGCGCGCCTCCAGCCGCCCCTACCTCACAGAATTTGAATTTACCGAAAGCGGCGAACTCAAAGAATCGGAAAGACTTGAACATGAACCCAAACCCGCCATTTCTGTCGTCCATGTGGAAGGCGAATTGTTCTTTGGAGCCGCCGAGATTTTTCGGGCTCAGATTCAAAAAATCACTCGGGATCCTGCCATCAAAGTCATCATTCTCCAGCTTAAGAATGCCCGCCGACTTGATGCCACCTCGGTAATAGCCCTGGAGGAACTCGTCGGCTTTTTGAGATCTAAAAACCGGGACGTAGTGCTCAGCGGAGTCACCAAAGACGTCTACCGGGTCTTAAAAAACTCAGGGGTGCTCGACACCATCGGGCGGGCGAACATTTTCCTCTACAATTTAAAAAATCCGAACCTTTCGACAAAATACGCTTTGAAAAGGAGTCTCAAGCTGATTGGCACCGACGATGCCGATGTCAGAATTTTCTATGATCCCAATAAGGGCAAAAAAAATTGAATGGAAAACGAAGCGCGATCAAGATAAACTCGAAATTTGATTTCCATCGTTGAACTTCATACATTCGCAACATGATCCACATTTGCAGGACCTTCGCCTCTATTTTAGCCATTTTCATTCCTTCGTCGCTTCTGGCGAAAGATCCTATATTTTTGGACAATGACCGGGTTGCCTTTATCGGAAACACCTTTATTGAGCGCGCTCAAACCTACGGCCACATCGAGACCAGTATTCTGCTAGGCAGCGATGCAACCAATCTGACATTTCGAAATCTAGGATGGAGTGGGGATTCGGTCTTTAATGACGCTAGGGCTTATTTTGGCCCCCCCTCCGAAGGACGGGAGAGACTTTTCCAGGCGGTTAAAGAATTAAAGCCGAATGTGGTTTTCATTTGTTATGGAACAGGGGAAGCCATGTCAATCAATCAGCCCTGGACCGATGAAAAAGGATCACTAACCGCCGTGGTTGGAGCCGGGCTTGAAACTGACTTAATCATTTTCCTCAATGGTTATCGAGAACTGATTGAAAACATTAAAAATGCGGCAGGAAAAGACCTCAGGGAAATTATTATGGTAACACCTCCACCACTTGAAAATCTCGGCCCCCCACTTCCCGATCAGATCACCAACAACAAAAATCTGGCAACTTTTTCCAAGTCCATTGGTGAGTTGGCCAGCCAGAAAAGCCTTAAACTTATCGACCTTTTTTCGGCTATTGGTCCCCATGATCAGGTGACGGATAGTCCATGGACCAGCAACGGCATTCACTACGGAGAAAGTGGTTACCAGATGATAGCTAATCACTGGATCACGGTCTTGGGCCTCAACACTGAAAGAGTTGCAAAATCAGACTTTGCACAATACTCAAAATTGCGGACGTTAGTTATTGAGAAGAACCGCCTCTTTTTCCATCGCTGGCGCCCCGCCAATGAGACTTATCTTTTTCTCTTCCGAAAACACGAACAAGGCAACAATGCAAAGGAAATGCCAATGTTTGATCCCCTTATTAAGGAAAAGGAAGCTCTGATCAATCAAATCCTTGGCAAAAGCGGTAAACAAGCCGCAACTGTAGCCCCCCAACCGGTTGCCCAACCCACTGTCATTCCTCCCACCTTTGCAGATGTGCCCTACGACCAATACGAAAAAACTAAGCTCGATTTTTGGCAGGCTCCGGGAGAGGGCCCCCGTCCCATACTGGTAAACATTCACGGTGGCGGTTGGACCTCTGGCGACAAGGCAACTAATGGCGTAAAGGAATATCTGAAAAAAGGCATATCTTTCGCATCGATCAACTACCGTCTCACTGGCGAAGCCCCTCTCCCCGCACCAGTTCACGATGCTGCCCGAGCGATCCAATTTATTCGGCATAAGGCAAAGGAATGGAATCTTCAAAAAGACAAAATGGTTCTTACCGGAGGAAGCGCTGGGGCATGTACGTCGATGTGGCTGCTTTGTCACGATGATCTAGTAGACCCAAAATCGAAAGATCCAGTTGAGAGGGAATCCACCCGCGTCCAAGGCGCTATCGTAACCGGTGGACAAACCTCGATCGACCCAAAGCAGATTGAGCCCTGGCTGGGTCCCAATGTATTGAAGCACAGAATGATCAACATGGCGGTCGGGGAGGCAACCATTGAGGGTGCTCTTGCAAATTATTCCAAACACGAGAATCTCTTTAAAGAATTCTCCGCCTATAACCATGTGTCCAAAGACGATCCACCTCTTTATATGTCTTATGGAGGCGATATGACCCTGCCTTCCAAAGACGCTGGTCATGGTATTCACCATCCCGTCTATGGTGTGAAAATGAAGGAAAAGTGCGATTCCGTTGGGCAGGAATGTTATCTGCTGATTCCCAAAGTCTCAACACCAGTAAAATCCACCTCAGAATTTGTCGATGAGATTCTGCTCGGAGTTTCCAAATTCTCGATTCCAAAAACCGATGACGGTCTCCCTGGCGAGGGCCCCATTCGCCGCTACGATTGGTTTTCCAAATTGTGGTCCGAAAAGCGCAAGCGATGGGCCAAAGAAATCGAAAAAGATCAAAGCGCTATTGTCTTTCTCGGCGATTCCATCACCCAAGGTTGGGGCACGAACATGAACCAATCTTTTGGAGATTTAAAGGTCGCCAATCGCGGAATCAGTGGCGACACCACTCGCGGCATGTTGATTCGCCTCCAGGAAGACGTTCTTTCGCTCAATCCAAGCTGTGTTGTGATGCTATTGGGCACCAACGACTTGGAAGAAGGCGCTGATCCAACAGTCATCGCTGGAAATTTCAAACTCATTATTAGTCAGCTTAAAAAACACAACCCCAAAATGCCAATCATCGTATCGCTTGTCTTCCCCAGTTCCGATGCGAAAAAGCGCCCTGCCGATAAGATCCAGTCCATTAATCAGCTCTACTCGGCGGCGGTTAAAGATGACCCGCAGGTAACCATCGTCGATACATGGAAACTCTTTGCTGATACCTCTGGCAATGCTCAATTGGCAGAATTCCCCGACCTTCTCCATCCCAATAATCTAGGCTATGAAAAGTGGGCCAAATCACTTATTCCAATCTTTTCCACCATGGGATTTCTCGAAGTAGAACCTGATTCGTTTGTTCCAGAACCAGGATTTAAGAGCCTTTTTAATGGGAAAGATCTCACTGGCTGGGGCTATTTTCCCACACCGCCACGGGAAAATCCAAATCCTATTTTCGCTGAAGTGGCAGAGGCAATGAATTTTAATGATTTGAAAGCAAGCCCGGATCATCGCTACCGTGCCATTAACAGCAAACTGGTGGTAGCAACCCCTCCATCGGGCCGGAGAATCCAACAAATCTGGACCACGACCGAGTTTTCCAAGGACTTCACTCTGAAACTTGAGTTTCGTGCCACTCCAAATGCTGATAGTGGCATCTTCATTCGCAGTAAACAATTGCAGTGCCGCGATTACCTTCTAGCTGGACCATACAAAGAATTAAAATCCTACAAACCTCAGGATTGGAATGAAATCATCATCAAAGTGACTCGCACGTCTGCCCATTGCACCTGTAATGGCGAAGTATTGGAAGAAAATTTCCAGATCCCAGAAAAGGGTCCCATCGGATTGGAAGGAGACATGGGACAAATGGAATACCGGAGAATTCGAATTTCCGAAAACGCCGAATAATAGACATTTCAATAGAACTTTTCTGATCCCGATTGATACATGGGCACTTGCAACGCCACCTTATGCCCCTGATAGTTCATCATTCGCAAATGGTCGATGATGGAAATCTCCAGGGATGGCATCCACTCAAGTGTTCGAGTCGGTTACGATGGTAAAGTCTACAAAACCTTCCTCGGAACAGACGCTGAAAAGCGTTTTGCATCCGAAGTCCAAGTTCTTTTGGAACTTGAATTCCGGGGATGCGACTTTGTGCCCAGACTTTTAGAGAAAGACGACACCTCTTTAAACATTGTCACCACCAACTGTGGTGCATCTGCAAAGAATCTTACCGAAACACAAGTTGCCTCCATTTTTACCGCCCTGAAAGATGACTATGGAGTGTCTCATAAAGAGCCGGTGCTTGATAATCTCACCTTTGACGAACCCCGTGGTCGGTTTTGTGTGATTAACTTGAGTGACGCTGAGATTCTTGGTAACCCTGTACCAGCAAAAAGAACAAAAACCCTCTCCTGGGCCGGGACAACCGAAACAGGTCGCCGCAAAGGAGCAAATGAAGATTCCATCACCGTCTTTTCCTTCCTCAACGGTTGGGCAAACCCGGAACCCATGTTGGGGACTCGAGAATTCCAATCACATAACCTCGTTTTTATTGTTAGCGATGGCATGGGCGGTCACAGCGGAGGTGCCGTTGCCAGTGCATTGGTCATCTCGCAGATGCAGCAGTTACTTCCCGCCTCCATAGCCAATGGTGATTCCCCCGCCTCCCCCAGCGAATTACTTGAGAAGTGTATTCAGAAAACTCATCGCTACGTCCTCCAAACCTCCGAAGGCAATCCTGATGTCGATGATATGGGGGCTACTCTCGTCTGCGGTCTCTTTACACGCGGCGAGCTTCACTTTGGAAACGTGGGTGACAGCCGACTTTACCGGTTTAGAGATGGGCGGCTCAAACAACTCACCGATGACCATTCTTTTGTTGGCAAACTCCAGCAGGAAGGCAAAATCAATGAAAGGGAGGCCCGCATTAATCCACGTCGAAATATACTTATCCAGGCGATCGGGGCTCAGTGCCCAACTATCACTCCCCAAATTGGAACTTCTGACATTTACCCTGGCGACTGGTTCCTCATTTGTTCCGACGGAATCATCGACGGACTTTGGGACAAACACATCGAGCAGGAATTTCTTTTGGCCGGTCTTACCAACGGCACCCCGAAAACTGTGGCTGACAATCTCCTCTCGAAATCCTACCGGGAGGCAGGGAACGATGACACCACCCTTTTCGTCATCAAAGCCGAGTAAAGTCCCGGACCCCGGTCGAAGAGAATAATAAACTAACGCCGCAAGGCTGAAATTCTCTCAACCACAGGTGGGTGACTGTAATTTAAGAAAACGTAAACAGGATGCGGAGTCAGATTAGATAGATTATCCACACTGAGTTTTTGCAAAGCCATTTCCATCGGTTCTGAGCTTCCCATGGCCTCTGCGGCATAGGCATCCGCTTCAAATTCATGTTTACGGCTTAACCAGTTACCTCCTATACCCAAAATCTGATTAACGGGTTGCATCAATACCCCAAACAAAACGAAACTAATGTAAATTGATGACTTCTCGACTCCGAATGCATCCAACAACTGGCGATTGTGATTAATGATTTGCCCAAGCAGAAAAAACATCACCCCGGTTCCCACGATGCCAAATACCATTCTCTTGATATTATGACGTTTCTTGAAATGTCCAATCTCATGAGCCAAAACCGCCACGAGTTCGGGGACGGTGTGATTTTTCACCAAGGTATCAAAAAGGACGATTCGCTTGGTTGACCCAAATCCGATAAAAAAGGCATTGGATTTGGTGGAGCGCTTCGAACCATCCATAATGCTGATCTCCTTCACTGGAAATTGACATTGTTCAGCCATCTCATGTATCCCAGTCTTCAACACACCCTCCTCAAGTGGGCAGAATCGGTTATAAAGGGGCAAAATCAAGGTTGGAGCGAAAAAGACACCGATCAACATCACCAGGATGATCAAAACCCAGCCCCAGAACCAGGCCTGGGGCAGTTTCGCGAAAATCCATAACACAGCAACCAGAACTGGTGTTCCAATCACGACCAAAAGTAGCAGACTCCGCATAAAATCCGCCATAAAAAGACCAGGAGTGATTCTATTAAAACC
>JBGSJM010000473.1:0-5165 GCA_041742015.1 Verrucomicrobiales bacterium | reverse complement strand
GTTTTTTCCTGGATCAGCGTGAAAACCGGCAAAGGGTCTCGCTGCTGGCAAAAAGTAGAGATGTTCTGAATGTGTTTAGTCACTCCGGCGGGTTTTCGGTATATGCAGCGGTAGCCGGGGCGAGATCCACCACCGATGTAGACATCAGCCCCCTTGCGCTGGAAGAGGCCAGGCGCAATATGGCACTAAATCCGGCTGCCCAATCCTGCAAACATCAATTGATCAAGGCGGATGCCTTCGAGTGGCTCAGCGGGCACGATGGCCGATACGATATCGTGATCATCGATCCTCCATCTCTGGCCCGGCGTGCCGCAGAAAAACCAGCGGCGATTAATTCTTATATCCGCCTCGTGCGCAGCGGTCTGAAACTCCTCCGGCCCGGTGGATTACTGGTGGCCGCCTCCTGCACAGCCCATGTCCCGTCAGAGGAGTTTTTTAGCCTCGCAAAAGAGGTCGTGAACCGCAGCGGACGCAAAGTTAAAACAATAGAAACTCACCTCCATGCCTCGGATCATCTGGCCCATATCCCGGAGGCGAACTATTTGAAAGCCATCTATTTTCGCTTGGGAAACTAGATTTTTGGAGAAGTGGCCTTAACCCAGGGGCGGTCAACTTAATTGGAACTACCGAGAAACAGCGCTGGAATCAACGAGGCAACGGTGGCGGCGGAGTCACATGCATCGATAATATCCCGGGCGGCCAGCCCCATGGCTTCTCCTGCGATGATTTGGTCGATCCGTTTTCTGGCTTTGTAGACTTCGTTTTCGCCCAGATTATGGGCCAGCAAGCCGGTGCGATGGGCCAGGGAAACGAGAATCATGGTTCTGGGATCGATGGCTTTTTTGTCGTCAAAGACAGCCTCTTTTAACCGGCTGATAATCTCCCGCTCGGGTTTGGGATTGATCTCTGGATAGATGGTTCGGGGAAAAATGAAGAGAACCTTGTCCTCAGTGGTCTTGACAATGCCCCGCTGGCATAGCTGCTGGGCCACTTTTGTGCGAAGCTGCGGGGTGCTGGAGAGTCGGGGAACCCAGGTGGACACGGTTGCCCGGCGCTTGGCGTTGGTGATTTTCTCCAGACACTCGTCGATGATCGGATCGCCCATGGGGCGGGGATTGTCCTGGTCGACGAGTTTGCGGCGTTGATCTCCGATGTAGACCCGCTTTTCGATAAACAATTCGGCGAGGATCGCTCCCGCCACGGCCAGCTCGATAAACCCGCTGAAAAAAGTGCCCTGCTTGTCACGGAGGGCCAACAGCATAACCTCCTCGTAAAGAAATAGTGGTTTGGTTTTGGCCATCCTCTGTGTCACGCTTGTTTACGGATTCGGGCTTACCGGAACTTTTTGAATCTTGAAAGTGTTCGCGGTTTGGGTGGAACCCAGATTGAAGGTCTCAAGCTGTCCTCCGCGAATAATCAGGACCCGATTGTCACCGATATCGATTAACTCGCAGTTCTCGACCCGTCCGTTGATTTCGGCATCGAAGAATCCACCATTGTAAACGGCGGAAATGGTTCCATTGGGGTGAATTACCGCATAAATGTACTGCGAAATCCGGTTTACCGAGCCTCCAGCGGCTTTATCCTGAACGCCTTTATCGGTGATGATGTATCCAGAGCTTCGGGAGCCGCCCTTGTCATGGGCGGTCTGAATTTGTTCGAACTGCAGGGCGTTGATAAATTTTAAGCGTTTCAGCGGTGAGGCATCCGATATCAATAAAATCGAAATCGCAACGCCCACCACAATCGCCCCAATGATCGCTCCGACTCGCTGAACTGGTGAAAGCCCAAAACGATTAAGGCTAAGTGTAATACTGATGATAGCTGATAGGACCGTAAAGGTCCAGGCCAGGTATTGTAAGATTTGATGGTCAATCGCGATCGCAAACTGCATGTTATCACTTAAGAGCAGACTTGATTTTGGTCAAGTGAGGTTAGTTGAGAGTTGAGAGTCAGAAATTTCAACTTCTTGACTCGCAACTCTCAACTACAAGGCCACTTCCTCGATGATGCCTTCTTCGGTTTCCTGCTGGAGACGGAGCTGGCCGCAGGCGGCGCCGATATCGTGCCCTTTTTCACGCCGTAGGGTGGCCTGGACGCCGGCTTCGGTGAGGATGTTTAAAAAGGCCACTTGCTGAGTTTCAGTAGGCCGGGTCCACTTTAGTCCAGCCACGGTGTTATAGGGGATCAGGTTCACCTTGGCGTTGATGGCCCGAGCACGGCGCGCCAGGATTCTGGCCTGCTCCAAGTGGTCGTTGACCCCCTCGATCAAAATATACTCGAAGGTGATTTTCTGTTTTTTGGCCTCCCGCCAGATATCCAGCGCCTGGAAAAGGCGCTCCAGTGGGTATTTGCGGTTGATCGGCATGATCTGGTCCCGGACTTCATCAGTGGCACCGTGCAGAGAGATCGCGAGGCGGATTTGCATGGGGAGAGCGGCCAGTTTTTCGATCTGCGGGGCCAGACCACTGGTGGAAACCGTCATCCGCCGGGCTCCGATGTTGACACCCCACGGCGAGTTCAAAATTTCGATGGCCGTGGTGAGGTTGCGGAGATTGGCGAGCGGCTCGCCCATGCCCATAAAGACAATGTTTTGGACACTTTCGCCGCTTTCCGCCTCCGCCTTTAGGACTTGGGAGACGATCTCCCCGGCGGTGAGATTGCGGGTAAATCCCGCCAGGCCGGAGGCGCAGAATTTGCAGTCGTAGGCACACCCCACCTGGCTGGAGACGCAGATGGTGCGGCGCTCGCTTTTTTCGCCAAACATGGATTGATTCGCCGGAATGAGAACCGTTTCGATGAGGCGGCGGTCCCCAAGCCGGAAGAGATATTTCCGGGTCGTATCTTTGGAGCCGGTTACGAGAACGGTCGCCAGGTCGTGGAGAGAAAATGTCTTTCCGAGCCAGTTCCGAAGCGGCTGGTTCAGATTCGTCATCTGCGAAAAATCGGAGACCCTCTTTTCGTAAATCCACTCGACAATCTGTTTGGCACGAAAATTCGGGTGCCCCTCCGATTTTAGTAGGGAGGCCCAGTCATCCAGCGTTAAACCCGCTGCGGATTTTAGAGAATCAGTTTCGTTGCCCATGTTTTGGCGCTAAAGATAACAAACCATAATTTGACAAACACAACAGCGGGAATTCCTATGGATTTGATGTCTGGAAATCAAAAAGCACCCTTGGTTCTGATTCTTTGCACCGGGAATTCCTGCCGTTCGCAAATGGCGGAGGCATTTCTCCGGGAGGCGGCTGGTGATACCTTGGAAGTGGCCAGTGCCGGCTCCAAACCCAGTGGCTACGTCCACCCCCTCTCCATCAGGGCGATGGCCGCCGCAGGAATCGATATTGCAAACTCGCGCTCCAAATCGCTTGCCGAGTTTCTGGATTGCACCGTGGAAACGGTCATCACCGTCTGTGGGAATGCCGATCAAGTCTGCCCAATCTTTCCCGGACAACGGCACCGGTATCATTGGGCTTTCGAAGATCCCGCAGATGCGTTAGGCTCAGAGGAGGAAAAACTCGCCGAGTTTATTCGGATTCGGGATGAAATTAGGTTAGTCTTTCATGCCTATGGATTTGGTCGGCGGGATTCCTCGATCATGTGGAACGAATAAAAGGTAATGGGTTTGTTCAGAAAATTAGTTCTCGTTTTTACGCTGGTGCCTCTGGTGGAGTTCATTCTTATCTATTTGATGGCCAAAATTATCAGTTTACCACTGACGGTGATAATTATCCTGGTCACAGGTTTTATCGGGGCCTGGCTGTCCAAGACCCAGGGGCTCAGGGCCTTGATCTCCTATCAAAAGGCGCTCTCCGAGGGGCGGCTCCCCCATCGGGAAGTGATCGATGGGGTGCTGATTTTGCTGGCCGGGGCGCTCCTCCTGACCCCGGGATTATTGACTGATGCTCTGGGCTTCGCCCTGCTGGTGCCTTCATTCCGCGAAAAAACCCGAAAACTCGCCTCCGCGCGGATTAAGAGCAAGATCAGTCAGGTAAAAAGTGATCTCAAAAAGCCCACAGCCGGCCCCGGTGCAAATGAAGTGATTAACATCGAATCGGAAGTGATCGATGACAAATGAGTATTATGAAAACTTCGATCATTCTACTTTCCACATTTTATGGGCTCGGTATTCTGACGGCTTTGCCAGCTAAAGCAGCAGAGATCCATCATGCCCAGGGCGAGTTGGCAGGCGAGGTGACCGCCACTTCAGTGCTTTTGCAAAGCCGCCTCACCGCGATCCCCGGTCCGGCGCTCGATGCCAGTGGCGACGTGCCCGGCGCGGCGGGGGTGGCCCGCTTCGAGTGGAGCGAGACGGAGGATTTCTCACAGGCGAAAAAATCGCCCTGGCTGGAAGCAAAAGCGGAGGCTGATTTCATCGTGCGGACCCGGGCCGGGGACCTCAAGCCCGGCTCGGTTTATCGATATCGGCTCGTCTTCGGCGAGACGGAGGCCACCGCCAAACCGGGACCGGTCCGCTCCTTTAAGACCCTGCCCAGACCGGACAGCACTGCTCCGCTTACATTTTGCATGGGTAGCTGCATGCATTACGACGCTTTTATGACCGGAAAGGCCAACGGGGGTGGTCCGGTGACGGCTACTGATGAGGACAAACAGCTCGGTTATCCATCTTTCGCGGCCATGACCGCTCTGAAGCCCGATTTTTTCATCGGCACGGGCGACATTGTTTACTACGATCATGGAAAGGGCGGAGCCCGGACCCTGCCGGAAATACGGCGCAAATGGCACGAGCAATTTCGCTTTCCCCGGATGATCGAGTTTTTCGGCCAGACCGCAGCTTATTGGTCGAAAGACGACCACGATTTCCGTTTCAACGACGCGGACCTGGCTGGCAGCAAGGAACCCAGCCCAGGTATCGGAATCGAGACGTTTCGCGAGCAAATGCCGATCCATCCCGCAGGCGACCGGGAGACGCCCACGTATCGAACCCATCGCGTGCACTCGCTTCTGCAACTTTGGTTCACCGAGGGCCGCGCCTATCGCTCGCCCAAGAAGATGCCTGACGGCCCGGAAAAATCCATCTGGGGCACCGAACAGCGCGAGTGGCTCAAGCGCACCCTGAAGGAAAGCAACGCCACCTGGAAAGTGATCGTGACACCCACGCCGATGGTCGGCCCAGATCGCAACAGCAAAGTCGATAACCACACCAA
>JBGSJM010000472.1:0-17522 GCA_041742015.1 Verrucomicrobiales bacterium | reverse complement strand
TCTGACCGGCCATGCCCGGTAGTTTGGGAGCATCCCCGCCGCCGAAGACACCGAAAGCGACATCTTTGACGAAGAACTCCTTTTCGTTCGGCATCGGTTCCCAGGATTCGCCGCCATTGCCGCTGATTTTCACCTTGCTGGGTGGCCAGGACCAGGAGAAGACGGTTTTGTTCGCAAAACGGAGCTGACTGCCCGGCTTGCTGCTACCGCGCCGGGTCCACTTCACCCCATCAGGAGAGGCCAGAAGACCCTCCGGGCCGCTTGCGAGGAATTCCTTGCCATCGAAGGCCACACCGGTGAAATCGCCCGCACCTTCCTTTGGCTCAACATTCTGCCATTCCTTGCCGTCTTTGGTGCTGGCGAGGATGCCCTTTTGCCCGCTGACGACAAAGACGCCGTTGCCGAAGGCGACACGGTTTGCGTTCTTTTTCTCCTGGCCGGCAATCGTGAAGTTCTCGACCTTCGTCCCCTTCTCGCTGATGATGAGGACACTGCCGAAATCCCCCACGCCGAGGATCAGGCCGTTGCCCGAGGCCGTCCAGCGCACGCCCTGGCCGGGCTTTTTCTCAGCGTTGCTGCCGACCAGCTTCCAGTCCTCGCCATCCGTGGTCGCATAGACCTGGCCGCTGATGCAGGTGGCATAGAGCACATCGTCCAGCACATCAAATCCGAATATCGGTGAACCTCCCGGCAGCTTGCCATCGCTCCACGTCTTGCCGTCGCGGCTGGCGACGACGCGGGCCATGCTGAAGCCTCCGCCAACGATGCCCATGCCTTTGTAAAAGATCGCGACATTAAGATCGTCGTTGTTATGAGCGGGCGGACTCCACTCCTGGTGTTTTTCCCAGGTTTTTGCATCGTTGGAGATCATGCGATGCCCGCCAGGTCCAACGGCAAGATAGACTCCGTCCTCAACCGCCGCACTATCGGCTGGTTTCCAGGCCTTAACCACGTCTTGATCCGCCGCACTGAGCATGGCGATGGCGAAGGTCACATTCTGGCCGCGCGAGGTTTTCATCGTCACCTGATCGCCGGAAACGGAGACAATCTCGGCCTCGATCTTCACGCCCTGCGCATTGGTGAAAGTTCGGGCGTGAAGCGTGCAGGCGGCGGACAGGATAAGCGGAAAAATGAATCGGAGCATAGACTGGAAACGATTGAGCTTTGCAAAATCTGACTTTTCTTTCCGGGTGCTTGCTGAAAAGTTCATGGAGAGTATGTTACCATCTCGAAATATGACTTTGAGAACCACACTCGCACTGTTTACCTTCTTCCATGCCTGGGGCTGGGGACTTCAGGCGGATGATTCCAAGCCCGTGCTGCAACTGGATTTTGGTCAGGAGGAGTCGGCCCCTTTGATCGCGGTTGGCAACGTGGTGCGTGATCAGGCTGGGCCGCGTCCGCCGGAGTTTCCGGATTTTGATGCGAACAACACCGCGATTCAATTGCAGGGGAAGGGTGCCCGTTATGAGATCAAAGATCCGGGGCCTCAGAGTCCATTTGATTTCACGAATGGTGACGCCATCACTTTGGAATCGTGGGTGAAGGTGGACAAACTGAGCCCAGGCCAGCCGGCGTATATCGTGGGCAAGGGGCGCACCAGCTCGCCGCACTTTGCCCGCAACAATCAGAACTGGTCGCTGCGGGTCATCGGCGGCAGCGCGGGTCTGGCGCATCTCAGCTTTCTCTTTGCCAGCGCTCCCGAACCCGGAGGAGGAAACACCTGGCACATCTGGAACTCGGAGGCGTCTTTCGAGATCGCGACGGGCTGGCATCATGTGGCTTTGTCTTATGAGTTCGGCAAGCCCGACACGATGCGGGGATGGGTCGACGGAGTGTCCACCGACGGTGTCTGGGGCGCGGATGGAGCCACCACGAAGGCACCCGCCGTTGATGACGACGATGTTTGGATCGGCTCGTCTCAGGGCGGAAGCGCTGGCAACAGTCTTCAGGGTTTCCTTGACGGGTTGGCGATCCATCGCCGTGCGCTGAGCGATGCGGAAATCGCGAAACATTGCCGGAGGAGGGACGGCCCGCAGGTGGTGCTGCCCGCTGTCGCGAAAATGCCGGATTTGGGAAAAATCGACGAGGAAAAAGTGCTCGTTCAGTTCAATGAAGGCCACACCGCCTCGCACCGCTGGCCCAATTCTTTGGAGACAACGAAGGAATCGTCCCGCTGGTGGGGAGACGCTTTCCTGCTGCCGCGTGTGCCGGTGCGCTACGATGACTGGGGCATCCGGTCGAGCTGGGCCGCGCCGCTTTTGCTGCGCATGGCGGCCGAAGTGAAACTGCCGGAAGGATCACACCGTATCCTACTGCGAACCCGCGGCCTGTCCCGCCTCTGGATCGATGGTGAGTTGATCGCTGAAACCAAACCGGCGGTCGGCAACGGTGAAAATGGTTTTGACCCCGTGACGCCACTGGCGCAGCCGCCTCATCCCGGAGTCCGGGTCAAAGGCTACCATCAACAGGAAGTTTTCGGAATGGCGAAGATGTCGCCCGGAAAAACGACTTCCCGCGTGGTGTTGGAGCTGATCGTCGGAGGGAAAAACATGCGCACGGACACCGGGGAGGTCATCGTCGCGCTTGAATCGGCAAGTGGTGATGCGTTTTCCATTCTCCGTGCGGCGGGCAAGTCGGAGCTTTCTTTGACGGATGCCCAGGTCGAGCCAGTCCTTGCCGAAATCGAAACCTCGCTGGCTCGTTTTGACGACGTAAATCGGCGTGAAGCCTCCAAATCCCGCGATGCGTTTTGGCAGAAACGCCATGCCATCGCCAGGGAATGGGTGAAGAAACATCCAGCGCCCCAACCTCCCCGCGAAGGTCATCCCGTGGATGCCTTCATTGATGCGAAAATCGAAAACGCTCTCGCAGCGAGCGCTGCCACTTCAGACGCGGCGAAGTTTTTCCACGGCGAGGTGCTGCCGGTCCTGCGGGAGGAGTGTTTCCGCTGCCACGGCGAGAAAGACAAAGGCGGGCTGAAGCTGAACACGCGTGAGGCTGCCTTGCGCGGGGGGGATTCGGAGGTGCCCGCGATCATTCCTGGTGATCCGGCGGCCAGCGAGTTGATCGAGCGCGTTCGCACCGACGACGAAGATTTGGTCATGCCGCCCACCGGCGAGCGCCTCACCGAAGAGCAGATCACCCGGCTGGAATCGTGGATTCGCGACGGTGCCAAATGGCCGTCTCCACCGGTCGACCCTGGCAAACTCGTCAAAACATCCATCACCTCTGATGCCGCATTTCTCCGCCGCATTTACCTCGACACCATCGGTCTGCCGCCGGCTGCGAACGAGGTGAGGGCCTTCCTCGCGGACTCCGATCCTGACAAGCGCACCAAGCTGATTGATCGGCTGCTCGCCGATGAACGCTGCGCGGATCACGCGATGAGCGAGTGGCTGGATGCGCTCGCGGAGAACCCCACGTTGATCAACGCGTCTCTCAACAGCACCGGGCCGTTTCGCTGGTTTCTCCATGATTCCCTGCGCGACAACAAAGCGCTCGACCGCATGGTCACGGAGATGCTGCTGATGCGGGGAGACGCCGCTCACGGAGGCAGCGCCGGTTTTGCCCAGGCGGCGGAAAACGATGCGCCCTTCGCGGCCAAGGGCCACATCGTCGCCTCCGCGTTTCTCGGCATTGAGTTGCAATGTGCGCGCTGTCATGATTCGCCCTATCACTCCACCACCCAGCGCGATCTCTATTCCCTTGCCGCGATGCTGGAGCGCAAGTCCGTGACAGTACCGAAAACCAGCCGGGTGCCTGCGGTGTTTTTTGAAAAGAAGGAGCGCGAGTCCTTGATCCGGGTGACGCTGAAGCCTGACGAACCAGTGACACCCGTCTGGCCGTTTGCTGGTGTGACCGGTGTGACGGAAAATGCGGGCATCGACGCGCTTATCGAAGATCCGAAGGACACTCGGGAGCGCATCGCAGCCCTGATCACTTCGCCGGAGAATCGTCGCTTCCCCCGCGTGATGGTGAACCGAATTTGGAAGCGGCTCATGGGCGCGGGTTTTGTGGAACCGGTCCAGGACTGGGAAGGGCATGAGGCAAGCCACCCGGAGTTGCTGGACTGGCTCGCAGCCGAACTGCTCACCGCAGACTACGATGTCCGGCACATCATCCGGCTGATTGTCACTTCGGAGGCTTATCAGCGCGAGGCAGGGTTGGAAAATCTAGCCTCTGCCAGTGCGGGTGAGCGCTTTTTTAATGCGCCCGCGCGGCGTCGCCTCACCGCTGAGCAGGTCGTGGACTCGCTCCACGCCGCAGCCGGGACCGCCATTGATTCCGAACCCATGACCTTCATTCACGATGGATCCAAAACCTTGCAGACGCGCCAGGATCTCGGGCTTCCGCGTCGTGCCTGGATGTTCGCCAGCCTCAACAACGAACGCGACCGGCCCAGCCTGGCTCTGCCGCGTGCCCAGGCCGTCGTGAATGTGCTGGAGGCCTTTGGATGGAACGGCTCTCGCCAAAAACCGATCTTCCAGCGTGATACCGAACCGAATATGCTCCAGCCGGGAATCCTCGGAAACGGCATTCTGACTCAAACGTTGTCGCGAGCGTCTTGGAAATCCGAACTGGCGAATCTGGCGGTGGAGGCGAAATCACCGGAGGCCTTGCTGGAGGGTTTGTTTCTGCGCTTTCTCAGCCGAATGCCGTTGCCGTCCGAGCGCGATTCGTTTCTACCCGAGTTGAAGTCCGATTTTGAAAAACGACTCACGCCCCCCGATCAAATCACGGAGCCGGCTCCGCTGGAACCGCTTCGTCTGGTGACCTGGCTCAATCATGTCACACCGGACGCCAACACCATCCAGCAGGAGAACGAAAACCGTGTCCAGCAAGGCCCCAGCCCCGATCCGCGACTGCGACCGGAATGGAGAGAAATTTACGAAGACATCATCTGGAGCCTGATCAACGAACGCGATTTCGTCTGGATGCCCTGACAGACCAGCCTACACTCATCATCACATGAAGCGGAGACATTTTCTTAAAACCGGTGCCACCCTGGGTGGCGGTCTTGCCTTGCCGCACTCGCTCGTGGCTGAACCGACTACCAAGCTCATTCGCGGAAACGCGGAGCACGTCATTTCGATCTGGCTGGGAGGCGGCATGGCGCAGACCGACACCTTTGACCCCAAAAGGGTGGGCGACCCGAAAGCGAACAAAGCCGGCTCCTACTATCCATCAATCGAAACGGCGGTCCCCGGCGTGCGCGTGTGCGAGCATCTGTCCAAGATGGCACCGCTTATGGAGCATGTGACGGCGGTGCGGACCGTGCATCACGACGTCATTGATGAGCACGCGGCCGCCACCAATCGCATGCATACCGGGCGGCCCATCAGCGGCACGATCAGCTATCCTTCCATCGGATCCATCATTGCCCACGAGCGCGGCGCCGTGGCCGACGATGCCCCGCCCTACGTCCTCATCGGCTATCCGAATGTCACTCGCGGGCCTGGATTTCTGGGCGCTCAATCCAGTTATCTTTACCTGACGGATACCAGTCGCGGTCCGGCAGGATTGTCCCTGCCTCCGGGGATGACGCCCCAGCGTCAGGCGCGTCGCGAACGCTATCTAGCCGCCCTCCAGGCAAGTGCCGGAGTGACCGAAGACCGGCAGTTGAAAAGCTACGACGCCGCCATCGCACAAAGCCTGAAACTCAGCGGCCCTGAGTTCAATCGTGCGTTTCAACTCGACTCCGAACCAGCCGACTTGCGGAATGAATACGGCGGTGAATTCGGGCAGCGCTGTCTGCTCAGTCGGCGGCTGGTCGAACGCGGCGTGCGCTTCATCGAAGTCTCCCACAACCTGAATTTCATCAATGGAGCCGGCTGGGATACTCACAAAGAAAGCATTCTCCAGCAACATGGGTTGATCCAGGAACTCGACACCGCCATGGCCGCATTGATCCGTGATCTGTCGGCGAAAAAGCTGCTCGATCAAACGCTCATCGTGGTCACCACCGAGTTCGGCAGACCTCCGGAGTTCGACAGTGGCGGCGGGCGCGGGCATCAGGGCAGCGCCTTCACCTGCGTGCTGGCCGGAGGCGGATTAAAACACTGTGGTGCCTGGGGCGAAACGGGTGAGTTATCCAAAGAGATCGTTGCAAACCCCGTCAGCGTCCCCGATTTCTTCGCCACCGTCTGCGCCGCCCTGGGCGTGGATTACCACAAAAATCTCTACGACGGAGACCGTCCCGTGCCAATCACCGATCAGGGGAATCCGATCGCAGTCCTCTTTGGTTAATAGTCTTTCACTCAATCAATTGCGCGAGCCAGGCGTGAATTTCATAAGTATTACTTAAACTGTATCGCGGTTTTCGGCAGTATGACTTTGATCTTCTCTTGCGCCTCTGGCGTAAAGGGATCCTTCCCCGGCACGAGTCGCATAGACTTGAGATAAGCAAAGTCCGTAAGCACCGGAAGTCGCTCGTCGGGGAAGGGCACTTTGCCGAGTTCGAGGTGCTCCAGTTGGCCGAGGCTGGCGATGAATTTTAATTCCGCATCACTCAGCTTCGTGGCGTTGGTCAAGGTCAGGCGGCGAAGGCTGCCGATGTCTTTCAACATCGGGATGCAGTCCGCTGACTCAAAGCCCTCGCCGAGTTGCAGTGACTCCAGGGGCAGCTTCGCAATATGAACCAAGGCCGCCGACGTGGCGTTAGCGGTGCCGATTTCGAGGCCCTTGAGCTTGGTGAGCTTGGCGAGGTTTGATGCACCCGCATCGGTGAACCTGGCGTGGGCTAGGCTGATACTTTCGAGGTTTGGCAGATGATCGCAGAGTTCCATGAGGCCTTCGTCGTTGATTTGGCTGCCGCGATGGCTGACGCGGGTGAGTTTGGTGAAGCCTTCGAATTTCGCATAAGCTTTGCCAGTAATCTTCGTGCCCACGAAGGAAAACTGCTCCAGGTTCTTCAAGCCCGCGAGCTGCTCCATACCGGCATCGGTGAGCGGTCCGTTGTTGGTGAAACGCAGGGTCTTGAGGTTGGTGAGCTTCGCGATGTGCGGCATCCACTCGTCATTGAACTTGGTGGAAATGACGTTGAGCGACTCCAGTGTGGAGATGTGTCCGAGGTGCTCAAAGAAGGCTGCGTCGTAGGGATCTTCTTTGCGGTGGTCGTGTGGTCCGGTATTTGGCACGGCGAGATCGACGAGCTTGAGGCTCTGGCCATCCTCGGTTTTCTCGATCCTTCCTTTAGCACCCTCGACGGTGCGGATGACTGCTTCGACGTGAGGGTCGATGGCAAACACGGTGCTGGCTATAAAGGGCAGAAAGAGAATGATAAAGATATTTGATTTCATGTTTCTTGGTTAGGTGGTTGTTGAATGACTAAAGACCTGAACGCCTCACCATTTTTGTAGGTGTCTTTAGTGCATTTCGCAAAATCTCTTTTCGCCTGATTGGGTTAATTTTGAATAGCCAGTGATCAAATGCCTGCCGCGTGAAGCGCTGGAGTGAGCTAAAGGCGTTGACCAGCGGGTCGTTTCGGCTCATTTTCTCGTGGCACATTATGAAATTTCGTAAAGATAAACCAATCGGGTCTGGGGAAACCTTATTCGTCCTGATCGCGGCAATCGCCGCTCTGGTCGGCGCTGCGGACGATCCGGTTCATTTTCGAACCAACCCGACCCTCAACGTCCCCATCGACCTGCGTTCACCTGACCTTGCGAGCATCCGGCTGGCGCTGGCCCTGGTCACCAACGAGACGAGGCGGAGCAACGGTCTGCGCGAGTTGACGATCTCTCCGAATCTGATCAACGCTTCCCAAATGCATGCCGAAGACATGGTTGCCGGGGCGTTTTTCAGCCACCAGAATTCCCGGGACCGGAACAAGCGCGATCCCCAGTCAAGAGCCCGGATGCACGGCGTCACCAACCCGAACATCGCCGAAAACATCAACCAGGGATTTAGTATCCGCTACGAGCCGGGAAGCTCGGTGAGGCCCCTGGGCGGGGGGCAGTTTGCCGATCCGAGAGGGCAGCGGATTACGCCCCACACACCCCTCTCCCTCGCCGACTCCCTGATTGCCACCTGGATGAAATCGGCCGGGCATCGCGCCAACATCCTCCACCCTTCCGCAAGCTCGATCGGCTGTGGGATCTCATGCTACCGCAACGAAGACTTTTACCAGATGCCTTCTGTCTATGCCGTGCAGATGTTCGAGCGGGGAGGATGAGTTCCAGGCTAGAAAAAGCAATGGAGTATGAATCCTTTCGTGTAGATCGCGAAACTCAGAGACAGCCCATGAAAGCAATTTTATCCCTTTCTCCCTCTCAATCCCGGTCGAACCGACAACTTGAACAAAAATTTTGGCGAAGTGTTCGCCCTTTCATTCTTTCGTTGTACTTCTTGCTTGGCCTCGGGTCAACCCTGCTTCTAGACTGGACCTGTCTCGGTGAAGAGCCTCAAGCCAGGTCGGCAGTGGATGAAAAACTCCCCTGGACCAAGCGCCTCTACACCCCCACGCTTTTAACCAAGCTGAACGATACCTGGTTCCTTGTCGTCTGCTGGCAGCACCGTATCCTATTCAATGATAAACTCGATCCCGATCTGGGTAGTTGGCGAGTTCTCGACGATACCCTTTCCGGATCGCATTCCATCGCCTCGAACGGCACCCTTTATGTCGTGGACAATACAGGTTCGCACGGACTTCGCGTTTACAGCCGCAAGGGAGACGTTTTCACTCTGGTTCAGGAGATCAGCGACCTCGGGAAACGTACCCACCGCGTTATTTATGACTCTGTAGCAAAAGCGTTTTTTGTGCTCTCGTCAAACTCTCAGGATCTTTACAAATTCGAGGTCGAGGGAGAGAGACTTACTCTCGTAGAGCACCGACCGCTCTCCTTTCTTGAAGGCCAGTACACCCGCAGCCTGACGCTGCATGATGACCATCTTTACTTCACCTCCGGCCCGGGCGCCATACTCAAAGTCCGCCATCGTGATAGCAGCTATACGGTGGTGGAACGTTACACCGTTCCCGAAAAGATGAAGAGCATGAACGATGTCTTCCTGGCCAGCGATGGCTGGTGGTATCTTACCGCCACGCCCCAAGCTTTCATACGAACCCGCGACCTCGCCTCTCTCGTCCGTGGCGAATATGAGGATCTGCGGGAAAAACTCGGGTTTGCCGGTACTCCTTATTACCTTTTTGAAGAGAAGGGGCGACTCTGGATTCCGCAGATCACCCAGCACAGTGGGGTCGTCTCCTTCAAGTTATCCGACAATCAACTGATCGAGCGCCAAGTCCTTTTCGACTTCGGCCCCCCGACTGCGGAAGATCTCGAACGAATGAAAGTCTTTCCCCGGTAGAATATTCGAACTTACTACCCTTCCCGCAGCTTGGTGAAGACCTCGCCGCCTTTTTTTGCGGCGTCGAGGTAGTAGTTCATCGCCTGAAAATGCTTCGAGAACTCGCCCGCATCGATCAGGTCATCTTTGAGCCAGTAGCCGTCCTCATGCTGTGATTTCAGTGCGGCATTCACCTTTCCGGCACTGCCCTTTGCCCTGCCCGCCCAGCTCTTTTCGCTTCTGGGGCCGTTGCGATTTTCGAGCAATTCCTCGCGCGGTTTTCCAATCACTTCACGAAGACCGGCCAGGTCATCGTCGATGCCGTCGAGCTTGAATCCATAGTGGGTCGGCAAATTACTATCATCATAGGTCAAGTCATAGGTGTCCTTTACACAGTAGAGCGGCTTGTTTGTCTGTAGTTCGTAAAAACGCGCATACTTTCCATCGGGAAGGCGCGACTTCTCATACCAGGCGAAAGCAGCCGGGAGCGGCTTGAGGTATTTGTCCTCGCCCGTCACTAAATATAGTTCAAACAATGTCTCCATCACGCTGAGGGTTTCCCCTCCTGTGACGGAAGGCGGCTCGAACTTGCGCGCCCAGACCGGCTCCATGGCGAGATTGTATTGCTGTGCCCAGCCCGTTTGCGGCTCCGGCATCTGCGCGAGGATAAAAAAATCTCCGGTCTTTTTCGCCGCCGCCAGGAAACGTTCATCTTTAGACAGGGTGTGGGCACGAATGAGGAGATCCACAATCCGTTCCATATTGCTGTCATTGATTGTGTAGTAGCTCACATATTTTTCCTTCGGAAACGTCCGCGGCCATTCCTTCGGATAAACTGCTTTCAGCACCGGAGTCGCCGGATCGGAGGGGCTTTCGAATTGCTGCGGCCAGCCACCGTTCGGGTATTGTGCGGCGAGGAGTTGATCCATCCCAAACTTCAGGCATTCCTGGAGTGCTTTGTCTTCCGCGCACTCCGGGAGATGAGCCAGTTCCAGCAAAAAGAGCAACGCGGACTGCGTCTTGTTGTCGTCGAGCGTGCTGCTGTTGCGCTTTTTCCCGTTCGGCTTTTCACCGGCGAGGAGTTGTGAGCGGAGGAAATATTTCTTCATCCCCTCCTCCGAAAAATCGAAGTCACTGTCCCATCCGCCGCTCGCGAGTTGACACTTGATCAGCGCTGCGCCCGCAGCTTTTGCTGCTTCCAGAAATTGGGCATCTCCAGTCGCCTGGTAGGCCTTAACCATCATCAGACCAATCGTCGTTGTCCCGGGAGGCTGGATCGAGATTAAAGATGGCCCCGACTTGCCCTCGACTTCCGCCGTGCTCAAATCCCTGCTCCAGGCCGAGGCGTAACCGCCGTGATTTGCCAGCTTCGTCGTGTAAAATGCCGTCGCCTTTTTCATTGCCGCCGTTACCGCCATCGGATCGGGCAAGGGATCAGCAGTGTGGGCGAGGATCGGAAGCAGACTAAGAAATACCGCGAGTTTCATGTACCGAATGGAATCCGCGTTTAGCCTCCCGTCAAGCTTCGGGCCACACAGAATCATGGGCAACACCCAGTCGATTAAACAGGGTATAGTCGGCGACTGTACCCTGTTTAATTTCCGGTGATTATTCTGCCGGTTTCTGTCCCCATCGGGCATTCCAGCGTTCGAGTTCGCGGGTGTGCTTTTCCTGCTGTTCGTCGAGTAGTTGTCGTGCGTTCTTCACGCGGCGATCCATGTCGATGAGACGGCCGGCCTCCCGAGCGAGGTTGTGGGCCTGTCTGTCGGCTGTTTTTCCAAAAGGGACGGGGATCTCTTGAATTCTCCAGTCGTCACTGCGCTGGGTGGCCAGCGGGGCGCGGCTCTGGGAAAACTTCGGCAGCAGGTTGCCCATCGGATTACGCCCCCACGCATAACGGAAATGCACCGGGTCGGGCACATGCGGGCTGGTGAGGACGAGCGTTTTTTCGTCACGAGTGGGCTGGCCTTGCGGGTTCTTTCCTGTTACCAGGTGCTCGGCTGTGGCTGGATGGAATCGCCGGTCTTTTCCCGCGATGGCGAAACCCTCGATGGGATTGCTGTCTAGGCCAGTGACCTGAATATCAAAGGTGAGAGTGATGCACCCGTCCCCGGCTTTCATGTCGGCAAGCATTGGCGGCTGCCAGTCGATTTTGACTCCATACTGGGTGGCCAGCGCCCAGCGAGCGATGCGCTCGCCGACTGGTGCCTTGAGCTGCGGGTGATACCACCGGCGACGCATATCGTAGCTGCTCGCATAGCCGACTTGCTTGTCCCCGGCTCGCAGGTAGTCGAGGAAAGTGCGGTATTGGACATGCCGGATGTATGGTCCTTCGTTGACCATCATTTCGGTGTAGTTCTCCAGGGTCTGCGGCTCCCCTTCGGTAGGCATCGAAATGATCCCGAAGGCCATCGCGGAGTCGTTAAAAGCCGCCCGCCAGGATTCGATCATTTTCCCGAATAATTGATAATACATCACGTGGCCCTCGGGTTGTAACGCGTTGTTGTAGCCCTGGTGCCAGATCGCGCCCTTTACGGCCAAGCCGACGAGCGGGGCGATCATGCTCGCGTAACAATTACCGGGCCGGTTCATATCCATCGGCGGGCCACCTTCAAGCTCGGTCGGAACGGTGCGGTCAGCGGGGATGGCCTTTCCATCCTGCTTAATGCGTGCGACCCATTCATGATTCCGCCTGACCCGGTCCTCCAGATCTTTCTGCGGATCAAAGGCGGCGACTTTCGCATCCCACTCGGCAAGAGATGCCCGGACCTCGGGAGTGTCGGTCGCCCGGATCGTTTCTATCGGCAGCCAAGTTTCCACGCAGGTGCCTCCACGAGACACGTCAATCACCCCGATCGGAACCTGCGTGGCCAGGTGGAGGCGGCGGGCGAAAATGTATCCGATCCCCGAGAGTTCCTTTACGCTCTCCAGGGTACACTCGTCCCAAAAGCCTTTGCGGTAGTGCTGGTTGAAGAAACCGTGCCATTCATCGAGGCGCGGGAATGCCTTCTTTTTCTCCGGACCGTTCTGGGAGGGCACCGTGAGGATGCGAATAGCGGGATGGTTGGCCGAAACGATTTCGAGATCACCGTCCTCGATGCGCGAGATGGGATGTTCCATATTGCTCTGGCCCCCGAGCAGCCAAACATCCCCGACCAGGATATTGTCGAGAGTAAGAGTGACTTCGCGGCCCTTGACTACCATCTTCGCGGGCGTCGAATTGACCGGCATCGCGGGCAGACTCGCCGTCCAACTGCGGTCATCCGCCGCGATTACAGACTCTTCGCGTCCACCGAAGGAGACGGTGACCTTTTCGCCCGGCTCGGCCCAGCCCCAGACGCGAATCACCTTATCGCGCTGGAGGACCATGTTTGACTGGAAGAGGTTGTGCAGGCAAAAGCCCTCCCCCATGGCGGGCACCTCGACCCTATCCTTCCCTCGTACCAGCGCTTTGTCCGCAGCCACACCAGAGATGGAAAACAAGGCGGAGAGAGCCACCAACGAAGTAAAAAAAAGGAGAACTGACAGGCATGAGCCAGTGCGTGATGTGTGGATCATCATGGTTGTGAGTTAGCGAGCGGTGAGGCCAGGAATGGGGAGGGGAAAGGTGGGGTTCTCGTCGACCTCGCGAAGTAGGATGGCTTCAGCTTGTTTGATGAGGTCATGCTCGGTGGCGGCGAGATTGGTGGTTTCGCCAGGGTCTTTCTCGAGGTTATAGACTTCCCATGGACCCGGGTTTTTGGTTTTGAGATTCTGACGAACAAGCTTCATGTGGCCGATCCGAACGGCGACTTGCCCACCATATTCAGGGAAGACCCAAAGCATGGGACGAGAGCGTTCTTTGCGCGATTCGCCAGAGGTAATCGTGGACCAGAGGCTTTCGCCATCGAGTGATTCCGGCTTTTTCATGCCCGTGGCATCGCAGAGTGTCGGGAACCAGTCAGCGAAGTAGCCAGGAGTGTGATTGACGGTATTGGCAGGGATTTTTCCGGGGAGTTTGACGATGGTGGGGACGCGGAGTCCTCCCTCAAAAACGCTGCCTTTCCATCCACGGAGGTCGGCGGTGCTGTTGAAAAATTCAGGGTCAGCACCACCAATGTGGAAATGAGTCGATGCTGGCCCCGGGTGGGTGGTGCCATTGTCACTGGTGAAGACAACGAGCGTACGTTCGGAGAGGCCATTTTGCTCCAGCCTGGCGATGACACGACCGACGTAGCCATCGAGGTCGCTGATCATAGCCGCATAACCCGCGCGCGGCCTGGGATGAGGGATGTATCCTGACTGGCCACGATAGGGCTCGGTATCCCACTCAACAGGAAACTTATCCACGGAAGCTTTTGGGGGATGCATCGAGACATGGGGTTCGATGAAGGCAAGGTAGAGAAAAAAGGGTTCTGCTTTGTGGGTGTCGATGAACTTTTCAGCTTCAGCGATCATGAGGGTGGGCGCGTAAGTTTCACCGATCCAGTCATCGAGCTTTACCTCTCCCTCTGGTTGCTTGGCACGACTGGGGATGGGTTTTGCGTTGATGATGATTTTCTTGTGGTTCCGCCAGAGATACGGGGGATAAAAACTGTGGGCGACACTTTGGCAATTGTAACCGAAAAAGAGGTCGAAGCCTTTTCGGTTCGGGTCGCCGGTGCTACCAACCGGGCCAAGGCCCCATTTGCCCATGGCACCGGTTTTGTAGCCGTTTTGTTGGAAAGCCATGGCGAGAGTAAAGGCTTCGGCTGAGAGAGGATGCTGGCCTTCGGTATATTTCGCGGGATCAACTTTTTCCATGGCCCGATTGCCGCGGACCTCGGCGTGCCCCAGGTGTTTTCCAGACATGAGAACACATCGCGAAGGGGCGCAAACCGGCGCGCCGGAGTAATGCTGGGTGAATCTGGTGCCAGCAGCGGCCAGGGCATCGAGATTGGGGGTGGGGATTTTTTTCTGACCGTAGGCACCAACTTCGCCCCAGCCCAAGTCGTCGGCGAGGATAAAAACCACGTTTAATTTGTCCTCAGCGACGGAGTTCCCGGTGACGAGGACAATCGAGAAAAGGAAGATGAGGAATCGGGACATGACTGATAAGAATTTGGTTTTTAAAATCTTCTTGCTTACAAGACCATCAATCGGCGACGTGGGAAATAACCAACGGTTCGATTACTCAGAATCGTATGGCCGATGATGCCAGTCGCCTCTGCCATCGTCAACATCATACCGAGCAGCCCGGGCAACCTGCCACAGCGGAGAGAAAAGGCGACGTCGGCAAGTGACATTGAAACTTCATGAGTATCTGTCTGAAACTGGCCGATGCCGGGATAAAAATCGGTGACGTTCCCGGCAGGTGGATAGTCCGTGAGTGAATCATCCTGAAAGTAGGAAATTTGGGCACCAGTGTCAAAGAACATCCGGTGGTTGCGGTTCCCGATAAGGGCCGTGACAATGGGGATCTCCATAAACTCATCCAGTGGGAGGATTGCGCCGCAGTGGGATAACTCGGAGGTGGAAACGGTAAGTTGGTTGCCCGCGACATCGAAAATATGGTCGAAGTGGCCAAGAATGTCTCCGCCGATCAGCCCAGCACAAGGCTCCCCAACGAACTGGGACAGCGTTGCGACGGTAAGTCCGAGATATTCCTTGCCAAGGTTGAACTGCTCGCCGGCCATGAAAAGGCAACTCGATTTGCCAAAGCTGGTGGGCGCACCGGTGTCGAGTAGCCAAAACTCGTCGTCCAGGATAACGAAAAGGTGTCCGTCTCGCAATTGAAGTGGCAGGGCCGTCATTTTCCCGATGCTCGTAGAACTTCCAACAGTTTTTCAACTTTCAGGAACACATTACCGCTATCCCCATAGCTGTCAAAATCATCAGTGGAAATACCATTGCGGTGTAGTAAAAAGCCGTAAAATTAGGTATAATTGATTATCTATATATAGAAATTAAACTCGCATGAGAAAAATATTCTGAAAATCTTAACAAATACTGATATTTAATCATTTTTGCACTGGAATTATTTCAAAATACCTATAATATCTCCAATATGGCAATCTTTTTAGGAATCGTAATAGCTATCGTTTTTCTGCTTCTTGGAGCTGTCGCATTTCGCTACTTGGTGAAAGGCTAGTTCCTGGGGTTTTTATAGATAGTTCTTTCTTTGGAATTTTGCCTTTACTAGGTAAAATTACGGCGGGCTTGTATTCTTTTAGAAACCCTGATCCCGATCATGATAACCTCCGGTGTGATTAATAATTCAAATCTCTTAATTAATGGACGATAACGATAATAAAAAAAGCGAAGCCGCAGTCACCCTTTTCAGCGTTCTCCTGGGAATCGGGTTTCTGCTAATTTTCAGTTGGTCACTTCTTGTAAATGGTTGCACTGATAAAGAAGCAAAACCGACTAACATCGCCGAGGCTCCCCAAAGTGATGTCTCAACCGATGATAGAGGCAAGCAACCCGAGACGGCTCTGAATGATTCAACCAGCGGAGTGGAGGCGATCGACAAGATCAATCGTGAACTCTTTCAACTCAAGGCAGACAAGGTTTCGATCGAAAAACAGCTTGTGGAACTCCGGAAGAATAATCAAGAAATCGACCTGATTAAAGAAGAGCGAAACACCATCAATAAAGATTTGGCGACTGAAAAGGAAAAATTGAGCAGCCTGACCAGGCAGGTGGAAATTCTCACCACAGAACTCAAACGGAAAGAAGAGGGCGAAGCCAAAGTCAACAGCATGCTTTCCACAACAACTAAGGAACAGTCGACATTAAAAGAGCAACTGGTCACTGCAAAATCCGAAATTGACAGTTTGCAGAAAAAACTGGAAGGGGCGAATGCTCAAATCAAGGCGGCAGAAACTCTTACTGTCGCCAAGACTACCGATCTCCAGAGATCAATGGCCGAAAACAGTCAATTCAAAACCCAGATTTCGGAACTTCAGGGTAAGGTTGAGGGATTGACCAAAGAAAAAAGCGCTCTCACTGCTTCTGTTGAAAAGTTGAAAACGGACCTCGATGGCACCACCAAACTGATGACTGCCACCTCGGCACAGTCGGCTGCGATGGTCTCCAGATTGACCGCTGAGAAAGATGAACAGGTTTCAAAACTCTCTCAGGCTTCCAACAAAATTTCCCAGGATGCCACTGAACGAATCAAGCGATTGACGATGGATAACCAGGGGTTGGTCGGCGAAATCAATAATCTAAAAGCCGCCGCGACCAAGCTGACCGCTGAATCCACCGGGCAGATCAAAAAGTTGACCAATGAAAATCAGGCATTTTCCGCTGAAATCGGCAAACTGAAGGAATCAGCGACCAAGCAGGCCAACGATTCCAGCATGCAGGTTAAAAAGCTGACCGCTGACAATCTTCGTTTTGCCGACGAAATCGCCAGTCTCAAACTCGCTGCGACCAAGCTGACAGCCGATTCCGCCGCGCAGGTTAAAAAGCTGAGTGATGAAAACAAGGCTGCATCTGATGAAATCGCCAAATTGAAAAATGCAGCGACCGATATGGGCAAAGATTTCGCCGAGCGAATCAAGAAGCTAACCACTGACAATCAGACCTTCGCTACTGAAATTAGTGCATTAAAAACAGCTTCCACCAAGATGGCCAACGAATCCGCTGTGCAAGTCAATAAACTGACCGCTGAAAACAAGGCCAGTTCCGAGGAACTCACAAAAATGAAAGCGGCCAACGAAAAAATGAAGGTTGATTCCGCATTACAAATCAAAAAGCTCAACGAACAAAACAAAGAGCTTCTTGAACAAATCGCCAAGTTAAAGGGCAGCCAGGCGCAGATGAACGGAGGTTCCGCTGTTGACCAGATCAGAAAATTGACCGCTGACAACCAGCGCCTTTCCGCAGAGATTAGTCAGTTAAGGGGTAACACCCGCACTTCCAAAATGACTGCTGGGCCAAAAGTCGCTGCTGAAGTGGCTCCAGGAGCTAATGCCGCCGCAGCGAAGCTGAAGGAGATGGCTGCCAAATTAACTCCGGCAGAAGATGTTCCGGTTTTGGATTTCCCCAATTTGATCAACGATCCAGCCAAACTGGACGGGCAGTTGTTGCCGCTTTTTGTGGAACTGAAAAACATGGTTGATGATCCAGACACCCGCTCCAAAACCTATGAAGAGATCAGCAAACGCGGCAAAGCAGCTCAGGTCATGAATGTGAAGTTTGACACGGGAAGTTCCTCGGTCGGGGCCAGCGATATTGCCGCCCTAAGAAACCTGCTGGTCCCTGGATAT
>JBGSJM010000471.1:0-5687 GCA_041742015.1 Verrucomicrobiales bacterium | reverse complement strand
GATCTGCGTGGGAACAGGTTCACTCCAGATGGATGAGAACCGGATGCGCTATTCCCCGGAAGTCTACCTCAAGACGACGGCGGAAATGGTCAAACTCTTTAAATTCTGTCCGGAAGCGATTCGCAATACCCTGGTCATCGCTGATCGCTGCAATCTCCAAATCCATCTCGACTCAACCAGTTCGGAGAAATATCCCCAGTTTGACTCGCCGGACGGCTCCCCACGTGAAGAGTACTTCCGCCGGGTCTGCCACCAGGGGCTCTTGAAACGCTATGGTGATCGTGTTAAAACAGACCCCGAACTCACCGAGCGCCTCAATTACGAAATCGGGGTCATGGAGCGGATGGGATTCATTTCCTACTTTTTGATTACCTGGGATTTTTGCAAATGGGCGAAAGACAATGGCATACCCGTGGGTCCAGGCCGGGGATCTGCGGCAGGCTCCCTGGTGGCTTACGTTTTGGAGATTACGGATATCTGCCCACTGCGCTTTGGTCTGATTTTTGAACGATTCCTTAACCCAGAGCGGGTTTCCCCACCCGATATTGATATCGACTTCTGTCCGACCCGCCGATACGATGTGATCGACTACGTCCGGCAAAAATACGGAGAGGCCGCCGTATCCCACATCATTACCTTCGGTACATTCGGGGCGAAAGGCGTGGTCCGAGACGTTGCCCGCGTCATGGGTTTGAGTTACAGTGATGGTGATCGTCTTTCGAAAATGATTCCCAGCGATCTCGGGACCACCCTGGACGACGCCAAGAAAAAGAACCCCGAGCTAAAAGAGGAAATCGCCAACAGCCCGACTACCGCACAGCTCTGGAAATACTGTGAATTCCTCGAAGGTCTGACCCGGAACACCGGAGTTCATGCCGCAGGTATCGTGATCGGAGATACTTCCCTGAGCAATCATATCCCCCTGACCCGAAGCAAGGAAGGTGATGCCGTGACCCAATATGCAATGGGACCCCTCACTGATGTCGGAATGCTCAAGATGGACTTCTTGGGACTAAAAAACCTTACCGTCATCAAAGACGCGATTGATCTCATCCATGTTCACACGCCAGACTTTGATCTTTATGCCGACGATTTGTGTGACACCAATACCTTCGCCTTGTTAAACTTGGGGGAAACCACCGGGGTGTTCCAGTTGGAATCTGGTGGAATGATGAGCCTTTGTCGCCAATTCGATGTCAACCGGATTGAAGACATCATCGCCTTGATCGCTCTTTATCGTCCCGGTCCGATGGACCTGATTCCCGATTTCATTGAGCGTAAAAAAGGAAAGAAAAAGATCGAGTACCTGCATCCCCTGCTGAAAGAGGCCAGTGAAGAGACTTATGGGATCCTAATCTACCAGGAACAGGTCCAGCGGGCGGCCAACCTTTTGGCAGGTTTTACCTTGGGTGAGGCGGACCTTCTCCGGCGAGCCATGGGTAAGAAAGATCTCGATGCCATGATCGATCAACGAGCCAAGTTCGTGAAAGGTTGTGCAGATAACAATAAAATCCCCGAAAAACAGGCCAATGAGATTTTCGACTTGCTGGAGAAATTCGCCGGTTATGGATTTAACAAGTCACACTCTGCCGCTTATGGCTTGATCAGTTATCAGACCGCTTACCTGAAAGCCAATTATCCTGTTGAATTTATGGCGGCTCTTTTGAGCAACGAGATTAACAATACGGATAAAATCTCCACCTTTGTCGCAGAGTGTCAGCGCATGGGGATCACCATTCTCGGGCCGGATGTAAATCGTTCCGAGCAGAAATTCAAACCGGAAAAACTGCCAGATGGCCGCAGTGGCATTCGTTACGGACTGGCAGCGGTCAAAAACGTGGGAGAATCCGCCATGGACTCTGCGCTGGCCAATCGCAAGGAAAAAGGGGTTTTTGAATCTCTCGAAGACTTTGCCAGTCGGCTCGATTCCAAAACCGTGAACCGCAAGATTCTCGAAAACCTCATCAAAGCCGGGGCCTTTGATTTTACCCAACTCCGCCGGGATGAGATGTTTTCCCGCGTCGGTCAGGTCATCGCCGGGTCCAGCGCCACTCAAAAAGATCGGGAAACCGGACAAGCCAGTCTTTTCGATATGAACGAGTTGATGACCGCCGCGGCGACTCCCGACATTCTCGAAGAGGAAAAAGTCGTCTGGGATCAACGCACCTGTCTCAAACAGGAAAAGGATCTCCTCGGTTTTTACGTTACTGGACACCCGCTCGACGAATACCGGGGCACGATCGAAGCTGGAAAATACCTGTCTTTTTCCCAGCTTGGCGATCTGAAACCCCATCCAAAAAAGACCCACAATTTCGCAGGTCTAATTTCCGAAGCCGTCGTCAAATATACCAAGCGGGAAGGCAAGCCATTTGCCGTTTTGATTATGGAGGATTTTAGCGGTCAGGCTGAGATTATGGTTTGGAGTGAGACCTACCTGAAAACCCGTCATTTTTTGATCAGCGGCACCGCTGTTGTCTTAAAAGCCAAAATCGAAGAGGATACCCGGACAGGGGATAACCGACTCACCGCAGATGACCTGCAGCTTCTTGTGCTCGATCCCAATGCTCCTCCTCCGAGCCATGCCCCATACAACAGGGGACAATCGCCGATTCAACAGGGTACAATCAAAGACCCAACAGGGTACAGTGCACGAGCCCTCCACCACAATCCGGTCATGCTAAACCTCGATTCAGGGCGCGATTCCACTTCCACTTTGGAGCTGATCCGTGGTGTGGCCCGCAAATATCCCGGCGATCGCCCCATCCATTTTAATATTCGCAATCCCAGTGGTTCCACAATCACACTGGTAGCCGGGGAACAATATCTCGTTTCTGATGCCTTCGAAAAAGAGGGTTCGGTTGAAATGTGGCTGAAAGGAACCTGATCTCACATCCACTATTGGTCAATGAAAGCGGATCGTTTAATACCCAATCGAAATAGATACCGAACATGATGACTAAGAAGATTTGCGATTACGACCTGTTTAACTTCCCCTCGATGGCTGCGATTTTGATCGTTGGTTTTTTCAGTGTTTTTAGCTCAGCCCAGGATGCGCAACAACCACAACTTGAAGGGGTTGAGGAAATTTCCGATATCGAATACGCCAATCACGAAGGGCATTCTTTGACTCTTGATGTTTATCGTCCTTTTGACTGGGCGGATTACACTGGTTTGCCGGTTGTTATTTGGGTTCACGGCGGTGGATGGGTGAATGGGAATAAAGAAAATTGTCAGGCGGCTTTTCTTGCTCAAAAAAATATCGCCGTTGTGAGCATCAATTACCGACTCGCCAGCGTTGCACAATGGCCCGCACAAATTAATGACTGTTATGCTGCCGTGAGATGGGTCCGAAAAAATGCCAAAACCTTTGGATTCACCGACAAAATCGGGGTCTGGGGTAGCTCAGCGGGTGGGCACCTCGCGGCCTTGATGGGAACCCGGGCCTTTAGCGGTGCCGAGGAAACTTCAAGCCGGGTAGAGGCGGTTTGTGATTTTTTTGGGCCTTCCGATCTGCTGACGATGCCGCCTAATGTCATCACCAAGGAGCGCACCCGCGAACAGGTGGAACAATCCAACGGTGCCAAGCTTCTTGGGAAACCAGTCATGGATGTTCCAAAACTGGCGCAAGATGCGAGCGCGCTTTACCATGTCTCAACAGGGGATGTCCCTTTTCTAATTGTTCATGGGGAAGCGGATCCGGGCGTTCCTCTGGCTCAAAGTCAACAATTACACGATAAATTGAAGGCAGCTGGGGTGGAATCTGAACTCGTTATTCTTCCTGGAGCCATACACGGTGGTGCCGAGTTCAAGACCAGTGAAGTTCAATCAAAAGTGATTGCCTTTTTCAAAAAGCATCTCCTTTAGTTGATTCCAGGAGGCGCGCCCACCAGTCTATGCAGGAAGTCCGCATCAGTTCCTTTTCAGAGTTCCACGAAGTGTTGGATAGCCTGAAGACTATGCAGAACACCATTTTTCGCGGTCAGAGCAATGACAAGTGGCCGATCCTGACGAGCGTGGGACGAATCGAACCGAGGAGTGACGACGTGACTCCGGAGTATATGGAGGCGCGGCTCTTGAAATTGTTCAAAGAATCGGCCTTGCAATTTGTAACGTATGACCCGCGAAACAACTGGGAATGGCTGGCGCTTGGCCAACACCACGGCCTGCCCACCCGCTTTTTGGACTGGAGTTACAATCCGATGGTTGCTGCATTTTTTGCGGTGGAGAAGGAAACTCAAAGTGATAGCGCGGTTTTTATGTTCTGGGGCGGTCGGACGATGAATTTTGAAAAAGACAGTGACCCGTTGCTGGTGAAATCGGTGGTGCGCTATCGGCCGGCTCATGTCACCAGTCGGATTACCGCTCAAGCGGGCCTCTTTACGGTTCACCAGGATCCGAGCATGCCGTTTGAGCACAAGTCTTTGCTGAAAATCATTATTTCAAACAGTTCACGCCTGGAAATCAAGAAAACCCTATACAAATATGGGATCAGTCGGAAAACCCTTTTCCCGGGGCTTGATGGCCTTGCTGCTGATTTGCACTGGCTGGAGGCGAAGAAACATTGAAGCCATATTTTTCGCTGGTTTAGAAGGTTGAGTGATCTACAATAGAGCGTGGATACTAACCATTTTGAGCGATTTGGTCTTTTGTGCGTGGTTTCCGGCCCTTCCGGGTCGGGAAAGACGACCTTGTGTCATCGATTTTCCGATGAGGATGAGTTGGCGGACTATGCGGTCTCAGCAACGACCCGGGCTCCCCGGGAAGGTGAAACTCACGGCGAAGATTATTACTTTTTGAGTCGGCAGGAGTTCGAAGCCCGAATCGCGGGGGGAGAATTTCTGGAATATGCTGAGGTTCATGGAAATCTCTACGGAACTCTAAAAAGTGAAGTTATGGGGCGTCTCGTTCAGGGGCACGATGTGTTGATCGACATTGACGTTCAGGGAGCTGCGCAAGTTAGAAAGCTGAGTTGTGATGTCATTCACAGTGCGATGGTGGATATTTTCATCCTTCCGCCAGACGGAGATGAACTGGTCGAAAGGCTGCGGGGCCGGGGGACTGAATCCGAAGAGCAACTGGCTCTGCGATTGCAAAATGCCAGGGAGGAAATGAAACACTGGAACGAATACCAATACACAATCGTGAGTGCCTCCAAGGACAAAGATTTCGCCTCGTTTTCGGCTATTGTAAATGGCGAGCGTTGCCGTACCACCCGTCTAATGTCGGGAAAGATGCCAGAGAAAGAATGAGCTATTAACGAGCGGATTTCAGAATTCTTGTTACTTCGGCGATGCCGATCTCAGTTCGATGAATGGCATGGTCGGATTCGATTATGATTTCAGAGGCAACCCCTTCAAGATGGGCGCTTGAATAGGCGACAACACCGTCAGTCATTTCATCTTTGGGAACATCCGTCCCATTTTTACTTCCGATTAGTGAATGGTATTCGACGGAGGGATTCAAGGGGATCTTCGAGAAAATGGTTCCCAACTCGGAATCGCTGCTTAATTGTTCCAAACTAGATGGAAATTCTTCATTAACTGTCAGGCCCAAAGGGGTCAGCACCCGATGCCCCATTTCGGCGAGCTTTTGAGAAGCCATAACCATGATATCCGGCCCCCTGATCAGAGAATTAATCGCCCTGATGGCTGGGTAATCAACTAATTCGCTGCCACCATGGGGTGTGA
>JBGSJM010000470.1:0-13936 GCA_041742015.1 Verrucomicrobiales bacterium | reverse complement strand
GGCGGCCACGCCGCCGCCGCCCGGCTCTGGGACGAAACCGGCAAACAAATCTCGCAGTTCAAAAACTGCGACACCGCCGCCTTCCGCGTCGCTTTCACTAGCACCCAGCATCCCCTCGTGGGCGACTGGTCCGGCACCGTTCGCGAATGGAACGCTGAGGGGAAGGAAGTCCGCGCCATTTTTGCCCGCCTCACAGACTGACGAAACTTCCTTTTCCCAAAATGCACCACGCACTCATCACCACCCTCCTCCTCGCAGCCCTGGCATCACTCCACGCCGATGACACAGCTAAACTGGCAGCGCCTGGGACCTCGCATGGTGGCACCGTCACGATTCCGCAGGGTGATTATGAACTCGATGGCGCGACGCCGATGATGATTGGTTCGCACATGACGGTATCCGCTTACGGGGCGCGGTTTCACCCGGAGGGCACACGGAGAATCTGACCTTTCGAGATGTGACCTCCGACGGTCTTGCGGGGGGCGGATATCACAGTCATGGGCGCGGCGAAGAAAGGCAGCTAGCGCGAGATGGACACGTTGGCGCGCAATGTGACGGTGGAGTTTCCACTCGATAAGGCCACAAAACATGAAACGTATCCCCTCCCAACTCACCCTCCTGCTGCTCGGAACGCTAGTTAAAGGCTCCTACTCACAACAAAAAGTACAGAAAAACCAGAGTGCCCAAACTCAGCAGGGGACTAAACGGGACTTTTGGCCCGGCAACTACTGGAAACGGCGCCGGGACGCCACCGCTACGAAAAAAGCGCCGTCGCACCCGGTAAAATATTCGTATCAAAGGCACCATGCAAAAGGCCGCTGCCACTGAGACCAGTACGGCCTTCCAGCCTAGAAAGGCTCCGATCATCGCGACAAACTTTACGTTGCCATGACCGATCACTTCGCGGGGAATCATGGCACTGGAGCACTGGCCAGACACTTTTTCGACGTGGTTAAGCCTGGTTTTTACGCCATCAATCATAAAGCCGTTTTTAAACATTTCGAAGCGCTCTGTGACGGGTCGCAACTCGCCATTGAAGAGCACTTCGCTGGTTTCCAGTCTTGCTTTGTCCCAGAACCGGTAAAAGACATCCTGCCACTCGTAGGTCAATTCGGAGCCCAATTTGATGAGAATCGGAGCGTCCTCCCCTCCGGGTTGAGCAATGGAAAACTCCACCGGTGAACTAAATTCATGATGGATCTTCCCGAACATTAATTTCGCGACGGTCGCAATCAACCAAAGCAAAACAAAACCGAATGTGGCCCCGAAAAGTCCGGCAAACAGGCCACCCAGCCATGAGTCTGCAGATTGAATTGTCGGAGCCGCCACACTGAAGAAAAGCCCCGCCCCAATCCCGCCGAGGGTGATGGAATCCGGGAGAATCAGGTGATCAAAATCAATAAAATTGGCGGCAATCATTAGCGCTGCGAGCGTTGCCAAAGCGATGCCCCCGATGATTCCGATTTTCGGAAAAAAGAGCAGTCCAAGTGCCAGAAATACCGCTGCGGTGAGTGTTTCGACAACCGGGATTCGTCGCGGGAGTCGCCCTCCACATCCCCGGCATTTCCCTCTCTGAATCAACCAACTTACAATCGGTATTTTCAGTGGGCGGTTACAATCTGGACAATTCGCTTGTTTGGAACTGCCAGTTTTGAGCCCGTGTGGAATGTTATGAATCAACCCGTTCAAAAAAGAACCAACCGACGCCCCAGCCGCGAGGGCAACAACCGGGATCAAAACTAAAGCAAATGGTTCCATGGCAGTCTCCTATAGCCTAAAGTCTCCAGCCTAACGCCTAGGTTTGCTTGCGGCCCCGTTGCCTTCGCGCTCTTCGCCGAAATACTTTTCGCTGCGATATTTCAGCCAGGTGCGCAGGACTTCGGGGACGCGGGCTTTTTGGTCTTCGGTAAGCTGTTCGTAGAGAGCGATCGCCTTTTTTCGCTCACCGCGACAGGCCGCATTGCGATGGGCTTCCCACAGGGTTCTGGCCAGTCGAATTCTGCGACAGGCTTCCTTGTAGAGAGCTTCACCTATTAGATTTTCGTGGTTCTTTTTGTTTTTTTTAGCCGGCATGGATGTTCCGTATTCTTAGGGTAGTTGTGGGTGATAGCGGTAGTGCCCCAGGATTTTCCATTGGCTGATGCCTTTGTCTTTCTTCGGACCGGATCCGATGTTGTGAACAAATTCATCTTCCCCAACGACAATCCCGATATGGGTGAGACCGCGGTTGTTGAGATCCCAGGCGACGATATCGCCGGGTAAAAATTGATTGGTGCCATCCAGCGGCAGTTCCGCGCCCTGTCTTTTGAAAAAGCACTGTAGGTTAGGCACTCGGCGATGGTCGATATTCTTGTCGGTGGTCCGCATCCCCCAGTTTTTCGGGTAAACTGAAAAATGGCGCTTCATGTCTTCGTGGACCAATTTCTGCAAGTCGATGCCTAGAGCCCGAAAACTGCGAATCACCTCATCCGTGCAGACTCCAGTATCAGCAGGAACATCACCTCCGGGATACACCAGGACTACATAAGCTGGATCGTAACGGACCGTTTGGGTGGTGCGGAAAAGAGCCGCCTCGGTGATTTTTTCGGCGATGGTTTTGGCTCTTTCCTGAGCCGAAAGGCAAAATGTTGTTAAAATCACCAAGGTGACAAAAAGCAATCTCATCATTTTCTACACGTATGGGTTCATCTAAAAATGAGCTTTATATTTACACAGACAGGAGTGTCACAGTGAAGAATTGGCCAGTTTTCCATTCTTTAAATAAAGTGCAACCTCCCCGCCAACGTCGAATTGGAAACCGAAGATAAACGCAGATGGTCTAATTATATCCGCGGTTCATCTGCTGTTCTTGTTTTTCCTGCTCGATTCGATGACCATCTCGCGTGATAATCCCGATCAGTGAAACTGCTCTTCGACTGGATATTTGGCAAAGAAAAACCCGATTATCAAATTGGGGCTCGGCTGTTTTGCCGGGGGATGGGTCTTATTTTTTTGATCGCAACCCTGTCCTGGTGGGTTCAGGTTGATCACTTGATTTGTAAAAATGGACTCGTCCCTGCTCAGGAATTGCTTGATTATCTGGACCAGCACCATGTTAAGGCAGGAGCGGGCAGCCGTTGGTCAGTTCCCAGTCTTTTCTGGATCACAGGGGCTTCCGATCCGGCCATCCATCTTTTATGTTTGTTGGGGTGTCTCTGCGCCGCACTGGTTTTGGTCGGGATCGTGCAGGGGCCAGCCCTGCTGGGCTGCTGGGTCATTTATCTCTCGTTTGTCACTACCGGGGATACCTTTATGAGTTTTCAGTGGGATATCCTCCTGCTGGAGGCCGGGGTTATTGCCATTTTGCTTTCCAGTTGGCGACTCAGAGAGCGATTGGTTTCCGCTGCCCCACTTTCTTTGAGGCGGCAGGCGGCATTGGGCCTGGCCTGGCTCCTCATTGCCAAACTTATGTTCTTATCCGGATGGGTTAAACTCGCCTGGGCCGGGTCCTCTCAGCCTGAGTGGTGGCCAGATCTCACTGCTTTGACCTACCATTATCAGACCCAGCCCCTGCCCAACGTGATCGCCTGGTTCATGCACCAAATGCCGATCTGGTTTCACAAAACATCCCTTTGGCCGATGTATCTGGTGGAATTGGTCTTTCCATTCTTCGTCTTTTTCGGTTTTCGTCTCCGGTTTGTCGCCGCAGTGGGATTTATCGGTTTGATGGTGCTGATTCTACTGACGGGAAACTTCACGTACTTCAACTGGCTGAGTATCGTGCTTTGTCTTCCCTTGATCGCAGACCGCTTCTGGCCTGCCAGATTCATCCTCCCAAATCCGGCAACTCCTCGAAAATGGGTGTCCCTGGCGGTCACGAGTCCGGTTTTGCTGCTGCTGGTACTCCTGAATTTCCAAGTCATCGCGACCAATCTGCATCAGGCTCCGAAACCTTTGCTTACAACGGATCTTTCACCGATGTGGCTGGATTCCCTGGCCGGGAATCTATCGCCCTTCCATCTATGTTCCGGTTACGGGCTTTTCCGGACCATGACCACGGACCGACCGGAAATCATTCTTCAGGGCAGTCTGGATGGAAGAATCTGGAAAAACTACGACTTCAAATGGAAACCCGATGAACTGGACGAGCGCCCCCGCTTTGTTGCCCCTCATCAGCCCCGCGTCGCCTGGCAAATGTGGTTCGCGGCTTTGGAGCGGCAATATCAGGTCCGCAGCCGAAATTCCCGTTGGATGGAGGACATGTTCGTAAAAATCCTGAAGGGAGACAATACTGTGCAGGTGCTTTTTCGGACCAACCCCTTTCCCACCGATCCACCCAAGTTCCTGCGTGGGAAACTATATCGATTTGAGTTCACCACTTTCGAAGAACTCCGCAATTCCAAAGACTGGTGGAAAAAAACCGAAATCGGAGATTATCTTCCAGAAATCAGCCTTTAAAAAATGGAGTGATGGAGAACATATTGAAATGAAGAACTATCTGTCTGGTCTGATTCTTGTGGGGCTGGCCACCTCGATGTTCGGGGGTGAGTCGCTGCCCATTCTACCCGAATACTTTTCGGTCAGGAACGCTGAACCACGCGAATGGTCAAACTTCCCGCTGGTCGCCGAAAAAAGTGAACTGAGTCTGGAGTTTGCCGCTCCCCAACCTGAAAAATGGAAGAGCCTTACCCTTCGCCAGGCTGAAACGAAGCAGCTTTGGGAGTTAACCATCAACGGCAAGAAGATTGGCGACTTGGTGCGCGATCACAATGATCTGGAAAGTGCCTACGATATTCCGGTGGGACTTCTCCAGGAAACCGGCAATCAGCTTCGTATTTTCACCAAATCCCCCATACCGGACGATGTGCAGCTCGGGCAAATCGAGTTGCACGACTGCCCCATATCAACTTTGACTGATGGCATCCCCCTGAAGGCAACCGTGGTGGATGAAAGCGGTCAACCTCTCCCATGCCGCTTCACCATAGTTGAGGCAAAATCCAAAACCCTGGCTCTCACCAGCGAAACCTCCAATGATCAGCAAGCCGTCCGCACCGGAGTCATCTATTCCCTCAACGGCACCCTGTCCGCCAAAGTTCGAGCAGGTCGGGATTACGAAATCTTTGTGGGACGAGGTTTCGAGTATGAAATCCTGAAATACGATGCCCAAAGCCTCGCCGCCACCGTTTCACCGATTATCCTGAAAAAGCAGGTGGATACCTCCGGCCTGATTTCCTGCGATACCCACCTCCATACCCTGGAACACGCCAGACACGGTGATTGCAGTGTGGTCGAGCGCCTCATTTCCATCGCTGGGGAGGGCATTGAGCTGGCCATCTCCACCGAGCATGATAAACACATCGATTACCTTCCCACGGCCCGGCGACTTGGGGCGGATCGCTATTTTACCTCCGTGGTTGGCTGTGAGGTCACCACTCATGAAGGCCACTTCAATTCGTTTCCTGTTGCTCCCGAACTCAAGCCTGCCGAACATCTCCTCCGCCCCTGGCCCGAGATTTTCCGGAACATTTTCAAAACCGGTGCCAAAGTCTGCATCATCAATCACCCCCGGGATATCCACCGCAATTTCCGGCCTTTGGACCCGGTTCGCTGGGATGTCGCCAGTGGGACCTTCACCGATGGCCGCAAACTCGAGGCGAATGGCTTCGAATTGATCAACTCCGGGGCCACCCAAAGTGATCCCATGGAACTCACCCATGATTGGATGGCCTTGCTGCGCTCCGGTCACCGGATCGCCGCCGTGGGTGCCAGCGATTCTCATACCGTCAATTTCGCCATACCCGGACAGGCGCGAACCTATCTGGCCGTCAATGACGCCGACCCTGCGACCATAAATGTCGATGCCGCAGTGACGGAGTTTCTCGAAGGTCGCACCCACGTCAGCTTTGGATTGCTGGCCCAATTGAAAATCGAAAATGATGATTTGATCGCCACCGTTTCCGGCCCCGACTGGACCCGCGCCACCCAATTAAGCCTATTCGAAAATGGAACTGAAATCGACTCCATCACTATTCCCGGCCCCGAGGGCTGCAAAGCAGGCCTAAAATCCACGCTGAGAAAAAAAATCGCCCCTGCCAGGCCCGGCACTTTTTATGTGGCCGTGGCGCGCGGTCCAGGAATCACCGAGCCATGGTGGATGATGATGCCGCCTTATCAACCCGCTTCCCCCGAGAACAATCCCTACGTTTTTGCAGTGAGTTCCGCCGTTTTCCCCGGGGGTCGCTAAAAAGCAGTAAAGCGCATTTCTTGTATTGATCCGCAAACCAGGCTTCGTCTAGACTTAAGCCCATGAAGCCACTTTTATTTCTTGTTTGGTTTTGCTTTGCCGTAGAGACTACCCGCGCCCAGGACGGGCCAGAGCAACAGGATCTCACTTGGTTCCGCAACGATGCCGGTGAAAAGCTGGCAATCACAACCCCGAATGACTGGGCGAAACGCCGGGCCGCTATCATAAAAGGCTTCGAATCCGTCTGTGGACCTCTCCCGGGCCGGGAAACGCGGTGTGATCTGGATGTCCAAATCAAAGATTCCCTCGAAACTGAAAAATACACCCGCCAGACGATCACCTTTCAAGCCGAAGTGGGTGACCGGGTTCCGGCTTATTTGTATCTGCCCAAAGGCTTCGCCCCCGGCGAAAAACGCGCAGGTATTCTCGCCCTCCACCCGACCGGTCCATTGGGAAAGGGAATTGTCGATGGCCAGTGCCCGCGCCCAAATCGCGCCTACGCCAAGGAACTCGCCGAACGCGGCCATGTTGTTATCGCCCCCGATTATCCGTCTTTTGGAGATCTCTCGACCTACGATTTTGCCGCTGATTCCTATCAAAGCGGCACGATGAAGGCGATCTGGAACCACCTCCGCAGCATCGATGTGCTGGTGGCCAGGCCCGAAGTTGATCCTGAGCGACTCGGATCGATCGGCCACTCCCTGGGCGGTCACAATGCCATTTTTCACGCTGTCTTTGACACCCGGGTCAAGGTCATCGTGTCCAGTTGCGGTTGGACGCCGATGCATGATTATTACGGCGGCAAGCTAAAGGGCTGGGCCAGCGACCGTTACATGCCCGCGATCCGCGATCAATACGGTGAAAACCCCGATCAGCTACCTTTTGATTTTTACGGTCTTGTGGCGGCCCTGGCACCACGGGCATTTTTTTCGAATTCTCCACTCTGGGACAGTAATTTCGACTATCGCGGGGTGGAAAAGGCCGCCCCAAAAATCAGGCGCATCTACGAGATTTTCAGCGCACCAAATGAATTGCGGATCGCCTATCCCGATTCGGATCACGATTTCCCGGAAAGCATCCGCGAGGAATGTTATCGCTTTCTGGAAGCTCGCCTGGTCGGGGCGAAGTGAGCGCCCGGAAAAATGCACGGATGGCAATTTGTTACCAAATAACTTTAGACTTCCTGACATACCCTGTTTGATCGCCGACTGTACCGGGTACAGGCATTTTACCCTGTATATCGGCGAACCCAAGAAAGGTGAACAAGATTTTCGGGCGGAAAGTATTTTTGCTTTTTTGGTCCTCGGTCTCTTTCACTTCTTTTTTGCCAGTTCAAAATTCGAGTTCAGAGCCCTCCTTTTGGATCTCCTTTAAGTTCCCCATCGGTTGGATCACATTCGTGGCTAAGCCTTCCCCCTCAAAAAAGCGATAGCCATAGGGATATTTGAAACTAAAATCAAAGTTAATCCGATCAGAAGTGCACGGCAAAAATCTAGCGATCTTATTTCACCAATCAAGAAATCTGGAACTCGTCGCAGTGCAGCTAGAATGAGCACTAAAATTATTTCGATGACGGGTAGAAAATTAGAACCGCCATCAAAGTTTTCAAAATTTAACCGAACCCCTAATCGAAATTTCAATATTAACAGGCTAGCTAAACATAGAACCAGAAAGAGATACACAAAAAGCCAATAGTAATTTGCAAATTCGATCATCTGACGTGGAACTGACCGAATAAATATGATTTCCAGTTCCCATCCTTACTAAAAAAATGATCCGATGGGAACTTTAAGCGCACTCTTCTTGTTATTGGGTTTTCTGGCCAGATAAACTTAGGCCCAGTAAAAGTTCCAAATTTTCCTCCAAATAAGCCTATTCGCAAGTAATTACCGAAACTGCCGCCGCCATTAACCACCCACTTTCCAGTCGGGAAAAGCAGTCCAAGAAAAATTATCGGGAAGCATTGGCCCATTTTGTTCAAATTGTTTGAAAGTCGGTGTTTAACCAGCAATTGGATTGAGATTAATCCAAAAATCTGATCAGATCTACATCCTGAATGGCATGATTGTCTTGATTTGGAACGAAAACACCCTTGTAGGTGCTTCTTTTTGGTTGACTGCAAAAAATTGGTTTGGCCCTGGTCTGGCCCCACTTCACTGGCCATGGCCCCACTTCACTGGCCCACTGGCCTGTGGCTGGGAAGTGGTACGTGATTGGGTGGCGTGATTGTTTTTTCTTATCGGCTGAAAATGTCGTCGACTTTCAGATAGACCACGCAATCATCATCCAGGCGAAGTTCGCTGCTGGTCGGGATCGGGCGGTAAGTGCCCTCTTCCCTTTGAAAAAATTGGGCGCTGTTGTCATCTGGATCGAAAATCAGGTAATACTTCACTCCTTCGGTGGCGTAGAGTTCGCGTTTCGCCGTCAGATCCTTTTTCCGGGTGGAGGGAGAGAGAATTTCCGCGATCAATGTGGGAGGTGATTCGACAAAATCCCCGGCGGGTTCTTCGCAAAGCACCATCACATCGGGTCTGACCACGGTAGTTTGATCCACCTGCCAGTCAATTTCGTAAACGGCGACACATCCCCCTGCGCAAGGCTTAGCCACGAGCTGGTTGCGAAGCGTTGCGGCAATTTCCAGACTGATCTTTTGGTGCCTGAAATTCGGTGACGGAGACATGGCGACCGGAATCCCGTTCCAAAGTTCCCAATCGCCGTCCCAAAGCCGGTAATCAGCCGCAGAGTATTCGGGCATGAATTTTGATTTCGTCATGGAAAAACTCTCGCACAATGGTAGCCCTTTTTCCAATCGCCTTCTCACTGAGTTGTCCCAAAAGCGAGCTCAACCCATTACGTCCCCATCACCTTCCGATTACATTTAAGTCAAAATCAACCCCTTTTCTTTCGGCAAAGACTGGAATCCTGCATCAGCAGAAGAAATCCTGCGATTTTCTTCTTTCTTTTTTAATGTGAGGCTGCTTCTTAGTCTCCGGCTGTTAAATTTATGAGCAAATGGATTGTTTTAGCTTTTTTGGTCACGGCCGCAGTCCTTTTGGTCACTGGCATTTTTGACTTAATCGTGAGAATGTGGATTTGTAGAAAAGAAGGCCATGGGATCAAAGCAATTCGATACCTTCCTCATGAAGCTAATCGTGTTTTGCAGAGTGGAGGGATTTTGAAGTGATTGCATTTTTTTTCGGTGGTTTTGCATTACATCGGTGCCATCTTTGCCGCAATCTGGGTAGTTTGGATTATTGTGAAATCAGAGTGAAACAGAACGATATAAGCAAACCGCAGAACGTTGTGTGCCAACGCTTTAAAAGATAAATTCAGGGAGGCGGATTGCCTACTCTCGCCAAACAAGGGAAAACAAACGTCCACCTCTGATGTGCCGGGACAACCCATGGGGCTCACGCAAAGACGCGAAGACGCAAAGGTGGGAGCGGGATCACAATGCCATGTCTCTACTTCTTCATTATGGCTTTGCGTCTTGAGCGAAGCAGGCGTGAGAGATTGATACCATCGAAGGGTCGAGGAGCCAGGCTCACTGTCGGAAAAGATGCCGACAAACCCCGCAAACCCGCTTTCTTAAAGGCTTTCAGACACATCTTCATTTGAGCCGGAAAAGCATTTTAGCTGATGATCGATCAATTGGACCCTGTTAAGTCATCCATTGTACCCTATTAAATGAGATGATTCTTTCTTTCTGTTCAGTCCGGCTGTGCTTGAAATGGGCATTCTGCGCGTCTCCGCGTCAGAAATGGTCTCGCCGGAGGGCTGTTTTATTGAGCTTTTCGAGACTTTGCGCTGACCGTTGGTCGTTGAGGAGAGGGGCCACCACAGCGAGGTTGTGTCATTTGCCAATCGCGGGATGATAGTGAGATTTTTGGAGGTGAAAGCCTCAATTTTGATGACGCAACCCGCTATCCAAATCACACCAGTGTTCATTTTGATGACCCGCGTCTCAATTTACGAGTTGTCTTCGCAATTGTGAAAGTTAAAATGGACGTTCGAACTGCGGGCGCGCCCATTTGCGACGCGCATTTTGTTTTTTTGATGCGGGAAACCTCGACCCTGGCAACGGAAGTCGCAATTATGAATGGTGAAATGGTCATTTGGATGACGCAAGTCTCAATCATGAAGACTCCAGTGGTGATCCAGATGCCGGAAGCCGCTATTGCGATTCTGTAATCGCAAATTTGACCGAGGCATTCGCAATAGTGCCGATAATTCACAGCTGGCAAATAACACCCTCGGGGCCCTGGCTTTTATTAACCCAAGAACCAACTTGCGCCCCTTTTCTTCGGTAGTATCCTTCAAGAGATGACGCTGAAGATCGAAATCGATCCCGAAACGGAACAATCCCTTCACCAAATCGCCGCTGAAAAGGGAGTCGATGCCGAGAGTCTGGTTGCCGGGCTGCTTGGTGAGCATCTAACGCTCTGGAAGCCGGACCCCCATGAAGAAATTAAACTCCTGACAGCGATCAATGAGGGCTGGCCGGAATCCCTTTGGCTGCGGTACCGTGATCTGGTCCAACAGAGAGATGATCGAACCATCTCGGATAACGATCTCAGCGAGCTTATTGATCTTACATCCAAGCTTGAGGGAATCAATGCAAAGAGAATTACCCTATTGGCACGTCTTGCGGAGCTTCGGGGTATCAGCTTGCTCGACCTGATGAATGAGTTGGGCATATCTCCCCGCGAGGTATGAATCGCGTTTCAAATGAAACGCGGCGCATAGTATTCGAAAGGGCAAACGGACTTTGTGAATATTGCTGGAGTCAGCAAGCGTTTTGCCCTGATTCTTTTGCCGTGGAGCACATTAATCCCGGCGCTCGCGGAGGGTCGGATGATCTGGATAATCTTGCACTTTCCTGCCAGGGATGTAACAATCACAAATATATTGCGATCGAAGGCGTGGACCCAGTGACAGGAAAGACCGTCGTGTTGTTTAATCCCCGGATTCACAATTGGTTTGAACACTTTCGGTGGAACGGTGATTACTCACAAATCATCGGGCTTTCACAAATCGGTCGTGCGACGGTTGCACGTTTGCACCTGAACAGAATGGGAATTGTTAACCTGAGACAAGCGCTCCGTAAGGCGGGGTACCATCCACCGTCAATGGGTATATGAATTGAGGTTTCGGGTGGGAAAATCCCGAGTTTCGGCGGTTGACTTTTTTAGGATACCCTCATTTGATTTTTCCTTCGGACATCCTTTTTTGCGTGCGTCTTTTTGATGGAAATCGAACCTCCGCCGCACTAGCATGGTGGCTATGACACGGCAGCACTCCATCCATCCAACACTCCATCACTCCCATTCACCCGCCCTGTGGTTCTTTTTTGCGATTGCTTTCTCCATCCTGACTCATTGCCCGGCAAAGGCTGCTGACCCCATTCTGGTTGAGGCTGAATCATTTGCCAAGCATGGCGGTTGGCAGTTGGACACCCAGTTTATTGAAATCATGGGTTCCCCCTACTTGATTGCTCACGGTCTCGGGCACCCGGTGGCAGATGCTGCGACCAAAATCACAGTTCCCGAGGCGGGAAAATGGCATTTGTGGGTTCGGACCAAAGATTGGGTGGCTCCGTGGAATGCTCCAGGAACGCCGGGCCGGTTCGAAGTCAAGTTTAATGGCACGCCGGTCTCCACCACCTTCGGCACAAAAGGGGCTGAATGGCACTGGCAATCGGGTGGCCAAATCGAATTGCCCGCCGGAGAAGTTGATCTGGCGCTGCATGATCTGACGGGATTTAATGGTCGTTGTGATGCGATTTACCTGAGCCAGAGCAGCGAGGCACCCGACAACACCAACGAGGTTCTCCCAGAGTGGCGACGCCGGGTGCTGGGCATCCAGGTTGAGCCGATCGCGGAGAAATTCGACATCGTTTTTGTCGGGGGAGGGTATGCCGGGAGCTGCGGGGCCATCTCCGCCGCCCGGATGGGCCTGAAAACCGCTCTCATTCAAAATCGCGATGTGCTGGGCGGAAATGGCAGCTCGGAAGTCCGCGTCTGGGCCATGGGGAATACTCCCGGCGGCCTGTATCCCGTTGGTGACATCATCCGGGAATTCGAAGACAACGCCAAGGCTTCTCCGGGCACTTATGAGGAATTTGAGGACGAGAAAAAGCTCCGCATTGTCAAGGCCGAGCCCAATCTGGCGCTCTTTACCGGGCACCACGCCTTTGGGTTGACCAAATCTGGTAACAAAATCGATGTCGTAAAGGCCCTGGAAACCCGTACCGGGAAAATCCGCGAGTTCAAAGCCACTTTTTTCTGCGACACCACCGGGCACGGTTACCTCGCGGAATGGGCCAACGCTGATCGCACCATGATCGACGGCGGACGGATGGGGATGAGCAATATGTGGGCCTGGCAGGATACCGCCGAAGCCCGGTCCTTTCCAGAAACTCCCTGGGCGCTCGACCTGGATGAAACCGGCTTTCCCTACCCAAAGAAACACCATGCTGAGTGGTTTTGGGAGAGCGGCTATGACAAACACCCGCTCAAAGACCTGGAGTTGATTCGCGACTGGAATCTCCGCGCCAATTTCGGTGCCTGGAACGCGATGAAAAACAAGGGTGCCTACGCCCGTTCCGACGAATCTGGAAAATCCCACGCCAACAGCGAACTCACCTGGATGGCCTATGTCGGCGGCACTCGCGAAACCCTCCAGATTCTCGGGGATGTGATTTTGACCGAGGAAGACATCGTCACCAAGCGCGATTTCCCCGACAAGTGTGTGCTCTCCACCTGGTCGATCGACCTGCATTATCCGAAGGAGGAATACATCGGCAAGTTTAAGGACAATCCCTTTATATCGACCGCCGTGCACGGCCCCGGGGTGGATCGCAAAGTCGGCTACGCGGTTCCCTACCGCTGTTTCTATAGTCGAAATATCGAGAATCTTTTCACGGCGGGACGCAATGTCAGCGTCACCCATGAGGCCCTCGGAACAGTCCGGGTTATGAAAACCTGCGGGATGATGGGTGTAGTCGTCGGCAAAGCCGCCGCCGTCGCCAGAGAGTACAACACCGATCCACGCGGGGTGTATGAGCAATACCTGCCGCAATTAATCGAGCTGCTCAAGCTGCCGGGAAATATGCGTCGGGCTGATTTGAAAACTCCCTTTGCGGTAGATCCCGCTCTGCCGAAATTCGATGCCATATCTCCAGCAGAATCGGAAGGCGGAATCCCGCTGAGCAAAATCAAAGGCCAGGTGGTTGATGATGAAACGGCCATCCTGACTGGCAAATGGACGCGAGGAGGCACCGGGTTAAAGGGTTTTATCAACCTGGGATATAGTTACAGCTCAGATAAAACCGCAACTGCCCGTTATGACTTCACCGTTCCGGACGATGGCACCTACGACGTTCGGATGAGTTGGCAGCCCCACGAAAACCGCTCCAAGAAAACGAGTGTTCGAATCGAGGTCGGTGGAAAAATGGTTGATGAAAAAGTCGTCAACCAAACCGTCGCCCCGCTCCTAAAAGATGGGTTTCATTCCCTGGGCCGCCGAGAACTAAAGAAAGGCGACACCACCAGCATTATCATCCTCGGTGAAGGATCTGACGGAAACATCCATGCGGATGCCGTTCAACTACTGTTGATGCCGTAACTTTATCCTGTTGGGGCCCACCACGGCGATAGACGACTCCCGATTGACGTGGGGGAAACCCCCATGGCGATAGACGACTCCCGATTG
>JBGSJM010000469.1:0-14636 GCA_041742015.1 Verrucomicrobiales bacterium | reverse complement strand
GGTGAGGTCCCGTAAATCGAATTTTATGATACATCCGTACATCGCCAGGCTGAGCTTCGATGAGAAGAATCAGTTCAACGGGACCTTTGTAGTCCATTTTGGAAACCTTGACAATGGATGGCCGGGTGACTTCACCATGGCCGTCAATCGTGAAGGTGTGGCCTGCCTCTGACAGGGAATATCCCGCTGGAGGACCATCCAGGGAAACTTGAAACGTGGCGACTTGATTCCGCTTGTTGAGGAGGCGAAGTTGGTAGTGATTTCTTACCGATTCATTGTCCACGTAGAAAGGGGCGCCAGCCATTCTGGATGAGGTTACAGTGTAGGGACGGGCTTTGAAGTAAACACTCAGTGTCAGGGCGGTCAGGCCAAGGCATCCGAGGGCTGCATAGACAAAAATTCTCGGGCGAAGAATCTGGCGCTTTTTGCGGTTTAGTCCATTGAGCGAATCATAGCGCACCAGGCCTGTAGGGCGTTTTAATTTTACCATGATTTCATCGCAGGCATCAATACATGCCGCACAGCCGATACACTCCATCTGGAGACCGTTTCGAATATCAATTCCCGTTGGACAGACATTGATACATCTATGGCAATCGATACAGTCGCCGGTTTCAGCGCCTGGCTTCCCCCGTGGCTCACCGCGAAGTGAGTCGTAACCGATAATCATCGAATTATCATCTGTCATCGCAGATTGCAGCCTGCCGTAAGGGCAAACCATGATGCAAAACTGCTCCCGAAACCGGGCGAAACAGACATAAAGGGCTCCTGTCAAAAAAAGTATCGCTCCAAATGCAAAAGCATGAGCGGTTGGGCCTTCCTCCATAAATTGATACAGGCGATTAAGCGATACAAAGTAGGATAGGAAAACATGGGCGAGAAGGGCTGATACAAGCCAAAACAAGCTGTGTTTGATGATTCTCCGGGTGATTTTACCCGCTCCCCATGGAGCCCGATCCAGCAGTTTTCTTTTTGTGCCATCCCCATCGACGAATCGTTCAATGCACCGATAGACGTGTTCCAGAAAAATGGTGTAGGGACAGGCCCAGCCACACCAAACCCGCCCCAGAAGTGCCGTGATAAAGAACAGGGAAAAACCCAATCCGGTAATCGAGAAAAACAGCACCCAGAGATCCTGAGGTGCCAGGGTAATCCCGAAAAGATGAAACTGCCTCGTTTGGATGTCGAGAAAGACGGCGGGAGCACCATTGATATGAATCCATGGCAGGCCCACATAGATAAGTAGCAGCACCGCAGCAGAGATTTGCCTCCATCGGGTGTATCTTCCGGATACATCAGCGGGATGCAGAATGTAGTGTGACCCATCTGGATTAACCGTGGTGACACTGTCCAGATTTGGCACCTTCTTAATTTCTTTCAGCGGCATAATAAACTTTAAAAGTCCTTGAATTCTTCGCTGTTCTTCGAAATGATAAAGGCAGTAAGAGATGCAACCTGATCAGGAGTAAACTGTTGTCCGTAGGCAAGCATTCGCGCTCCGCTGGGCTCCATGCCCTTGCTTTCCAAAGGGGTTCCATGGTTGATTAATTTAAAAATCTCCATCGGTTTGCCACCATATTTCCAATTGCGATCAACCAGCGAAAGCGCCAGTTTGTTAGGTGCATCCAGATTCGGACCATGACAGGCAATACATACCTGCAGGTAGATGGTCTCCCCGGACTTGACGATGGATGGATTGGTGGCCCACACCTTAACCAAATCGTGGTCAGTCAAGCTGGAAACAGTCTTGGCGAGCATTGCGCTTCGGTTATCGAATACCTTCATCACCGCGTTTTGGATTCTTTCCTCATCTGTGGGAAGAATCTTGATGGTGTAGTTCAAGAACCACATGCCTATGAAAAAGACGATCGCTCCGTAAAAGGTGAACAACCACCAATTGGGGAGTTTTTGGTCGAACTCCTGAATTCCATCGTATTCATGTTCCCGGAGAATGATTTCGCCCTTTTCCCTGGCGAATTCCCCCCGTCTATAGTTGGTTTCGCTGTTATCAGTCATTGGTTGGTTCTGATTGGTTTGTCTCATCGGCTTGCAGGGCGAGCTGTGCCGTACGGTTCACAGTGGCTTTATCCATCATAATTGTTCGGATGAAAAAACTGATAAAAATAAGCAATGTCACCGCAAAGGAAATGATCGGGACAATGGTAGTCCAATCTTCGAAAATAACTCGTTTAAACATGATTTAGCGGCTGGTTGAAATTGGGAATGGTGGTTTCTTCTGGTCGGGATCAAGCGGATGAGGAGAATTCCCCGGGTTCTGATCAACATAGGAACCCAGTTTCTGGAGATAGGCCACCAACGCGGTAAATTGAGTTTCCGATAGGTAATTGCGAAGTGGTTCCCCGGACAAGTCAGGCTTGTTCGGCAAATAGGCAGTATCCATTACCGTCGCAGCGATCGCCATACCCTGTTCCCTGGCGTTTTGCTCGATTTCGTCCCGGGTCATTGTGGGATAAGGAACCCCCAGTCTCCGTTGAACCGCGATTCTGGCAGGAAGAGATTTGAAATCAGTTTTCTTTTCGAAGAGCCAGGTGTAACTAGGCATATTTGAACCAGGTGACATTTCGCGTGGGTCCAGGAAGTGCTTGAGGTGCCAGAGATTATCGCGCTTGCCGATTCGAACCATCTTGGTCCCGTCAACTGCCGGTCCGCCCTCGCGGGCCAGGTCTGGACCGGTCCGTTTGGATCCCCATTGGAATGGGAAATCGTAGAGAGATTCGCCGAGGTGCGAGTAGTCATCGATCACTCCGGGCCTACCATAGCGCAACACATCAGGAACCAGAGTTCGAATCATTTGGGAATGACAGTTGTAGCAGCCCTCGGAAACATAGATGTCACGCCCCGCCAGTTCCAGGGGCGTATATAGTTCCTGAAGTCGACCCTCGATATTGGCCTGCCGGTTGACCACCACCGAGGGGATGATTTGAATGAGTCCACCAATCGCCACGGCCACGAAGACCAGAATGGTGAATGGAATATAGTTTTCCAGAAGGTTGTCGTGAAAATGAGCCCAGCTCTTTGAATTCCACCGAAATTCAAAGAGAACCAGGATGGCCACCAGGGCAGTTGCGACCATAATCGTGGCGGCCATGGTAAAAGGAGTGAAAAACCACAAGCTCACCAGGATGACGACAAGCGCCGTGTAAACCACTGCCCGATGCAGGAGCAGGGCTCCGATTTTGGCATTGTCTTTTTCCGTTTTTGCCAAAACATTTACCTGGATTGTGACATCAGTCATCCTGCCACTTCGGGCGGTCATACATATGTTAACGGCGCACATGAGGAAACCTATCAAATAGAGCAATCCGCCAATCCCGCGAAGAATATAAGGCAACTGAATCGCCTTCAGCGTCTCCATGAATTCATAGGTCAGTTTGGTCCCGGTGGCATCCAGTTGCCCGAGCATCAGCCCCTGCATGACACCGGCTGTCCACATGGCCCCAACGTAGAGAAGAATCCCAACCAACGATATCCAGAAGTGCATGTTGGCCCAGGCTATTGACCAAAGTTTGGTTCCCCAAATGCGTGGAGCCATCCAGTAGAACATCCCTGCCGCCATAAGTCCGTTCCACCCCAATGCTCCTGAGTGAACGTGACCGATTCCCCAGTCGGTATAGTGGGAAAGCTGATTCACTGCCCGGATGGAAAGAAGCGGCCCTTCAAAGGTGGCCATCCCGTAGAAGGTAATTCCGGCTACGAAAAATTTGATCACCGGATCGACCCGGAGTTGCCCCCACGCACCACGGAGCGTAAGAAGGCCGTTCAACATCCCGCCCCAGGACGGCGCCCATAACATCAGTGAAAAGAGCATGCCCAGCATCTGCAACCATTGCGGCAAGGCCGTATTAAGCAGATGGTGGGGACCCGCCCATATGTATATAAAAACCAATGACCAAAAGTGAATGATCGAAAGCCGATAGGAGTAAACTGGTCGATTGGCGGCCTTGGGCAGGAAGTAATACATGATCCCGAGGATTGGAGTGGTCAGGAAGAAGGCCACCGCATTGTGACCATACCACCACTGTACCAGGGCATCCTGAAGCCCTCCAAAGATGGGATACGAGTGTACTAGCGAGGTTGGAATCTGGAGACTATTTACGATGTACAACATCGCAATGGTGATGATCGTAGCGATATAGAACCAAATCGCGACGTAGAGGCTTTTTTCATTGCGTTTCGCCAGAGTCCAGAAAAAGTTGATGGCGAAAACCACCCAGACAAGCACGACTGCGATATCGAGCGGCCAAATTAGTTCAGCATATTCTTTAGATTGTGTCAATCCAGCAGGCAAGGTGAGCACCGCCCCAACGATGATAGCCTGCCAGCCCCAAAAGTGGAGCCATGAAAGAAGGCCTGATGCGGTCCGGCATTTGCAAAGTCGCTGGGTTGAGTAATAGACACCTGAAAACATCATATTCCCGACGAAGGCGAAAATCACCGCATTGGTGTGGAGCGGGCGGAGACGACCAAAGGTGATTTCGGCCAGTCCTTCGGAATGAATTCTGCCGAAAGAAATCCATTCCAGGAATTTTCCGTTGGCCTGCCACCAACTCAACTGGCTGGAGGCTAATAGGCCCACCAACATCCCGATGATGCCCCAGAATATTGAGGCTATCATGAAGTTTCGCGGCGTTCTGTCGTCGAATGTTATACTAGTTTTTTCTCCCATGGTGTGATTAAGGCAAATAGATATCAAGCGTCGTCATTTTCCAGTGGCAATAGGGAGTCGTGTTCCAGAGAGGTTTTTCGTTTCCTGGTCGATTCCACTGAAAAGCAGATGATAAAAATCACTCCTAAAATGAGCGATATAAATAAAGTAATGGCGATTACGTTCATGCGATTTTTTCGCCTGGTTGGAAATGGTATAGTGTATGTCGCTGGCCGTTCATTTCTTATTACAGACAGTGTCCAATAATCCTCCTGGCGTTTAACCGGAAATACGATCAAACGGTTTAACAGGATACGGTCTCTTTTGGGATTGTTTTCGCATGGTATGTTTTGGCAAAAATAGATAAAATGTCGCTGGCTTCAAGAGTCAAAAAAGGCACGTGAATCAATTCCACCAAAACGTGGATTTTAAAATGATTTCCAAATGATCGTTATCAAACAGAGTGGCAGACGCCTAATGAGAAGATCGCTGATGTCGATTCCTCACAGTCCATTCCATATAGCTGGAAGCAATCATTTGCGAAAGGGTGGCGGGATCGATCTGTTTGGCGTTTAACCATAAGTCACACGAGTTTTCTTGAGGTTCTTTGCAACTCAGATGGACACGGACTACCTTGTCGCAGTCAGTGACAGGCGGGAGATCCCCGGAAGTTTCAAAAACGATCTTTCCCAATGAGATGAGAAACGAATCCAGATCCTGCGGGTCCATGGCATGGTCGGTTAGGATTTGGCGATCTTCCCTGATTTGCTCGCGACGTTTGTCGTCGACAAAAAGCCAGGTGCCACCATCACTCGACTCATCGAATTCATTTAGGTATCGAGCCAGGGATTCCGCCGTCCTCGGCTGACAAACCAGGCAGGGCGAATTGATCAGAATCGAGAATCGAGTGCCCGGTCCTTTTTGCTTTCGAACTCGAAACCAATCCGACAACTCCCCTTGATGATTGTGTGACAATAAAATCATGGCGGAGGTTACCCGGTTTGCGCCAGAGCACTCCGCAGATCATGCGCATTTCTGTGCATATGCTGTCCCAGTACCCGCCTGGCAAATGTCGTCCGGCGATCTTTCACATCCCATTTCAGCAATCGATGCGAAGAAGAGAGCAATGGCTGCCTAGAACGAGAGGGGTGGGCCTGTTAAGGTGGGCCATGAAAATTCTTTCCACCGTATCTTTTATTGTCCTGGGAGTTATCGTTTTTGGCCATACCCAATCCGAAACCACTGCGGCGAAATCGGTCTTTCCGAAAGGAAACGCCAAGACCGGGAAAGAAATGTTTGAAATCAAGGGTTGCCATCGTTGCCATGTGATCCAGGGAGAAAAGTTTCCCGAGATTGACCTCCCTGCCATCGATATGATTTCTTTGGGGGGAATCAGTAATGCCGGGTGGAGACGTGATGATTACGCCGGGAATATCCTCGACCCGCAACACCAAATTTCCATTGAACACGTCAAGTCGAAGATCATTTTGGGCGACAAACAGGGTGCCGAAAGCAGTCCGATGCCAGACTTTATCGACAAATTGTCGGTTCGCAATCTGATCGATATCGCCACCTACTTGGAAGAGATCACCAAGTAGTGAGTGAAAGGTAGTCCTCCCTCATTATAAACTCCGGCTATTTTTCCACTTTAACTTCAGGATCCGGGAAGGACTGGACCATTGCGAATGCTGCGGCGAAGCAGGGCGATCTTTTCGCTTGCCTTGCTCGTTTTAGACAGTCCTTTAGCGGCATTTCAGACAATGACTGTTTCTATTATCCTTTATCTCATCTTTGGCCTGGTGCTTCTTATCTTCGGGGCGGAATGGTTGGTTCGTGGCGCATCCAGGATCGCAACTTACGCAGGCATCTCTCCACTGGTGGTGGGGCTGACCGTGGTTGCTTTGGGCACAAGTTCCCCGGAGCTGGCTGTCAGTGTGATGTCCGCGTTTAAGGGGCAGGCTGATTTGGCCCTTGGAAATGTCGTGGGCAGCAATATTCTTAACGTGCTTTTGATCCTTGGCCTGTCCGCCGTGATCGTTCCTCTGATCGTGGCGCAGCAACTGGTCCGCTTTGATGTGCCAGTTATGATCGGGGTCTCGTTTCTGGTCTTCATCCTCGGCTATGACGGAAAGATTGGCCGCCTCGACGGAATTCTCCTTTTTTCTGGAGTCATCGCTTACACCATTTTTCTGATCCGCCAGAGCCGCAGGGAAAACAAAGAAGAGGTGAAATCTGAATACGAGCAGGAATTCGGCGAAAAGTCAAATAACTTGCTGATGAACATGGTTCTCGTGGTTTGTGGTCTGGGTGCGCTTATGCTCGGATCAAAGTGGCTGGTTGACAGCGCGGTGGCAATCGCGAATTCGTTCGGAGTGTCTGAATTGGTGATCGGCCTGACTATTGTTGCGGCAGGAACCTCCATGCCGGAAGTCGCGACCTCAGTTATCGCAGCAATCCGTGGAGAGCGTGACATTGCCGTGGGCAATGTCGTGGGCAGTAACATTTTTAATATCCTCTGCGTCCTCGGCCTGTCGTCAATTGTTTCACCAGCCGGTATCGCCGTATCGGCTGCGGCACTGCGTTTCGACATTCCAGTCATGATCGCAGTGGCCGTAGCCTGCCTTCCGATTTTCTTCGTAGGTTACCGGATCAGCCGCACCAATGGTGCCGTCTTTCTCTTTTTCTATGTCGCCTACATCGTATATTTAATTTTTACGGCTACCCAGCACGAGGCACTCGGAACTTTTCGTGCGGCGATGGTTTATTTCATCCTCCCGATCACGGCTCTGACCCTTATTGGGATAACTTGTCAGGAATTTCTCCTCCGGAAACGCCAGGCGCAATAAAGACAGTGATTTAGTCAAAAAAGTCGTGTATTTACACTTTTTTGTTTATGAATCCGGTAAAATCGATCAAGTCGTCCCCAAACTATGGACGTAACATGGCCCTCATCGCCGCCTTTCTGGGGTGGATGTTTGATGGATATGAAATGGGGCTCTTCCCTCTGATCGGCAAACCCGCCCTGCAGGATCTGCTCGCCGGAACCACCTCTCCAGAAGCCCTCACTGCTTCGCTGGACCGCTGGTTTAGCGTCATCATCGCTACTTTCCTGGTTGGAGCCGCTACTGGCGGGGTCTTTTTTGGCTGGCTGGGTGACCGGATCGGCCGGGTCAAGGCGATGTCCATTAGCATTTTCACCTACGCCATTTTCACCGGTCTGTGTGGATTTGCCACGGAAGCCTGGCATATCGCGATCCTCCGTTTTATAGCCTCCCTGGGGATGGGTGGTGAATGGGCTCTCGGCGTAGCCCTGGTCAATGAACTCTGGACCAAAGGGAACCGCGCCCTGGTCGCCGGAGCCATCGGAGCGGCGGCCAACCTGGGTTATCTTCTCGTCGCCGGCCTCAGCCTCGGCATGAACAATTTTATCTCCACGATGCACAGTTGTATCCTCGCCCTGGGAGGCAGCGAGGCCCTTTCCTCCTGGCTCCTGGATAATCAGGCATGGCGCTTCCTCATGCTCTCGGGAGCCCTTCCCGCCCTCATTATTTTTCTCATCCGAATCTTCGTTCCCGAATCGGACAAATGGGAGGAGGAAAAAGCCGCCGGGAAAACCTCCCACTGGAATACTCCCGATTTGGGAGGCGTATTTCTTGGAGCCATCGTTGCCCTTGGCATCATTTGGTCGTGGTCTCCCATGGGGATTGCTGCCGGGGTGAGCAGTCTGGGTGCGACTTTCATTACCGTGATTGGGTTTGGGGTGGTGGTCTGGGGATTCCTCCTGCCAGTCAGGCGTTACCTGGTCCGGGCCGGGATCGCAGGTTCGATGAGCCAGGAAAGTCAGAGGCGGATTCGCAAAAACCTGCTCCTCGGAGCGGGCCTCGCGGGGATCGCACTCCTCGGCACCTGGGGAGCCGTCCAACAGTCGGCGAAATGGTCCACCTCAGCCGATATCGACGCCAACGGCTACAAAAATGTTGCCCAATACACCCAAATCGCGACCTCTCTCGGAGCCATGCTCTTTGCCTTTTTCGCCCCTTTTGTCGCCAACTGGCTCAACCGGCGCAACACCTATCTGATCATGTGTGTCGCCGCGCTCGCCTCTGCGTTGCTTTTTTACAAGACCAACACCATCATCAATCCCTGGTTTTTCGGCACGGCTTTTTTGATGGGTGGGATCACTGCCAGTTTTTACGGCTTTTTCCCGCTCTACCTTCCGGAACTTTTTCCCACCTCGGTCCGTGCGACCGGACAGGGCTTTTGTTTTAATGTCGGGCGAATCATCGCAGCCATTGGGGGCCTTCAAATTGCCAACCTCGTCAGCGCCTTTGGTACCTCGGCGAATGCCTACACCACTCTGTGCCTGATTTATTTCGTTGGCATGGTCGTAGTCTGGTTCGCACCGGAGACAAAAGGGCAGAGCCTGGAGTAACACGACGACTCAGAATCCGGGCATGCCTTGCGTATGTTTGAAGTATTCTTTTGCGTTGGAAAATACAGTTGCCTCCGGTGTGAATCCTTTTTCGAAGTATTCTTTCCAATACTCCGGATCCTCTTCAGACATCCAATGGGTTCCCTCTTTGAGAGCGTAATACCCATGGACCCCGCCACAATCCTCGGGCGGGGGCGTCCCTTTACCGGATATCGCCACTGGTAGAGGGTTGGGTTTATCGAGTTTCTGGATTTTTTTGATCGTGATGATGTGGTTCCATGAATCACCAAAATCATACATATACGAAAACTTTTTGGGCGTTGTGCCGAGGATATCAATCAAGCGGACTGGCAGCAAGTAGGGAGGCTCACTGGGCCCAATTTCTAAAGCATCTCTCTTGCTGCCGATTTCAAAGGCATAGAGATGATCGCTTTCCCATGCAAACATATCCTGAATCGCACAATGTAGGAGAAAAAAGGTGGCGTCCGTGGGAATCGAAAACACGCGGTTGAGGTGTGTGATCCCCTCGATTGTTACATTCAGGAGGTAATGCTCGTTGCCAACTGGATCTTGAATTTCGTTACTTCCGGCATTGGCAAAGTTGCCGACTTTTGAACTCCCGGGGCCGTGCTCTTCAAGCAAGCTTTCCATCACGGACATTATGGATTCTAAATTACCAATAAGAACCTTTTCAAGTTCATTAATGAGATTTATGGTCAACTTTTGTCATGTATGGCTACCGGCCTCCGCGACCTCGTGCTGCTCGTCTGCTCCAGCGGGGCGTTTCGGACGAAATAAGGCCTCCGTCTTTACGCGAGGGCAAAAAAAGGGTGCTGGTACAAAACCAACACCCTTCAAATAATCCATCAAAGAATCACCACCTACCGGGACAACTCAACCACTTCTTCCACGGCATGGCTGCCATTCCCGTTTGTTCCCGCCACCCGCGCTACCACTGGAGTCAGCACCGGCGCCTCCGTAGTGGTGGCTTCTAGCCGCCGATCCCCGACCGCTGTTGCATCAGCTATCTCCGCTTCCTTTTTCGCCGGATTCTGCACCCCGACCAGGCCAAAGACATGCCAGCGGTTGTCATCAGCAGCCAGATTCATCCGCAGATCGTTGATCACCCAGCGGAGCTGCTTTTTCAGAGTTGCCACCGCTGCGTTGCGGGCTGTGCCCTTTTCCTTATGGTTGCTGCGGTGGTTGCTGCGGTTGGCCCGCGCAGTTTTTAACGCCTCGTGGATCTCTTTCCCCCGGACCGCCGTCACCCCGAGAGCAGCGACTTCAAAGTCCAGGTTTTCCGCGAGGAACGACGACATCCGCAGGAGGATCGATTCCCGTTCACCCAGTTTGGATGGCGTGGCGAGTGATCCATTGACGAAGCCGACACTGGCCCAGGCCGGTGACCACTGCGTCCCCCACTTGGCGCGGCAGATCCCCTTCAGCGCGAGGATAAACGCTTTGCCGTCCGCATCTGCTTTTTCCTGAGCCGGGGCCAGGACCAGCTCCGGCAAACGACGCGATTCCTGGAAGTTCTTTTCCGCCGTTTCAGCGTCTCCGATAATCCGCTCCAAACTGGCGGCACTATTGCTGGGGCTGAGGCTAAGCCCCGTCTCCAGTGATTTGAGTCCGACATGGATGTCACTCGCAAAAGTAGACAACTCATCGAACTGCGATGGAATATCATTCAATTTCAATTTATTTTTCATTTTTAAATATAATAATTTCTCAAAAGCACAGTAGCTATAGCTAATATAAGTTAGTAGTCAACATAAATTTACTAATTTTCACATTTTTCCGTAATATTCATACTTAACCCGATCAAAAACGCCGTTTCCGAGGCAGATTTGGGTGGAGGTCTCTCTGGTTTCAGCCAAGAGTGCCCGGCACGAGTGGAAGCCCTTTTGGAGTTTGGTGACATCAGGCTGACTCGTCTTGCGCCTGTTCCTGAAAATCGTGTGTGCCAATGCGAATACCAAGAAGTGCGAAGTGGAACGGAGTGCCGAAGTGGAACGGGTTGCCGAACCCGTTTGCGAAGCCTATCCGCCGGAGCCTGGGGGCACCTTAGTAGAACCCTATTCGCTGAACGGATTCGGCGATCCGTTCTACATGGCGATATGGTTGGTTCAACCCTGTTGGGTCGCACGTTGTACCCTGTCAGGTCATGAAAATCACAGCCTGTTCCCGAGTTGCATTGGAAATTTCCTTATCTTCGGCATTTCTCAATCCCAAGTCACGCAACGGGCGACTTGGACTGCCCGAAGTGGGTCCGACAGGCTATTGGGGACTAAGAGTGAAATATCAATAGCTTCGGTTAATCAGCGCGGGGATTCACCAAAGATGAGTCTGTCCTAACTAGTGACATTCGGGACAGATAAGGTATTTGGGATCAAAAGTGGAATATCAAAAAGCTCAGATAATCACTCTGGGAAGGTGGAAGATATTCTGTTTGTCCCCGTGCGCCGCTTAGCCGCCTATGCCATTATTACAGCAGGGTGAGCCTCATTTGAGGAGGCTGTCCCCGTGAGCCTCATTTGTGTGATTAAAAGCACATTTTCGCGAGCGCGAATTTAGGAGATTTCTCGGCAGGGTATAACGTAGAACGCTTTGATAATCAGTTTCTATGGACATTTAACTGTTAACTGCAAATACTTTGTCTATCCTGGGGACCTGTCGCGGTGTTGCGCCGGATTACAGCGTTGACGACCTTTAGCCAATCGGCCAGTCGTCGGCTTTACCCTGTCAGTTCATCCCGCCTGCCGCCGGATGTCTGCTGTTTTCCAATCGTCAAAACCATTTTCGGGAGACGTTGAAGGGTAGAACTTGTACCGGAATCGCCCCTCAATAGGATCAATATTAAAGTGGTAAAAGTGAGCAAACTCCTCAAGTTCCTTGTAGTTAGGTTCAGAGTCCAATTCAAGCATATCGCGAATTTTGGAAATCGTGAACATTGGTATAATTCGATTTTCGTGCGCCGTTTCCACAAAGCTTTTGAACCTTTCCCACATGAATCTATTGGTTTTCATATTGTTAACCTACCGGCAATGGGCTGCCGTTCAAATTATTTTCTTTAGGTTTTCCGTAATGTAAATAGAAACAAACCATTCTTCGCGCTCAGGAATCAATCGTAATGCAGCTGATCGAAGCTACTGGCTCATTTCTTTGAGCTATGACGTTCAGGCTTATCGCTGCCAAATTGCCCCTTACGCCTTATTGCCTGCACGGAAAGACGTTCAAAATGATTCAGGCTCTCAAAAGAGACAGCGTACAGCATTATCGCCTCTCAAATCGCTTTGAATTTCGTTCTATTCGATTTCCCAAAGTTGAAAGTCTCGGAACTCATTCGAGGCCGCGTCAGTCAGTCACAACGGGGCAAGCTCAATCCAAAGGGGATTTAATTGGGTGCGATAACGAATTCTGATATATACGAATCCCGATGTACAAAAGCGAAACAATGATAATCCAGACAGCATCGGAAAAAGGATGCTTCGAATTTGTACCAATGGCGAGAATTACGCCGCCAAGATATAAGGGTAACGTAAATATTATAAAAACAATAACGCCATTGATCAAAAAAAAACCCTTCCGTTTATTTGGAATCTCGCCATCTTCGACACTAAATGGAAGATATGTATTTAGTTCCTCGAAGACTTCCTCCATTTCTTTCTTAGTAGGGGATTTCCTAAAATTTTCACGAACGTTAAACAGTTTCACCCTGGACTGATTAACAACAGGAAAGTACTCGGACAAATATTTTCTAAATTCACCCAGAAGAAATCGCCAATCGTCAAAAATTTGTTCGAAAGAACTACCTTTATCACTAACTAATTCAACAAACAATGAACTATGCAATTTATCCCTATAAGCATCAAGAAACTCCCGGTGTTTGACCGAATTAGTTTTTCGTGCGGCTTCTAGGCTTTTTCTGTCAAGGATGAACAGGACTCTTCTGCTTAAGGTCAAAGAGAAAAGTAAGACTAACGTGATGAAGCCAAGCGCCAAACAAGCTATGGGCGAAAGGGATAAAAATACACTCATTGCCTGTATTAATAATATCTTATCAGCAACGACAACGTTAACGAGGGCCACAGGCGAAATCAGTCTTGCACTGCAATCGATTGAAAAATAATTTCCTTATCTTCTAATACAGCACTTTCCATGCTTGATATGATAATAGTCCACAGCGTGTCGCCTCGGCAGAACACCAATTGGTATTGACGAAGTTGCTTTCCGTCGGCCGATGTCGTGAATTGGATTTCGCGGCCCTCTAGGCCAGACACCGTTCTGTGAACTATTTTGGATTCTACATTTAGACGCGAGCTGATTTTTTTCATGCTCCGGGTAACTTCCTCTATCGCTCCTGCGGCGGCACCATCAAGATTTGCCGGATTATGATAAATAGTTTTTGCAACGGCTATTTTTCCAAGTGCATAACTACTTTGATAGATTTCCTTCGATTTAGTCAAATTATCAGCTTCTTTGGGTAACGGAACGGTCAAAACTTTCGGTGCTTCCGGTAATTTGATCGAAAGATCAGCCACCCTATGAACTTCGAAATTTTGTCCTGAAGCCATGCCGCAACAAACAAGGACGGCGAAAGAGGTGAATAAATTTTTCATTGAATTGAATGTGCAATAAATACGTCGCGCATTTAAAGTCAATCGCTCAAACCGCTTTTTTTGTGCAACGTCACAGGCCACCTGCAAGCCCCTCGACTCTGAGCGCGTTCCAGTGGTTGATTGATGCTTCGCCAGCCCAAAGCGTTCATCGCTCGATGCGAATTCCCGGAACTTCGGATCAAACAAAATTGCCCTAGCCAGTGAAATTTCTGCATTATCGATGAAATCACACTGGCTTTGATAGCGGCTCAACTGGTACTATCGCTCAAGGCCTTTTAAGTTTCCAAGGCGCAAGCCAAGCACTTGCGGGTGTTAATGGTGGCACGAAAATTTCAATATCAATAAACGCAGATAACTGAGAATAACTGGTCTGCCCCCACTTTCACCCATCATAGGTATCCACCCCTGCTACAAAAGCGATTCGTTCCCCAGCCGCAGCAGATGAAACCGCAAACCACGGCAAAACAGCGACAAGACAACAGGCAAGGAAGCGAGGCGGATTCATGAAAAGATTCTTACGATATTTTTTGATTTGTGAAAAGGGCAATAGAGGATGGAATGGTGAGATCATATCAGAGAGGGAATCGGATGAGATGAAATCTGATGACAAAAAAATTTGGGGAAATGATGTGTGAACCCAGGATGGGCACCCGGGCTCCGGCGGATGGGCTTCGCTAACGGGTTCGGCAACCCGTTCCACTTCGGCAATCTGTATTGCATTTTTCCGAAATCTTTTAATTCCGAAGCATTTGCGCAGGGAATGCGTATAAAACGCCCCGGAAATGCCTTTTCCTACTCGCTTTAGAACAAAAGTGCCGAGGAAATGCCTTTTCCTACTCGCTTTAGAACAAAAGTGCCGAGGAAATGCCTTTTCCTGCTCGCTCGATAACAAAAGTAACGAGGAAATGCCTTTTCCTGC
>JBGSJM010000468.1:0-9468 GCA_041742015.1 Verrucomicrobiales bacterium | reverse complement strand
CGTCGGCGGCAGACCAGTGAGATCCAGATGAAGCCTCCGCACCAGTGCTGAGCGGCTCGCCGATTGATTGGGAGTGAGCGCCTTCTCCGTCAGCCTGGAGTTGATAAGGCTGTCGATGTCCGCCCCAGGAGCGATCTTTGGCGGCAACAGCGACCAGTGTGTTTTCCCGTCCTGAATGCTCATGCCTTCTCCGAAAACGAAGCCGTTCAAAACGAGAAGCCACCAAACCAAAATACGCATGATATTCGTACTGCGCACGAACCAAACGTTTCTTTGCCGACCATGTCAAGGCCGCAGCACTTGCCTCCCCACCCATGATCGTGCGGTGTTCACCATGGGGAAAGACCCGAACTAAGGCTTGGCCTCAGCATCGTAGAGCACTTGGGAATTGTGGGTGTTGAGGCGGTGCGGTTTGAGATTGAACCAGGGAAGGATCCGGACATGTTTGACAGCACCGCATCCATCCACAAAACATTCTGGCTTTTGGTTGGGGCACTTTTTATAGTGGCACACCATGCCCAGATAACGTCCTGCGGACGGCAGACCGGGCGTGCCAGCGACAGTGTTCTGCTCGATGAGGTGGATGCTAAAGTGATGTGAAGCCACCGAGAGATAAACTTCTTTTTGCACCAACTCGTTCACGGTGCTGCCCATGGTTTTGCGCAGTTGATCCGCGTTGAAAGGCTTCGCCACCCAGACCGCCAGATCGATGTTTCCAACCTCGTGGTAAATTTTGATCTGCTTTTTTCGGAGCCTGGCAAATCGCGGGACTTCCTTCCAGAGTGGCAGGACGGTGGAGCCGAATAGAACCACTCTCCGCACCGCCGGAATCTCGGCGAGATGCCGGGTCAGCGCTCGGGCAGCTTTGCGAAAGTCTTCCTGTCGCTTGAGCATTTCACGGTCTTCTTCATTGATTTCTCCATAACTAACCGGGGTCTCCCGTACATGGTGTTCAATGATTTCCTGGGCCTCGAAACTCAGCTCTTCATCAGTTATTTCGGTATCACCGCCCTCATTCTCAATTTGTTCGCGGCGTTGCTGGATGTGCTTGTCCATGATGTCACAAGGATCTTGCAGCAGAGTATTTTCCGCAGGGTGTTCTTCTTGATCTGCGGGCGTGGCCCTCTCATCGACCGGAGAATAGGTCCCAAATTTGGCGTAATAAAGATCTTCAACCCATTCGAGAAAAAGCAAATTTTGCGTTTCGGGGGCAGAGCGATGTTGGTCTCCAATGGTTTCCGCTTCCATCCCCAGGCCGGTGGCCATGAGAACGTGTCGCTCCGACAAGCTGCCGGATGATTTCAGAGAGTCCCAGGTTGTGCGCTGGGGACGCGAGTTACGGTGTCTTCCCATGATCTCATCGATAATTGCAAAATTCGCCTTTGCCAACCACATTTGGGGGCGCACTGATTTCTTCCTCCAACCCCACTAAACTACGATTTATAGATCGTCAGGACTCAACCCTGTGTGCTTTGCTATCCGGGCAAGCATGCGTGGTCCGATTTCTTCTCCATCGTGAAAAGCAAAAACGTAATCCGGCCACCCGGCGCGCTGCAATACACGGTGCGATCCTCCACTTTGTCTTTTGATTGACCACCCGATCATGATCAAAGCCTTCAGAACCTTTCGCGCCTTGGCTGCCCCCCAGGAACTCATGCCGAAACAACGAATACCTCGGCGATTTCGGGCGACGGCTCTCCATGATCGAGCCGGTCGGCGAGAATCCGGAGAACCAGTGCCTCGACTTTCGTGATGGCCTCGTCTCTGGAAAGTCCATAAGCCATGGCCCCTGAAATTTCAGGAACTTCCGCAATGAACCGACCATCATCTTCAGTTTCAACTACAACTCTCATTCTCACCATTCATAACACACCGATCTACGCTTCACAAGAACATGTGGGGACCCACTTGATCCCCAACGGAAATGATTTCGAGCCCGAAATTCTCCCCAAAAGCTTGTTCCCGTCACTTGTCGGCGAGGGGCGGCAGCGTTGATCGTAGCACCCATGAAGCTCTATCTTTTTGTCGTGATCGCGGTACTTTCTGCCGGACTCGTTTTTCCCGTGCTCGCAGGCTGGGAGGCCGGGGTGGCGAAAGTCGACATCACCCCGACTGAATCGGTGCCGCTGGCGGGATATGGCGGCAAAACCCGAATGTCAACCCGGGTCGAGCACCCCATCTGGATCAAAGCCCTCGCTCTGCGGGACGACTCCGGGGCGACTTCAGTGCTGGTTACCTCGGATTTGGTGGGTCTGAGCGACAAAATGGTTACCCACATCGCTGGAGCGGCAAAAAAGAAATACGACCTTCACCGGGAAAGACTCATCTTAAACACCTCCCACAATCACAGTTGCCCTGTTACCGAAGATGTTCTCTGGCTTTACTACGAGTTCACCCCGGAGGAGGCGGCGGTAAAGGACCGCTACACCGCCCGCCTCTACCAGCAATACGAGGAGGTCATCGGCGCAGCCATCGCCAATCTCGCCCCGGCGGAACTTGCCTATGAACTGGGCCTCGCCGGGGTGGCGGTGAACCGCCGCCGAGCTCGCGGTCCCGAGAGCCGCGCCCTCGGTGGTCAGGTCGATCAGGATGTGCCCGTGCTCACCATCAAATCCGGGGACCAGCTCCGGGGCATCGTCTTTGGTTACTCCTGCCACACCACCGCACTGGGTGGATTGAGCATCAATGGCGACTATGCCGGGTTTGCCCAGCTAGAATTGGAAAAATCTTATCCCGGAGCCGTGGCCATGTTTGTCCAAAACTGCGGTGGCGATGCCAATCCCCTGCCCCGAATCCGGGGACGCGATGCCGAAGCCACCGCCTTGGCAGCCAAATACGGGGAGATTTTGGCTGAGGCGGTTCGACAAGTGATCGCCGCCCCCATGAAGCCCCTGAGTGGTCCGCTCCGCATCGCGATGGGCGGAACCCAGTTGCCGCTGCGGGAGGGTATCCCGCTGGATGAGCTGCACCGCCGCCTCCCCAACCTGAGTGGCATGGCCAAAAGGGAATTCGAGCACTTTATTCGCCAATATCAGACTCAAGGAGGAACCCCCGGCCACGTGGAATATCCGATTCAAGTCTGGCAATTCGGCAACAACCTGACCTTTATCGCCCTGACTGGCGAGACCGTGGTGGACTATTCGCTCAGATTTAAAGCCGCCTACGGCTGGAACTCCACCTGGGTGAGTGGCTACAACAATGACCTCCTCAGCTATGTGCCATCCTTGCGCGTGTTAAAAGAAGGCGGTTACGAAGGAGTCACCGGCATGTTCGAATACGGTCACCGCGCCCCCTACACCGAGGAAGTGGAAGAGCGCATCGCCGGGAAAGTGGAGGAGTTGGTGAGGGAGGTATTGCCCAGAAAGTAAAAGGGGCGATGGGTTGGAAAGGGGACGTCCGTGGGTAGGCTGAGCCAAAGATCAACTTCCGGCCACGACACGCGACCTGCCGCTGCCGCGTCTGGTATCCGGGCGGGTTGCGTTGCGAGGGGAAGCCAATTATACTCAACTCATGTTCTTCGAACGACAAAGCGAGTTCTTGATCCTGTTGGATGCCCGGTTCCGGCAAAGTTCGCCTTTGGCGAGCCATCGCGTCGCGACTTCGACGTGCCAACGAGGATGCCTGGCGGCTCGGTTTTATGTGTGCCGGAAACGTCCACAGTCTGCAATATACTGTAAACCAAAGACTTTTTAATTAAGTTGAAAACGTCCAAATGAAACTCTGGCTCACGAAAGCGATGGATTTTCTCAAGGCGAGCCTTGAGCCTCCCAAGCATGAATTGAACGAACTGGATTGGAAAGCAGCGGTGTCTCCAGACAAAAAACGGCTCTCCGAACACCTTTCTGCCCTGGCAAATCTGCCGGGAGGAGGGTTCCTCGTTTTTGGCGTGGACAACACCGGTACGGCGGTCGGTGTGGATGAGACAGCCATTGAAAATACGATGAACAAGCTGGCTAATTTGGGCAGAGAGGCTCTGGAGCCGCCTCTTGCGCTGGATCATACCGTGGAGAGCTTTGCCACTGTGCGGCTGCTGTTTGTGCATGTGCCCGAATCCACGGTCAAGCCGGTGCATCTTAGGGGCAAAAGTCTCGAACATGCCTTCATTCGCTCAGGCGGAACGACACGTGCCGCCAGTCGCCAGGAAATCGGAACCATGATGTTGCATAGTAGAACGCCCCGCTGGGAGGAACTGCATGCTTCACTGTTACTGACCAACGAAGAGATGAATACCCGCCTGAATGCGGAGCCGATTCTGAAGATGCTGGATCGCCCGTTGCCGTCGTCACCCGCCGAAACGATGAACTGGATGGCTGGCGAGAGGTTTGTAGACCGTGAGGCCGGAGGTGGTGGGTATGTGACGAATCTCGGAGCTATCGCTACAGCACGGAAGTTGGCAGATTTTGCCGACTTGAGCCGGAAAGCTGTCAGGATCGTGGTCTATGATGGTCTGAACAAAACTAAGACCAAGCAGGAAACGGAAGGAACAAAGGGCTACGCCATCAGCTTCCAAGGTATAATGACATTCGTCATGTCACTGCTGCCTCAGAGTGAGGTGATCCAGCAGGCGTTGAGGGAAAAGAAGACGGTATATCCCGAGATTGCCCTTCGTGAGGTCATCGCCAATGCGCTAATCCACCAGGATTTTTCCATCAGTGGAGCCGGGCCTCTGATCGAGATCTACGATGATCGGGTCGAAGTTTCCAATCCAGGTGGCTTGCTTCCTTCCAAGCGATTGGATCGTTTGATCGGGACGCAACCAGAATCACGCAATGAGCAACTGGCCAGAGCGTTTCGGCGCTACAAGATATGTGAAGAAAGAGGGTCCGGCCTGCTGAAAGCCGGTATGGCAGTGGAGTTGTATGGACTACCACCAATCCGATTCGACGCCGGCCCCAATCATTTCAAAGTCACGCTATTCACTCCACGCCCATTTGCCAAGATGTCACCCAGGGAACGTCTGGACGCCTGTTATCAACATGCGGTTCTGAAACATTTTTCCGGTGCGGCCATGACTAATACTACTTTGCGCGAACGACTGCAGATGCCGGAGAAACAACGATCTATGGTGTCTGGACTGATCCAGGAAGCTCTCGATCATCAGTTAATCAAGGCCGCTGACCCCGAAAACCGGTCAAAAAAATTTGCGGAGTATGTGCCTTTCTGGGCTTGATGATGCATCCGACGGAAAAACCAAACGTGGGGCGTTTCGACCCGATTTCTTTTGCGATTCATTCGCTGCACGGGTATGGAAACCCGTGCTACGATTTTGCGACCGGAGCGCGTCTTTGATAGCGATCTTGCGCTGTTTCAGCGTCTCGTATCCCGCCAGGCGTGGATCACGCACGCGGCGCGCGGGATTGGATCAGGGACAGAACAAGCAGCTCCTGCTCAATCACCTGACAGATCAAGGAACACCACCTGGGTGAGTGGCTACAACAATGATCTCCTCAGTTACGTGCCATCCTTGCGCGTGTTAAAAGAAGGCGGTTACGAGGGAGTCACCGGCATGTTCGAATACGGCCACCGCGCCCCCTACACCGAGGAAGTGGAGGAGCGCATCGCCGGGAAGGTTGATGACTTGGTGAGGCAGGTATTGCCGAAAAAGTGAAGGGGGGCGATTGGTTTAGGAGCGTATCATATCCAGATGAGAGTTGCAGAAAAGGATTTGGCGTGGTTAAAGTTCAATATGCCTCGGCGATTTGGGTTTGGTGATCTCCAGTTGATCTGTTCGTTCCCATCCGCAGGTTCGGAGTCTTAATACTCGTTGAAATGTCTGCCGAATACCAGTTACACTCTCCATCATGAGCACGAAGCCCAAAACCGAAGCAGATACTGCCCCGATCCTCAAATCGGCTAACATCAAGAAATTCGGTCTCTTTACCGACGAAACCCTGGAGTTTGCTCCAGGGCTGAATGTCTTCATCGGCAGAAATGGCTGCGGAAAATCGCATTTGCTCAAACTACTTTACACGCTGGTTAAAGAGTGTGGCGCAGATCCCAGCAACGGCAGCGTCCTGGAAGCCAAAAAGTTGGAGCATCGGCTTGCCGAAAAGTTGGCTGGCGTTTTCAGGCCGGAGGATGATCGGATCGGGCGTCTCGTTCAGCGGGGGCAAGGTGGCCGCAGCGCCGAAGTCACCGCCACTTTCAGCAATGGCCAGCAGTGCGGTTTCGAACTGACTTCCCGGAATAAGATCAAAGAAGCCAGGAGCAGCGTTGCCCAACTCCAAGAGGCAGCCTTTTTACCTTCGCGCGAGGTCCTGGCCCTCTACGAAGGCTTTGTTGCTGCTTATGAGAAGCGGGAACTGTCCTTCGACGAGACGTTCCGCGACATCTGTCTGGCTTTGAGCGAAAAGCAGCTTCGAGGAAAACGGGATGTCGCGTTGGACTTTCTGGTCAAGCCGCTTGAAGAAGAAATTCGCGGAAAGGTCAGCCTAGAAGGCGGGCGATTTTACGTTTCCGGGGCGGATGGCAGCATTGAAGCGCACCTTCTCTCTGAAGGCTGGCGAAAGCTGGCCGCACTGGCCCAGCTCATCATCAATGGCACCTTGACCAAGAACGGCTTTTTGTTCTGGGACGAGCCTGAGGCTAATCTGAATCCAAAGATGGTTGTGCAGCTTTCGGACACCCTGCTTCGACTCGCAAACCAGGGCATCCAGATCTTTGTGATCAGTCATGACTACCTGCTCACCACCCGGCTTTCCCTCGCATCCGAGTATCCCGCTGCCATTCCAGAAGACATGCGCTGCCTGGTGAAATTCTTCGGGCTCGCCCGCAGGGGCTCCGACGAGAGGGGCGTATCCATAGGCAGTGGTTCCACTCTCGCCGACCTCACGGACAATCCCATCCTCGCTGAATATGCTGCCCTCTATGATTACGAAGGCAGTCTGTTCGAGAAGAACCAAACTCGCGACTGAATTTATGATTACTTCTCTCGATGTCGAAAATCAACGCTTCGAATTTGGTGAGCAGTGGTCGGTTGCCTTCAAGTATGACGATACCGCTTTTTATCGGAAGGAAGCCAACCGGCTTCAGGGCGATATAGGCGGGATTCCCCATTCCACCAAGGCCGTGGATATCGTGGGGGTGCATGATGTGTCTGGACTACTCCTTTTGGAGGCCAAGGACTTTCGACGCAACAGAATCGCCAACAAACCCCGGATCAAAGGCGAGGTCGCCGTGGAGGTAGCATTCAAAGTCCGGGATACCATCGCCGCTTTCCTGGGTGCGTCACGGAAGCCCGTGGATGAGTTTCCTGCCGAGCATCTGGCAGGCGCGTTGCAAAGAGGGGCAAAGGTGACAGTGGTTCTTTGGCTTGAAGACGACTCCTTTCGCGATAGTGACCATGCAAAACAGACACTCAGCGTCCTAAATGGCGAGCTTAAATCAAAACTCGCGTGGTTGAACGTGAAGACATTTGTTCTCTCCTCCAATGTCGCAAATCGGCTTCCCAATTTGAAGGTGTCCAACCTTCCGAGTGCCAGCCAGCCAAATTCATGAAAGCCGACAAAGAGACAAATTCGACATTTCCTGCGCCTTCTCGCGGAGGAGGGCAGAGCGGTCGCACCACGCTCAGGCCCCGGAGCCGTTTGGAAATCAGCGGCTTCGGATTCCCTCAACCCACCTAAATAATTAAACACGAATCCAGTTCGTGTCTAATTCCGTGTCTAATTCCGTGTGTGCCCTCGTTGCTCGTGTTAAAAGAAGGCGGTTACGAAGGAGTCACCGGCATGTTCGAATACGGCCACCGCGCCCCCTACACCGAGGAAGTGGAGGAGCGCATCGCCGGGAAGGTGGAGGAACTGGTCAGGGAGGTTTTGCCCAGAAAGTAAAAGGGGCGATGGGTTGGAAAGAGGTTTAGGGCAGCTGGTAGGGATTGGATGATGCGTCTTGTTCGCTATTGGTTTAGCATCATGTGGGCATTCTTCAGCCGAGTATCTGCTCGCATGATAAAGAAAAGAACCACGCTCGAGAAAATCGGCATAAAAATGAATAGTGGAAAAATCAGTGTAGACACAATGCCAACTATACCGAAGCCGATGAGAGCGGAGATCGCACAGCCTTGCCTCTTGAATGTTGTCATCCATCCAGTTGTGATATTCTTGCACGCTATCGCGGTAAACTGCCCTTGACCTCGGACACCTGCTAATCTCAAATGGTCTCCGTCGGCAATCATCGCCGGGTATTTTGTCTGCAGGAGCACCCTCTCCCCCAGGAGGTTAAATATGGAAATGTGTGTCGTGGTGGTCATGGTATCCCCACCACCACTGACTTGTGTGGTTCGATCTAGCCCCGAGATGATTCCGTCGATTAAGGTGAAGTCCATTCGTTCAGAATTGTATAGCGAACAGTTTTATTCTGGATGGGGGGGGCGTGTAACAATGAACGGGAACCCTTCCAGTTCGTTTAATATTTGGAACCCTCCTCAGCAAAATCCGTCCTTCCCGTGGCGTTTCAAGAAAAAAATCTTCCATCGTGCAGGCACCACCCCCTACACCCGCACGGTCTTCGCCTGGGCATACTCGGCACTCTTGGCACCGTATTGCGAGCGGGTTGCGTCTTTGATGGCGATCTTGTGCTCTTTCAGCGTCTCGTAGCCCGCTCGGCGGGGATCGCGTGCGGCGCGCAGGTCTTGCTCACGGTCGGCCACGGCTTTGTTCTGGGTATCCAGGGAAGTGCTCAGGGTGGTGAGCGCGGCGATGGTCAATTCCAACGGCGCTCCGGTGTCGTAGCCGGGCACCTTGCGCAGCGCGGCGATGAGCTTGTCGAGCAGCATCTTGATGTCGCCAAAGCTCTGGTCGGCTTTGGGCTCGGTCATCACCGCCGGGGTGCCGTCGTCTTTGGGCGGAGTCTTGACGCGGCTGGGCCGGTAACCGCGCAGGGCTTCAGAGGCGCTTTTCACGGGGGGCAGTTGGCTATCCCAAGCCTTTTTGCTTTTCACCCGGTCAAGCGCCCGCAGGGCCCGGTCTTTGATGTCGGTCACGATGGCGAAGCGGGCCGCCGCTGCATTCTTCCACTCGGCCTCGGCATCCACCACGGCCTCATTAAGCGTGTCCAGTTCCTCTAGAAAAGCCAGGAACTCGACCGGAAGCAGGTCCTCATCCGGCGGTGCGAAGGCGGGATCAAAAGAAGCGATGATGGAGTGCAACTGTTGTCCGCGCTGAAGGCGGTCCCCAAAAGATGATTCGATGTTTGCCATAATAGAATAAGATTCGGTTTGTTTTATCTTGGTTAATTAAATTATCAATGAACCAAGATATATGACCGAGCCAAAAGGGGAGCGCCAGTGACTCTTTTGACACAACACAGGCAAACAAAATGAAATGACAAGCCTATAAAAGGAAAACACAAGCCTATAAAAGGAAAACACAAGCCTATAAAAGGAAAACACAAGCCTATAAAAGGAAAACACAAGCCTATAAAAGGAAAACACAAGCCTATAAAAGGAAAACACAGGCCTATAAAAGGAAA
>JBGSJM010000467.1:0-4665 GCA_041742015.1 Verrucomicrobiales bacterium | reverse complement strand
CGATTACCCGAAGGGTTTGAGCCTCCGTTTTAACAGCACTGCAAAAAACAGCGATTAAAGTTAAAATAAAACTAGTGATTCGCATCATACTAATAATTTAAGTTTATTTTACAATTTATCAATCAATTCGGTCAATAATTTCAATATTTTTTTATAAAACAGTAACCAATTCACATAAACAATCAATTTTGTTGCACTTTTCTGAATTCTAAATTGCTTTTTTGAACATTTATTTTCCAAGCGCAAGAAATTTGGTCGAGTGCAATCGCTTGAAGTTCACCCGGAATCCCGCTATGAGAGGGAAGAAACCATGAAAATTACTTTCTGCGGCGCAGCCGGAACCACGACGGGTTCACAACACCTCATTGAGATTGATGGATCGAAAATACTTCTTGATTGCGGTCTTTTTCAGGGACGGCGTGAAGAGTCCCTGCACCGAAATCGCGAGTTTTTATTTGATCCAGCCGAAATCGACTTGGTCGTTCTCTCGCATGCCCACATCGACCATTGCGGTAATCTGCCCAACCTGACGAAGCAGGGTTTCCGAGGCAACATCTATTCAACTTTTGCAACCCGTGACCTCTGCCAGATCATGCTGGTGGATTCTGCCAAAGTCCAGACCCAGGAAATCGGCTGGTTGAACAAAAGGCGGATCAAACAGGGGCTCCCCGAACTCACAACCCTTTATACCGAACAGGATGCGACCGAAAGTATGCGGCAGTTTGTCAATATTGGTTATGATCGCCCGATCCAAATCGCTGACGGTGTCACGCTGACTTTTATCGATGCTGGCCATATTCTTGGGTCGGCACAAGTCATCCTCGACATCAAAAAAGGTACGAGGAAAGAACGTCTCCTTTTTTCGGGTGATGTTGGTCGGGGGAATAATGAGTTGCTGCGCGATCCGAGCTCTGCGGATGGTGTGGATCACCTCCTCATGGAAAGCACTTACGGTGCCCGTGAACATGAGCTTCCCACCCAGGCAAATCACATGATTCAAGACGTTTTAAACCGGGCTCTGGAAAAGAAAGGCAAGGTTATCATTCCCGCCTTTGCTGTGGAACGGACCCAACAACTTATCTACGTGCTCCATGAACTAACCGAGAACAAAGAAATCCCGGAAGTGCCGATCTACGTCGACAGCCCTTTGGCAGTAAGCGCCACAGAAATCTTCCGAATTCACCCCGAGTGTTTTAATGAAGAAGTCTACGAATTCCTCTTCGAAAAACGCAATCCTTTCGGCTTCGAGAACTTGACACTGGTCCGTAAAGTAACCGAATCCAGAAAACTCAATGATTTGGAAGGCCCGGCAATCATTATTTCGGCTTCCGGCATGTGCGAAGCTGGCCGGGTGCTCCATCACCTTAGGTATTCAATCGAAGACCCAAAAAACACGGTTCTTTTTGTGGGGTATTGCGCCCAGAACACGCTGGGTTGGAAAATCCGCAATGGGGACAAAAGAGTAAACATTCTCGGCGATCCATTTTCTGTCCGGGCGAAAGTCGAGATACTTGATTCCTTTTCCGGTCATGCCGACCGCAGTGAGTTGCTCGCCTATTTCGACAAAATGGGGGGCAGCAAAAAGAACATCTTTCTCGTCCATGGGGAACCAGAACAAAGCTTGGGTTTGCAAAAATCCCTGATGGCAAGGCACCAAGGAAACATCCAGGTAGCCGAGTGGAAATCCACCGTTGAGATCTAACATTTGCGACAAAAATTCCATTAAATATGAAATCTCTACTTTTGACCAACGAATACCCACCTCATGTCTATGGTGGTGCAGGTATTCATGTCGAGTATCTGGCCCGGGAAATGGCGAAATTCTGCGAAGTTGAGGTCCGCTGTTTTGGCCGACAACACAATGTCGAACAAAACCCCAGTGCCTATGGCTTCGAGACCGACAAATCGGATTACACCGCTCCTCAGCCACTGCAATCAGTCTTCAGTGCTCTTGAAAATTGTCTGAAATTCAACACCAAAATGATCGAAGCTGACGTGGTTCACGTTCACACTTGGTATGCCCATTTCGGGGGAATCCTGGCACGTTTAAACTACGGGATCCCGCTAGTATTGACCGTTCACTCACTGGAGCCGCTCCGCCCCTGGAAAAGAGAACAACTTGGCGGAGGATACGATTTCACGCTTTGGCTGGAAAAGACCGCCATTGAAATGGCCGATGCGGTGATCGCAGTATCAAAAGAAACCAAAGAAGATATTCTAAATCTTTTCGATCTCGATGAAAGTAAGGTGCCAATTATCTACAACGGCATTGATCCCGACGAATACAAACCGATCAAAGATGATGATGTCCTCCGGAAATACGAAATCGATCCTGCCAGGCCAATTGTTCTTTTTGTCGGCCGAATCACCCGGCAAAAGGGAATTGTTCACCTGGTTAATGCGATCCAGCATCTCGATCCGAATGCACAGGTCGTTCTCTGCGCCGGAGCGCCCGACACCCAGGAAATCGCTGCCGAAATGCGGGCTGCCGTCGAGGTGGCAAGGGCCAGATTCGAAGGAAACATAGTCTGGATCGATCAAAAAATCTCCAATTACCAAAAAATTGTTTTTTATTCGCACGCTCAGGTTTTCTGCTGCCCTTCGATTTATGAGCCTTTTGGCATCATCAATCTCGAAGCGATGGCCTGTGAAACACCTGTGGTAGCATCCAGAGTGGGAGGAATGCAGGAAATCATCATTGATGGTGAAACAGGTCTTCATGTGCCGCTGGATCAGCACAAAGAATCACCTTTCGAAGCAATTTCACCCGAGAGTTTTGCCGCTGATTTAGCCAGCGCCATCAATTCCCTGCTTCGCGATCCGGCCCGCTGCAAAAAAATGGGAGAAGCTGGCAGAAAGCGCGTCGAAGAGCATTTTAGCTGGACGGCAATCGCCAGGGAAACCGTCGACTTATACGAAAAGCTGGCGAGTCGTTAAGACAGGACTAGGTTTTCTCACCAGATTCAGCAGCGGAGTTTCCAAAGTCGAGGTTGGTGATCAACTCTCCTCGTTTAGCAATTCTTTCGGTGGAGGTGAGAATTTGGGTGATGTCATTTTGGGCCATTCCAAAATGGTTTCCCAAAGCACGAACCCTAGCGTCAAGACGGGTAACATCGTCCATCAGACGGATCACCTCAGATTGAATCACATCCGATTGTTCACGCATCCGGGCGTCTTTGAGAACCGATTGAATTACCTGAATCGCGAGCATCAGCAAGGAGGGCGACACGATTAGAACCCGAGCGCGATAAGCTTGCTGGATCAAAACATCATGTTTCTCGTGAATTTCCGCGAAAATAGACTCGGATGGAACAAACATGATGGCAGTATCCTGGGTTTCTCCGGGGATACGGTATTTTTCGGAAATAGACTTAATATGGACTCCCATATCCTGCCGGAACTGTTTCTCTGCCGTTTCGCGAGACTCTGTAACCCGGGCTGCCCGAATGGCATTCCAAGCTTCGAGCGGAAACTTGGCGTCAATCGCCAGGGCGGGTGATCGGTTTGGCATCGGGATAAGGCAATCGGGCCGAAGCCCCGTCGACAAAACGGCCTGAAACTGATAGGAACCGATTGGCAGACTGTCCTGGACTATCGCCTGCATTTGCGCTTCACCGAAAGCCCCGCGGCTTTGTTTGTTGGCAAGGATGTTTTGCAACTCCACCACCTGCCCGGTGAGAGAAGTGATATTTTGCTGGGCCGAATCAATCACGGTGAGCCGCTCTTTGAGGCCCGCCAAACTATCCTGAGTCGATTTGGATGCGTCGGACATGGATTGTCCGATCCGCCCACTCATTGATTCGAGACGGGCCGCCAGATTTTCATTCATGGCGGACAGGCGCCCAGTCAATTCGTTTTGAGTCGCCACCAGATCGTTCATCCGTTGTTCAGCTTCCCGCATCTGTTCGAAAGAAGCCGCTTGATTGCGAGCTGCCCTCTGGCTGTTTCTCCAGGCAACCAGCAACCACGTAAAAAGGAAGAACACGAAAACCACCACCGAGAGCACCAACAGTTCGCCGAAATAGATCTGCCTTTCACCAAGTGAAAAAACTGGCAAATTCAAAATGCTGGTCAAAATTTCCGTGTTTGCCATCTGCTTATCCACATAAGTCGCTGGCCAGAGGGACCTGGAAATAGCTTCATTCCTTCCTGATTCAAAATCAAGAAACGGATGGCTTCCGTTTTTGAGGATGATACTCCTGCAACGCAGTTACCCCTAACTTATTCTCTCGAAGCGATTTGATGGCATTAATACTGGCGTGAGCCGCTCTGAGCGTCGTCACAATCGGCACCCGTGCAGTCAGCGCACCGGAACGAATCCTGACCTCATCGCGACGTGGAGTTCTTCCGCTCGGTGTGTTGATGACAAGAGCAATTTCCCCATTTTTAATCATATCAAGCACATTGGGACGCCCCTGCGCCAGTTTATGCAGCCTGTTGATTGGAATTCCCGCTTCTTCGATTCTGGTGGCAGTTCCTGATGTAGAATAAATCGAAAAGCCTAGATCATTAAACTCTCGGGCGATCAAGACAGCTTCATCCTTATCGCGATCCTTGACGCTGATAAAGATGTTACCATTCAACGGCAAGGGGGCCGAGGCCGCCATTTGGGCTTTTCCATAAGCAATTCCCATATCGAAATCAATTCCCATCACTTCCCCGGTT
>JBGSJM010000466.1:0-9597 GCA_041742015.1 Verrucomicrobiales bacterium | reverse complement strand
CGCGAAAACTCCAAGCAGATCCTCGGTCCTGGCGAACGAACCGTAAAGCGCGGTTTTGGCTACACCTACCATCTGGCTGAAAGTGGTTTGAAGGCCAAAAATCGCGAACCCCGGCTCATCGAATTTGAAACCAGAGAGGATTACCTGCGTTTTCTGGATCGGGAAGAGGACTTTGCCATTTTTCGTAACCGGGTTGCACAACTACTTTTCAGGTTTCCCCAATTGAGAACTTGGATAACTGGCAATGTCGGCAAAATTCTCGAACTCGAGCCCATCTGGGACCGAATCGTGGTGGTGTTGGAGTTTTTTCAAGCCAATCCACGTCCGAACCTTTATCTGCGGGAACTCAGTTTGCCGGTGGATACGAAATTCATCGAAAGAAATGCCAGGTTGCTTGATGCTTTGCTCGAAGAAATTCTTCCCGATGAAGCCATCGATCAGGAGGAGGAAATTTTTGAGAGAAAATATGGTCTCCAGTGGGTGGAGCCCCTGATTCGGGTTTGTTTCCTGGATTCCGCGCTGCAGCAATCTTGCGCCGAGAAGTTTACGGATTTTGGCCTCCCGGTTCGAACCCTGGCCACGGTTAATTGGCCAGTAAATCGGGTTTTGGTGATCGAAAACCTCACCACCCTTGTTTCCCTGCGTGATCGCGGGCTCCGCAACGTGATTGGGCTCCACGGACACGGCTATCGGGTGGCGAATTTTAGTGTCCTGGATTGGCTTACTCAGTGCGAAGTCTATTATTGGGGTGATATCGATGTGCAGGGTTTTGAAATTCTTTCGCTCTTCCGTCGGAAATTTCCCCATACCCAAAGCTTGTTGATGAATCGTAACACCATTGATCGCGTCCCAAAAGCGTCAATGGGAACCGGCAAACCCTCCCGCTGGCGGAGCGAGCCCCTGCTTCGTGAAGACGAATCTGAAGCCTATCTCTGGGCCCGGGCTGAGTGGCGGCAAATCGAACAAGAGCATCTGCCGATGGACCTGGTGATGAAGGTTTTGGGAGAACGCTTTGGATAAGGGCTCCCGATTCCCTAACGGCGTTTGACGACTCCCGATTGACGTTGGGGAATCCCAGCGGCGATCAAACAGGGTACAATCGCCGATCAAACAGGGTACGATCGCCGATCATACAGGGGACAATTGCATCATCCTCGTAAGCCAAAAGTGCCAAAATGGCGTCACTTCCAAATGTGCGACGATCCAAATTCTTTGCTTTCTTGCAGGCTTTTGGTTGCATCCTGCCCAAGAATGGAGACATTAGGCCCTCGATTCCCAGCAACTTTTAAGGAGAGGTGGTAGAGTGGTCGATTGCACCGGTCTTGAAAACCGGCAAACCGAAAGGTTTCGTGGGTTCGAATCCCACCCTCTCTGCTTGGTTGGGTTTTTTATTCCCGGTAGGCTTTTGCCACTTCGTCACCAATCATCCGAATCCCTTCCTCCACAATGGCTGGGGACATGGTATAGGTCATGCGGATACACTCACGAGCATGCGCCCACTCCAAATCTGGAGGCAGTCCGAAAAAGAAATAATGCCCGGAAACCACCAGGACACCCCGGTTTTTCAGTCTTTCGTAAAGTTCCTGGGAGGTAATTGGCAGAGAGGCGAAGTGAAGCCACAGAAACAATGCCCCCTCGCTGAGGTGAACTCGATACGGCAATTTCGGATCGAAGTACTTTTCCACCCAGGCCTGAGCCTGCCGTGATTTCTCCAGGTAAAAGGGTCTTACCACTTCCCTGGATAATCTGAGTATTTCTCCGTTTCGGACAAGTGGCTCCATCATCATCTGGCCCACATTGCCATTCGCCAGGCCTGTGATTGCACTCAGCGAAGCCACGGCTGCTGCGATTTTTTCACTGGCCATGACAATCCCGGTGCGCGTGCCCGGTAAACCAATTTTGGAAAGGCTCATCACCAGGATGACATGATCCTCCCAGAAGGGTTCAGCTTCCCCGAAAAAGATGTTGGGAAAAGGAGCGCCATAAGCATTGTCGATAATCAGGGGGATCCCGTGCTGTTTGGCGAGATCCGAAAGCTGCTGGATTTCCTGGTCAGTGAGGACATTTCCGGTGGGATTGGTCGGTCGGGACACACAAATGGCCGCAATATCGGGACCAATCCGCAGATTTTCAAAATCAACCCGGTATTTGAATTGGTGTTCCCCAATCTTTTCTATAATCGGGGGGACGGCCTGGAAAAGATCCGGGCCTACCGATTGATTGGCATAGCCGATATATTCCGGGACCAAAGGGAGCAGAATTTTCTTTCGAGTGCCATCTTCGAACTGACCGGCGAGGGTGTTAAACAGAAAGAAAAAAGCGGTTTGTCCCCCATTAGTGATGGCGAGGTTTTTTTCGGTGATCTGCCAGGCAAAGGTTTTCCGAAAAAGCGCCGCCAGGGCGCTGAGAAATTTTGGATTTCCCCGGGGCGGATCGTAATTACCAACCAGCCGGTCAACTCCATCTGGCTCACTTAGAATTGCTGTGAGCTGCTGCTTCCAGATCGCGGTCATTTCGGGAATCCGGGCCGGTTGCCCTCCGCCCAACATGCGGACGTCCGGACCGCCATGGGCCAGGGCATTGCCCAAATCATCCATCAACTCCTCAATCCCACTGCCTCCGGTAAGGCGTTCTCCGAATGTTGAAAACTCCATAGTAGGGGAGGATCAAATCGCGTTGTGATAAATTCCCTGGAGATCTTCAGTTGATACGGGGACGGGATTAAATTGAGCCGTCCACTGAGCCGCCGCCTCAATGGCAAGCTGGGGAATCATCTCGGGATCAAAATTTAGATCCGCCAAGTTATCTTTCATTCCCCCGATGTTGAGTAAATCGCTAACCCGATTGGCCAGATTGGGCCGAAATGATTCGTAAATGGCTTCTGATTCGGAATCACGAAAGGAATTAAACAAGATCACATGTGGCAGCATCACCCCGACGGCCTGCCCGTGAACGATCCCAAAATGCGCGGTCAACGGATTGGCACAGGAATGGGCAATCCCCAGCATTGAATTTTCAATGGCCGCACCAGCAAAGGCCGCCCCAAGCTGCATTTGGGCGCGCGACACCAAATCGTCTGGATTCCGCAGTACTTTTTCGATGCCGGCATCCAACAATCGCCAGGCAGCCTCTGAATAGGCGGATGAAATGGGATTGCGCTTCCGGCAAACCGCTGTTTCCAGCGCATGGGCAATCGCATCAATTCCGGTGTGACTGGTCACCTGGTTCGGCTGGGTTAGGGTCAATTCTGGATCAAGAATGGCCACTGCTGCGGCTGCTTTTTTGTCGCCGCAGGCCATTTTGGCATGGGTGGTGGCATCTGCGATTAAGGCGAAACTCTGACACTCACTCCCGGTGCCGGAGGTGGTGGGAATTGCAATAAAGGGCAACATCGGATGAGGTGCTTTGTTGACGCCCCAGTAATCCTTCATTTGTCCGCCGTTGGTCAGGATAAAATTACATCCCTTTGCAGTGTCCATACTTGATCCGCCACCGAGCCCGACGATCAGATCGATTTTATATTTTCTCGAAAACTCCACACAGCGATCCACATCCTCGGTGGTGGGATTTTCATGGACGTCCTCAAAAATAAATGGATTACAATCAGCCTGGAGAATCGAATCCGCTGCGCGAATGGGAAAGCCGGTCTTTGCCAGACCGGAATCAGTGACAATCAGAATATTTTTGCCTCCAAGTTCGACACACTTCCTGCCCAACTCCATCAATTTTCCACAACCAAACAAAACCTCTCCGTTCGGCACATCTTTAAAGCCCTTAACGGATTCTGAGACATTGAAGCCTTCACAGAGAGACTCAATGGTAATATCACTTACTGCGGACATGGGAGGAGATTACGCGGTCAAGCAATCTCTGCAATCTGGAATGAACGGCGCGTATAGAGAAACTCAAAAAGGTTGCCCTCGTGAGGTTGATCCCATTTGATGCGATTCGTGGGAATATTTCCGATGTTTAATCGATCAATCGATGGACAATCGAAAAGTTGATCAATCCACTTGAGATCTTTGGTAATCGCCGTCACCACCAGAGATGGCCCGATTTTGTCAAGCACCTCCGACTGGGGGCATTCCACCACGGAAGCAAACGGGAAAAGAAACTCGCGAACCGCAAGCTCATGACCAAATGAATTGACCCGGACAATCGTGGGCTGCAAATAATTCATTCCATCGCGAACAAGAAAACGATCACCGGTACGGTATTTGGCTGTGATATCAGTTGCGCCCGGCGAATCCAGACCCGATTCAATCGATTCATTGATCCACTCCGCCATTTTGGGATTGGCAAATCCAGACAGTTTGGCTTCAGGATCATTCTGGCTTCTCGGTTTGATTTCTGCGAGGCGTCTGGCTACCGCATCAGCGATTTCATCGCCATATTTGGGAACGACAATGGTTGAGGTACAAATACAACTGCGTCCCGAGTTGGCAGAAACGGACTCGACGATGGTGTCGATATACTTCTCCCAGTTCTCAATTTCGTCTTCGCCAATCACCAATTTTGAGTAACCCGTGCCATGAACCTCGATGCGTGGGTCATTTTCGTATTGTTTGACCGTGGAATCATCCCCAAACAGCATACACCGACCCGAACGCCGAATAATCGCTCCCGAGCCATCGTGTTGGGTTGGATACAGGGAGAAGGCTTCTTCCGGGCATCCTGCTTTGATAAAAGCCAGAATCACCCGCCAGGGTGTCCAGGGTTCTTCGCGCCCCGGCTTCAGCACCACCGGAATTTTCATGGCAATTGAAGGAATCCAGAGCGCATTAACTGCCGGTGAGTTACTTGGCAAAATGACGGAAAGTTCAGTGGTGGTGGGAGAAAAGCTGACTGGAGCGCCCCCCTGCATGCCGTACCCACGGTCTAAAACATCAATATCCAGACCTCGGGTTAATCCCCGGAAAATGACATCAATTTCCCCAAAAATGGAACCGAGGCGCTTCATGTTCATGCGGATTAGTGAATGTGGCAGTCCACTGGTTGAAGCCAGCGCCATGGCGTAATCTTCAGGGGATTGCGGGTCACCATCGATCCCGATTGGCAAATCGTCATTCAAAAAAATCTCTCCAGCCCGCTTGGTGATGGCAATCAGATCTGAACTCTTCATCTCCCGAAGTTTTGCCCGGGCCTTTTCCATTTTTAGCAGGTCATGTTTGATCATATCTGCGCAGGCGAAACTGATCTCAACCGCTGGTTGATTGGTTCCCAGCTTTTCAACAGTCTGGAAATCAAGGGACTTGTAGGGGCGACCCTGCCGAAGTATTGGGATGTGAGGTATTTTCATGGTAGATTTGCCAAGGTTATGGGAAAATTAATAAACACCCTCAATGACACTTTTGGTAAGCGCCCCAAACGGACGAACATCACCCACACCGTCCCACGGATATTTGGCATGCGGCTTGCGCCGAATGGCTTCGTCCCGCTCTAAAAAGCGAGGCATGAAGAACTCGTGAGTCAGGGTGGTTAACTCCACCCGGCCATATTCACCGTATCCCATCGTTTTTTCGGTATTGTCCCCATCCACGATCCGTAAAACGGCCCTGGGTTGGGGCGCATAATAGGTGACGCTGTAGTTATTTTCCTGAAGTTCTTCAGGGATACTTACTGCCAACCCCATCAGCGTATTTCCATAAGTTGGAACAAAAAGAGCCTCGTTTTCCAGCACTTCCTCCTGAAGAAACCGGACATATTCCGGGGTCATTGAGGTTCCACCGCAAAAACAACCTTTGATTCCATAGCTGGGTATTGAAATCCGCTCTCCGATTGAAGCCAGCAATTTGGGTGTCGTGAAAATGCAGGAAATGTCACGAGCTTTTATGATATTAACCGCCTGCTCCATGACATGGGCTTGATAACGCTCCACTTGATCATACTCTTTCCGGCCAATCAGCTTTTTCACCCAACGAGGATCCAGGTCCACATGATAACAACTTCCGCCGCGATGATTGGCGAGATGTTCCACTGCCAGGCGGAGTCGCCGTGGCCCGGTTGGACCGACCATAATCCAGTTGGTACCCTTTGGAAAATACTCATCAATTAATTGATCGGAAAACTGCTCGTAATCATGTTTGTAATCATCCCAGCCCACCCGCTGTTTGGGACAACCCGTGGTGCCTCCGGTTTCAAACACATTAAAGGGACGGCCTTTGTAGGCGTTGGGCACAAAACGCTCGTTCTTTTCATCCCGAAGCCAATCGTCTTTGAAGTGATCAAACTTCACGATATCATCAATCCCCTTTACCTCCTCACGGGGATCCCAACCGGCGTTCTTTTTCCAATCCAGCCAGAATGGGCAACCTGTTGCTTCTGAAAAATGCCAGCTCATCATTTCGCGTACCCGGCAGTCCAGTTGATTTTTTGCTTCGTCAGATGTCATGTTATTTCTAATTTTTCTAAATTTTTCAAATTTTACGGGATCGTCTTCCAGTCTGGGTGATTCAACAGGGTATAATGGCCGATTTAACAGGGTACGGTGGTGGATTCAACAGGGTACAATTAAAGGAATCAATTTGATATTAGGAGCAACACCGGGCAAAGCAACGCCACTTTTGCGTATTCTCCTCGGGAATTAGGCTTGCTTATTCGTCGGTCCCAAAATCTTTTTTGATGTTCTCATTTCACCCAAAGAGTTCAAGTTGAATAAGGAAATTTAATGACAAAATCGCGGCAGTTCAGATCCGAATGCCGTAAACGGACTCACCTTCTTTGACGATTTGTTCTGGATTGAGACGGACCAGACAGTTCGCATGACTCAATCCAAAAATGGCGTGAGACTGCTGCCTGCCCGATAAATGAACTCTGCCACGCTCAGTGGTGGCTCTCAAATAATGTGGTCGATCACCTGGATTGGTCAACTCTTCTCCTGCCAGACCCAGTTGCTCCATCATCTCGCTCTGATCGTTTGTCGGTGAATGGTGGCCCAGGCGTTTGCGGAGCGCCGGAGCCACAAAAATCTGGAATGTGACAAAGGCTGAAACGGGATTGCCGGGCAGACCAAAAATTGCGCAGCCGTTGGGATGTTGTCCAAAAAGGAAAGGCTTGCCTGGTTTGACTCGGACTCGCCAGAAATGGGTCTCGACGCCAAGCGAATTAAGAACCTCTTTTACAAAATCTCTTTCCCCGACCGACACTCCACCGGCAATCACGACAAAATCACTGACTTCGCATAAAATGGCGAGGGCATGCCGCATCAAACTGGGGTTATCCTCAAGATGGATCTGCTCTGCGATTCCTCCGATTTGTTCGATCGAGCTTTTTAACAGAATCCCGTTGCTGTCATAGATCTGGCCGGGGAGGCGGGACTCGCCGGGCTGAACCAGTTCGTCACCAGTCGTGACCACATGGATCATCGGTCGGGTGTAAATGGCAACTTCTTCAAGCCCTTGGGAAGCCAGCAACGCGAGCCGAGTTGGTGTGAGCGTGTCTCCCTGGCAAACAATTTTCTGCCCGGAACAAAGATCCCCTCCGCGACGGCGAATATTCTCCCCAACTGACACACTTTCATGGATCAAGATTTGATTTCCTTCCAGGACCACATCCTCCTGCATAATGACCGCGTCGGCACCCCGGGGGATTGGCGCGCCTGTGAAAATCCGAATGGCACCTCTCTCGGGCAAAACCAAGTTTTGATTAATCCCTGCTGCTTGGATTTCATCAAAAACGGCAAGTTTACCACCGCTGACGCATTCTTTTGTCCGGATCGCATATCCATCCATGCTTGAGTTATCAAACTCTGGAAAATCCGCGATGGCTCGAATATCCTGGGCCGCCACGCAACCCCGCGCAAGGTCCAATGGGAGCCAGATAACTGGGCCTGTTTCAATCCCTTCGAGAATGCGCTTTAGGGCTTCCGATTCTTCGAGCATGCCAGCACCTAGCGCACTCTGGAATCAACGTCAACCTTGGGCGATGAATTAGTGTCGGGAAGATTTGCAGGGCGCAAACGCCAAATCCCGGCGATGAGACTTCCGATCAGGCAGTGATACACAGCGCTGATCGCACAGGGGGCCGCAGCGGAAGTGCCCTTAAAGTTGTTGTTCGCCAGATGGGTGCCCAAACCAGAGTTTTGCATTCCGACCTCAATCGAGATGGTTCGGCAGGTATCTTCTGGCAAACGAAATAGTTTGGCCGCAAAATAACCGAGAATGAAAGCCGCCAGGTGAAGAATCGCTGGTGCGGCAAGTAGACGCCACCCTGCCTCAATAATTGTCTGATTCTTAGAACCGATAATACAGGCGACAATTAAAACGATGGCAACCACGGACAAAAACGGTGAAATCGGGAGCACCTTTTTCACGAATCTGGGAGTAAATCGATTCAGGAGTAGCCCCAATACGACAGGTAGAAGCACCACTTTTAACGTGTCAAAAAAGAGCATTGCGGCGCTGACCTCAATCAACGTTCCGACCAGCCATTTGGTGAGCAATGGGGTCAACAGAACCGCCGCAAACGTCGAGATCATCGTCATGAGAACCGATAAAGCGACATTGGCTCGAGCCAGATAAGTTATTACATTTGAGGCCGTCCCGCCAGGGCAGCAAGCCACTAAAATAAGTCCCACGGCCAGATGCGGATCGATTTTATGCAATCCCATCAAATGCGCCACACCAAAACCAAGCAATGGCATAATGGTAAACTGGCAGATCACCCCAATTATCGCGGCCCGGGGCATTTTGAAAACCTGCTGGAAGTCCGCAAAAGACAGTGTCATCCCCATCCCCAGCATAATGATGCCCAATCCCCATGGAATATAGGGTTGAAACCACTCGAAGTATTCAGGGGTAAACAGCGACCAAGCACTGAAAATCAATATCCAGAGGGGAAAGGCGTTGGTAAGCAGAGAAAAAAAACGAGCCATAATTCTTAAGTGAAGTGCATTGTTTTGGCCCGGATTGCTGGACACGAAAAAATCGGACCATTGGCCCGATTTCTTGCAACCATCTAAAATTTAGAGATCCTAGGCTTCTGCCAAATCGACATTGACCCGACGACCTTGCCGGTCGAACCGGACTCTTCCGGCCACCAGTGAGAAGATGGTGTAGTCACGTCCGAGACCGACATTTTTTCCAGGCTGCCATTTGGTACCGCATTGCCGAACCAGAATGTTTCCGGCAATTACCTTCTCGCCACCGAATCTTTTGATACCCAAACGCTTGCTGTTACTGTCGCGTCCGTTTTTAACACTTCCCTGTCCTTTTTTATGAGCCATGGCAAATAAATTTAAATTTTAGATTAAACGTTTGTGATCTCAAGGCGCGTCATGTGACGGCGATGGCCCTTGGTTTTATGGAAACCTTTGCGGCGCTTGTATTTGAATGCGATCACTTTCTTATCACGAAATTGTTCAACCACTTTGGCTGTCACCTTGGCACCGCTAACAAAAGGTGCACCGACACTGATTTCTTCGCCGCCGCCTTTTGCGAGGACTTCGTCGAAAGTGATGCTGTCGCCGACTTTTGCTTCAAGTTTCTCGACGTTGATCCGGTCTCCCTGCTCAACGCGATATTGCTTGCCACCGGTTTTAAAAACTGCGTATGCCATTTGTCTGTCCTTCTAAGTTAAGGGCGCGCAACTTCCCATCAC
>JBGSJM010000465.1:0-15147 GCA_041742015.1 Verrucomicrobiales bacterium | reverse complement strand
CAGGATTGGAGTTCGGCAATGTGCCGCCGGTTTTAAGCGAATAATGTGGGGATACACCGAAACTTCTCGATCATACAAGTAAGTCGTGCGGTGGTAGATAGCAACATGGGTTGACATAATGGATTCAAGGTATGGACAGCTCACTGTTGCTGTTGTTCGCGTTGGGCTTGCATGCGAACCTTCACATATTCTTCGGCACTGGTAGGTGGAGCGTCTCGGCTCAAAAGAAAGTACCGATTCGCCACTGAGAGACCCACCCGATTCAGATCGATTTGGATCGAGTCGATATATTCGTGTAGCCCCAGCGAACCGATTTCTTCCACCCCAGAAAAATTCATCCTCGCGAGAAATGCTCCAGTCGCTCTCTCAGCTTCATTCAGATATTCCCCGGGACTCGTATCCGAAATAAAATGAAGCAACTCGTCAATCTGCCGAATGCAAAATCTGACTGAACGCGGGAATGTCGTCGAAAACAACAACAATGTCGACACACTTGCCACCGTCACTTCTCCGCCGTAGCGTTGGCGATGTTCAGACATGGCGTTGCAGGCTCGCAAAATCGTGCTCCAAGCTGAGGCCTCGTCTCGTTGAGGAAGAAAATGTGGCAAATCGACCATCCGACTGGTCTTGTCGGCCCTTTCCAGGTACTCGCCCAATTGAACAAAAGCCCAGGCATGAGTTCTCGGAAGAGATACGTTAACCATTCCGCGGAAAACGAGAGATGAACGCACCGCCATCTCGCAAATCTTACTGTGCAAATCGGGATCAGAATCGGAAAGATTCTTGATATCAAGCCATAAAGCATTGAGTTCTAGCCACATTTCCTCAGAAATCTGATCGCGCACAGCCCTCCCATTCTCTCTTGCTTGATAAATGCAATTACGGACACTGTCTGGATTATCTTTGGAGCTTACCATATAAGAGACAACGCTCTCGGTCGAACTTTCGTCTCCCATCGAAGTGATTGCCAGGAGCGGATGCCACTCGTAAGACTCCTCCGCCAAAGCTGAAGTGGCATCCAACAACTCGTTCTGGTGCGCAGTGACCAGACGGGCCAGATTGTCGGCCCGCTCTATGTACCGACTCATCCAAAACAAATTTTCAGCTACACGGGATAACATGGCTTTTAAAAATAGATTGTTTCACTATACCCCTCAATCCCTGAGCACCCAGGTGTCCTTACTTCCCCCACCCTGAGAAGAATTAACCACCAAAGATCCTTTGGTCAAAGCCACGCGGGTCAACCCACCAGGAACAACCACGGTTTCTTTTCCACTCAAGACGAAAGGCCTTAAATCGATATGGCGCCCCTCGATTTTACCATCGCAAAAAGTTGGGTGCCTCGAAAGCGCTATGACCGGTTGACCAATGTATCCTCTCGGATTGGCCTTCACCTTCCTGCGAAATTCCTCTTGTTGCTCTTTGGTGGAAGCTGGACCGATTAACATTCCATATCCGCCTGCCTCATCAACCGCCTTCACTACCAGATTACCGATGTTTTCCATCATGTATTTCAAATCATCAATCCGACTACCCAAGAATGTTTCGATATTAGGCAAAATGGGTTCCTCCGACAAATAAAAACGAATCATCTCCGGCACATAAGCGTATGTAGCCTTGTCATCCGCAACCCCAGTCCCCACCGCGTTCACCAGGGTGACATTTCCTGCCCGATATGCCCTCATCAGGTCGGGAACTCCCAGATGAGAATCTTTTCGGAAAAAATTTGGGTCGAGAAAATTATCATCGATCCTTCGATAAATGACATCTACCTGAAGCAATCCGTGGATTGTGTGCATGTAAACCCGATCATTTTCAACCGTAAGATCTCTCCCTTCCACGATTTCAATCCCCATTTGCTGAGCGAGAAAGGTATGCTCGAAATAGGCGCTGTTATACTGTCCAGGGGTCAGCAAAACACAAACCGGAGCATCCTGCTGCCGGGGAGACACCGACTTCAACATCCGAAGTAGTTCTTGCGGATAATGAGCAATCGGTTCGACATTAAGTTTACGATAAAGATCCGGGTAAGTGCGCTTCATGGCTACCCGGTTTTCCAGCATATAGGAAACACCTGAAGGACACCTTCCGTTATCCTCTAAGACACAATACTGGCCCTTATCATCCCTAATTAAATCGGTACCACAGATGTGGATATAGGTATTGTGAGGGAGTTTTAATCCCGAAAATTCTGATCGATTGTGAACGGAAGTTTTCACCAAATAATCAGGAACAATCCCTTCCTTAAGGATTTTCCGCTCTGAATAGATATCCTGAAGAAAAAGATTTAGCGCTTTGATCCGTTGTCTCAACCCACGGTCAATCATCGCCCATTCGTCAGCAGGTATTATTCTAGGGAAGGGATCAAAAGGAAAAATTCTTTCGGTCCCCCTTCCATCGGAATAAACGGTGAACGTTACCCCCTGTTTCAGAAACGAGCGTTCCAGGGAACGAATCCCAGCCTGCATCCTTTGCTCAGATAGGCCTGAGAAATAATCGACAGTTTCCCGGTAGCTTTTTCTAGGCTCCAATGAAGGAAGATCAATGGTTTCGTCAAAAAAACCATCAGTTTGATATTGAGAAAATAATGACACAAATGAACTCCGTCTAAATTTGAGAAATTTATTATTCAGCATTATTTATGCCAAAGCTGATACTATGAGCCTCTTCAAAAGAAGGAATAATGTCAAGAATCTTACTGAAAGAGATATCTTGTCGAGGAACTTAAGCATAGAATATTTGTCTTGTCCATTCCTCCTTGATTATGTCAGCCATCGGCTTGCAAAGGTCCCCGGCTCACTTTAACCTCAAAAAGATTTTAGGAGATCTTTAAGCATGGAAATACAACGCCGCGATACAACCCACCTGGAAATTATTTTGGACGCTCGAACTTTAGAAGGGCACAAGCAGGAAATCGCAGACTTAGACACTGTAATCCGGAATTGGACAGACAAGTGCAGCGACGCCGAAACTTGCACGGTCATTCTACAAGGACCTCCAGATCAGACAGCAGAACTGAGCAAACTCGCCAGGAAAGGGACCGATCTCCTTGAAAACGCCTATGAAGTTGCCATAAGCTTTACCACCAGGGAGTTCCCCAGCCAAGGCAATGAAGATAGTGATTCCATCAAATCCAAAAAGAGTCACCTCAAAGATCTGATTATGCTGGCAGTAGTTGACGGGAAATTTGAACCCGAAGAGCAACAAATTATTCAAGATATTGGCCTAAAATTAGGACTTACCGAAAGGCAGATCAACAGCATCTACAACGAATGTGTCCTCAATCCGGACGCAATTGAGTCGGTTGCTCCGACCAATCCGCAGGATAGGCTCCAGCATTTGGCGGATCTATGCCGGATAATCCTTGCGGATGGAGAACTTCATGACTGGGAATCTGTACTCATTTTTCCTCTCGCCGCAAGAATGGGATTCGACGCAGATGATATCACCAAGATGTTGGATGATCTGTTTGAATCTCAATGAATCACGCAAACGCATACATACCGCCCGAGCAACACCCGGGTTGAATTAATTCTAAATCACTCAAAGTTAACGCGGCGCAAAATGAGAGTACTGATCCAGCGGGTAAGCGGAGCCTCGATTTCCATCAAGGGTCAGGTGAAAAGCCGAATCGCCCATGGAATGCTAATTCTCCTGGGAATCGAAGAAGCGGATACCGGGGAGGATGTGGACTGGCTGGTCCACAAAATCCTCACTCTCCGAATCTTTGAGGACTCGAATCAAAAGATGAACTGTGCCATCGCCGAAGTAAATGGGGACCTAATGGTGGTGAGCCAGTTTACCCTTCATGCGAGGGTTAAAAAAGGGACCCGCCCCAGCTTTGAAAGAGCAGCCCGACCCAATCAAGCGGTCCCGCTGTATGAGAAATTTATCGCCGAACTCTCCCGACAATCCAGCAAGTCTGTCGCCACCGGAGAATTCGGAGCCATGATGGAGGTGGCATTGGTCAATGACGGTCCGGTCACGATTTGGATCGACTCAAAACACCGGGAATGACCTGAATTTCACTTTCCATCCTTTCTGCAAACACCTGCCGCTTTCTACCGTTGGACCGATTCGCTCCACCGGACCATTTCGGACCATCATCATCGCGGTTGTCTTTATGCCTGAGGCACCCAGCCGCCTCCAATGGATCGGCGTCATTATTATTCTCGGTTCCTTTGACGCTTTTTCACTCATCGAAAAACGGGAAGGTATCCGCTTTTATCGCAACAAGTGGGTTTGGTTTATGGTGGGCGCAACCATCCTGGGTGCCTGCAGTTCAGTTTATGACAAATTCCTCCTCCTCCAACAAAATTATCTCGCCCCGGCTACGGTGCAGTCCTGGTTTTCGATCTACCTCGTGGCGGCCCTTTCCCCCTTTTATTTAGGCTGAAAAAAGGCGATTTGGGTTACGGTAAATTTACCTGGCGATGGTCAATTCCACTGATTGGGATCTCCCTCCTCACTGCTGATATCTTTTATTTTACTGCTGTGCAGCAACCCGATGCTTTAATTTTTGTCATTTCCCCGCTGCGAAGAACGTCCACCTTGATTACTTTCTTCGGTAGCGTGATGTGGTACAACGAGCGATCCAATCTCTGTTGGAAAACAATATGTGTCGGGGGCATACTTTTCGGTGTCGTATTGTTGAATTTCAATAAATGACATCCACGACGATACGTTGTATCACAGACGACATGACACGCATTTCAGAATTACGATCCCGCTGGTAAATCCGATTATCTGTGTTTAAATGTCGATCTGAATCACCCCAATTCGGGCAATTGGCCATGAAACAAACGGAAACACTCAACATCCCGCCAGTGCTACAAAGCAAACTGGAGGAATTCCGTAATCGCCTTTGGTCTGTCAAGATCGGGGAAGGCGCTCTCGCGGGCATCGCCGGGTTGATTGCTTCCTTTCTTATCGTTCTCCTTGTAGATCGTGCTTTTAATACACCGATCTGGCTGCGAGTCTCGCTGCTTATTTTTGGTTTTGCCATACCGGCTGTGGGCATCCCCTTCCGCTATCACAAATGGGTCTGGCGAAAACGTTCACTCGGCGCGATCGCTCGGGTTCTCCGGAAACGATACCCCCGCATTGGCGATGAACTGCTGGGAATCGTTGACCTAGCTCGGGAACGCCAGACGATGGGATATAGCCAGGCATTGGTGGAAGCCGCCATGAATCAGGTAGCAAATAAAGTCAAAGACCAGGATTTCTCCGACGCCATTCCTGAGAACCATTATCGAAAATGGAGCTACATCTCTCTTGGCTTGGGTGCACTGGCCTTTGTTGCCATTGCCCTGATCTCTCCAGCGGCACACAGTTCCCTGGCCCGTTGGATGACTCCCTGGCGAATGATTGAGCGGTTTACCTTCGCCAAACTGGAGCCAATTCAAAATCAAATGATCGTGCCATTTGCCGAGCCATTTGATCTGGCTCCCCAACTTCGGCCTTCCACGGAGTGGCAACCGGAATTTGCCACAATCAGACTCCCAGGAAAGACTAGGCTGCGTTCTGAAATCTCTGAACAGGAGTTGTATCGTTTTTCGGTTCCTCCACAGAAAGAAAATGCTTCTCTCACCCTGAGGGTGGGTGATGCGGTTGAAGCGATCCAAATCAAACCACTCCCCCGTCCAGAGTTGTCCAACCTTTCGGCCAAAATCCGCCTGCCGGATTATCTCCGCTACCAAAAAGATCCGATTTTCCCAATTCGCGGCGGAACAGTAGATGTTTTGGTTGGATCCTCCGCCAGCTTCATCGGAAACACTTCCCGAGAGCTAGTCAAGGCCTCTGCCAATGGAATTCCCGCCGCCATTTCTGGCAGTTCTTTTTCAACCATGCCGGAAGACATCAAAGAATCCAAGACGCAGCTTTTCGAGTGGCAAGATAATGTTGGATTAACCGCCAAAAATCCCTTTGAATTGCGAATCAATGCGATTACCGACGCTCCACCGAATGTTTTTGCAAAAAAATTGTCGTTCGAAGACGTCATCCTCCCAAATGAAGTGGTTACCTTTGAAGTAAACTCCACAGACGATTATGGCCTTCGTGAAGTAGGCCTTGAATGGACAGGAATTCGCGATCCGATTCACAATCAAGAGTCTGCGGTTGGTTCTAAAATCATCGCTACAGGGGGACCTGAATTCCGTGAAATTGAAACCCAGGGCACCTTTTCCGCCAAGAGAAGCGCGGTTAAACCTCAAACAATTCAGCTTCGAGCCTACTCAGAAGATTACCTTCCCAATAGAAAACGGGTCTACTCTCCGGTTTTTCTCCTCCACATCCTGGAGCCATCTGACCATGCCAACTGGTTAACCGGTGAATTCGGTAAGTGGTTTAGCCGTGCCCGCGAAGTTTATGAGAAGGAACAGCAACTTCATGAGTCCAACCAAGAATTAAGAAAACTGTCCGCAGATGAATTAGATCGGCCCGAAAATCGAAAAAAACTGGAAAGCCAAGCCGCCTCCGAATCCAACAATGCACGTCGGTTGGAAGCTCTGACTACAAACGGCCGCGATCTGGTTCGCCAAGCAGCAAAAAATGATGAGTTTGAGGCCAAGCGGCTTGAGACCTGGGCCGAAATGATGCGTTCCCTGGAAGACATTTCAAAAAACAAAATGCCTTCAGTGGCCGACCTTTTAAAGAAGGCAGCCCAAGCTGAAGGGGGGAAGAAATCCGATAGCACGCTTAAAGAAGAAAAGAGCGAAGAAAAACCTCCGGATGGAAAATCTTCTCCTGCGGCACCTTCTGTAAGCAATCAAAATCAAGATCCAAACTCGGTCCCAGCCAAGCCCCAGGATCAAAAGAAAGACGATAACAGTCCGCCCAAGAACCCGTCTCTTTCCGATAATGAATCAACCTTTAATAAACCAAAACCCGGCGAAGAGCAACCGCCGGAGCAGCCCAAACCTACTGGACCGGGCCGTTTGGAGCTTCCCACCACCACCCTCCAGGGTGAGGCAGAAGCAAAGTTAAAGGACGCATCCGCCTACGCTGAAACTGCTACCCAGACAAAACTGGAGGACGCACTCAAAGAACAGAAGGAGCTTCTGGCTGAATTTGCGAAAGTGACCGATGAACTTCAATTAATCCTCTCCAGCCTTGAAACCAGCACCTTTGTGAAACGCTTAAAATCTGCTTCGCGACGTCAGCTCGAAGTGGCAAAAGATCTCAATCAAACGGTTACTGGAGGATTTGGTGTCTCAAAAGAGCGCATCGCGACAAAATTACAGGAAACCATCGTCGATATCTCCAAAACCGAAGCGGAAGAAAGCGACAGGCTTTACACCATCCAATCCGATTTGGACGCTTATTATCAAAGAAAACAAGATACCATCTTTAAAAACGTCCTCGAACAGATGAAAAAGTCCTCCGTGATCACCCAATTGAAAAAACTGGGTGCTGAAACCTCTGAGAACCTCAACGGTCGCTCCATCGCCGCAGCCGAATTCTGGTCGGATACGCTGGATCGCTGGGCCGAGGAGTTAGTCGCAGCCGGCAACCAAAGCGATCCCAATAAGGAATCCGGAGATTCGAAAGACAAACTGAGCCTGCCTCCAGAAATAGTCCTCGAAGTCATGAAAATCGCCCGCAGCCAAATGGATCTCCGCGAAGAAACCCGTGAGGTTGGCAACATCAAATCTTCTCTCTCGCCAGTCGATTACAAAGAGAAAACTCAGCCCTTGGAAATATCACAATCGAAACTCCATGATCGACTGGACGAGGTGGTTCTCGATCTGAAGGATTTACCAGAAGCTGAGGAGAATTTCGGAAGGGAGATCAAACTCCTCAACCATGTATCCGATGTCATGCGTCAGGCTCGTGGCGTTCTGGCCCGCCCAGACACCGGTCCTGAGGTAATCGCGGCTCAAACTGAGGCTATCGAATTACTCCTTCAAACCCAAAGGCAGCCCCCAAATAATGGCGGCGGTGGTGGTGGAAATTCTCCAGGAGGAGGAGGCTCCGGTAATAATGGCGGATCGCTTTCCGACATCAATGTCGCCCCGGGCGGCACTAGCCAACCGTCCAGCCCCACCAAACGCGATGTTGACCAGTCGACTGGCAAAACGGGCCAAGAATTTCCCGAAGAATTTCGCAACGGCCTTGACACTTACTTTAACGAACTCGAAAAAATAAGATAATCGGGTAGATTACCTTTCCAGAGCCATGAGGAAGCTTATTTACATTACCCTTGCTACCGCCCTATTAGCGGCCAACTCAGCTTTTAGCCAACTAGCGGCCCCTGCACCTGAACCAACTGACAACCCCGCCGTAACGCTTACGGTTGAGGAACAAATTTCCTTACATGTCAGAACTCAGTCTGAAGAAGAACACGCCAAGCGAATGGAATTCATGAGCTTTGTGATTGATGACATTACGCGACTTTGCAAGCTGGCTGAAGCTCAAAAAGAGCGCCTTACCCTCGCCGCCAAGGGAGCCTCAAAACGTTCCATGGAACGCTGGCACGAACAGGCTGAGCGCTACTTTCGGCAACGAGTAACCAACACCGACGAAGACACGGTTAGCGAAGTGTTGCAAAATATGGGTAGTTTCAATTTGGGAGGACGCGATTCCGATCGCGAAGGCGAAACCGAGTCAATTTGGAAGGATTCGCTAAAAGATGTCCTCACCCCGGAACAAATTGCCACCTACGAAACTGTTCTTGCGGATCGACAGAAGGCGGCAGTCGCGGCTTTCTCCGAAATGTCAATTTCCACTCTGGACAACTACCTGCGTCTTACAGCTGATCAAAAAGCAAAACTCACTCCAATTATTCGAAATTCCACCGCAGAAAACCTTGAAGATATCCATCGTCACTGGGGTGAATACATCGAAAAAAATATGCTAATGTCCGTTGCCAATTCAGCTGATGAGGAAACCCTCAAACAAATTCTCTCGGAGCGACAGTTGGAACGACTCCAGTCAGCCACTTCGAACTTGGATCACTTCTGGGAACAGAGACGGCGCGTCCAAGCCAAGCCACCGGGGGAGAACGCCCCAGCCAAACAAGCCCAAGCGATCAGAATCAATGGAAACATTGAGGGCGGAGGAAGGATCGTTATCAAAGCAGGGAACAATGGTGCGGTCCGAATCGGTCAGGGAGCCATTTTCCGGGGTGGTGAGATCGAAATTGAAGGCGGAAAAATCACTGTTGATGAATGAATCCCAAACAGATTCGCATCTCATTGTACAGGGTACAGTTGGTCTTTGTACCGGGTACAATCGACGATCCGAAAAAATCCGATTACCTAAGAATCCAGCCCGGATCATTTCTGGCATTTTGCTGTTCCTGATACCTTCCCTGACCCATGGCCAATTTGTCCGCATGGGAAACGAAATCCCACCGGAAGTTGAAGCCATCTACGAACGCGGCTTGAATTTTCTGGCAAAAAGTCAGGAACCGAATACGGGAGCTTGGCGCGGGCGCAGTGAAAATGGAGTCACTGGATTGTGTCTTATGGCCTTTCTCGCAAGCGGGGAAGATCCCAATTTTGGGCGTTATCGACGCAATGTTCGCCTGGCAATCCGCTCCCTCATTATCGGTCAAGACAAGTCCAATGGTTATTTTCCAAACAGCATGTATCACCATGGCTTCGCCATGCTGGCTTTGGCCGAGGCCTACGGGGCTTTTGATGAAACAACCCTCTGGGATGGGAGCGAAGACAAGGGCGAACGCAGATCGATTGCTGAATCCCTTGAGCAAGCCATCGACCTGGCTGCCAAAGCACAAATGAGCAATCGCTGGGGCGGTTGGCGGTATTCCCCTACTTCGACCGATGCAGACACCTCAGTGACTGGATCGGTGTTGATGGGCCTGCTTGCCTGCCGAAACGCCGGTTTTAACGTCCCCAATGACACCATTGAAAGAGCGCTCACCTACATGAAGCGCAACACCGCCATACCCGGCGGGTACGTCGCCTACAGCGGAGGGCTTGGCGGCGGGACGGACTCGATGAATCGCTCGGCTGTGGCGACATTGGTCTATTCCGTAGGTCAGAAAAAAGAGTGGGAGGAATATAAGGCGGTAACCGGCCACATCACGGCTGGCTTAAGCCACAAGGAAACCGGACACCGCCACTATTTTATTTACTACATGGCCCAGGCACTTTTTCAGGCCGATTACGAATCCTGGCTGACGTGGAACCGCGAAACGGCAAGAAAACTAGCCACAGAACAGGCCCCAGATGGCAGTTTTACTGGAAGTTATGGTGAAGCTTATGGGACTGCCATGTCGCTGCTTGCATTGGCCTTAAACTATCGGTTTCTTCCGATTTACGAACGATTTTAGATGGTCCGATTAATCATACTTTTGTCTTTTTTCACATTTGGGATTCTTCCCGCCCAGAATTCAGACCCTTTTCCGAAGGCGAAGCTTGAATGGCGCAACGGCGATTCCCTTGACGGTAAAATCCTACCCAGCTCTGGAGAAAGGGTAAACTGGCAATCTGATGCCTTTGAGGGGCCCTTCGATCTAAATCCCATCCAACTCCAAAGTATCGATTTCCCAAAAGCCTACTTAGGCAATAATGAAAGCAGACCAGGCCGTTTTCGAATAACATTTAACAATGGCGACCGCCTCTTTGGAGAACTCCTGGCCATTGGACCGGAAACAGTGACTTTTAAATGTCCCCGGTTATCTGAAAATCTTGTAGTCAATCGCAGGTATCTGGAACGGATCGAACGATTGGATACCCAGAATCTAAAGTTTTCTGGACCCGGGGAGTTGGAAACCTGGCAGGAACTGGGGCAGAACGAAAGTGAGCCAGCCGACTGGTTTACGCGAAAAACAGGTGAGTTGGCCACCAATCGGTGGGGAGGCGAACTTTTTCGCGAAATCGACCTTCCCAAAAATGTGGAGATCGCTTTTTCCCTCTCCTGCCCTCATGGACAACCGGACATCGAAATCGGAGTGAGCGAGGACCCTAAGGCGGGCCCTAGAATCGAGACTTGGGACGATACCCTGGTACTCACTCACGAAAATCGCTTTACCCCCATTTTGAGGCTTTCCAAAACTTCAAATGTCCTGGAACTCCGCGTTTTTTGGAACCAGGAAAAGGAAACCATCCAAGTGTGCACCGCGAATGGGAACCCCATGGCTGAACTCAACCAGATTACTTTTAAGACGAAACCAAAAACTCCCGCTAAACTGGGAAAGCCGCAACGCAAGTTGTCTAAAGACAGGGATCCCAATCGGATCGGTTTCCGCCTGTTAAATCGCTCCACCGAAATTTCCTTCTCCCGGCTTTTGGTTCGGGAATGGGATGGAGAAAAAATTTCCCGGTATGACGCTTCGAAACCGCGCATGGAAATGGAAACCGGTAATATTCTATTCGACCTTGGAGATCTCGAGTTATCCCCAGGCCAGGGACTTCGAGTGAAGGGCCTGGAGTTGCCGCTATCCAAGATTGAACAACTGGTTTTTTCCACCGCTCAAAAAGAAAGCCCCACCACCCCAATGACGCGGCTGGCGTGGTACGATGGAGGTATTATCTCTGGAACCTTGTCAAAACTGGGACCCGACTCCGTAAAAGTTTATCCACTTTGGCTGGAAAGAGAATTCACAGCCGAACTTCGGGGTGCCAAAAAACTTACTTTCCCCGAAACTAGCGAACCGGTCGTCACTGGTGCAGATGAAATGAAATCAGGTTCTCTGAAACTCGGGGGTGCCTTGACCCCCGGAATCCCGGGTCCATCAAATGCCCTCCTTGCCTGGAAGCCGGTCGGATCGGAAAACTCCCGACCCATGGTTGACACGAGGAAGGTCGAAATTACCAGAGAGGCTTACCCTGGAGCCACCGATGAAGTCGGAGATGCCCGGATTTACCTGACCAATGACGAGGTGGTAGCAGGAAAACTGATTTCAATCAAGGATGATCAAATCGAGTTCTCCAGCTACCTTACAGGCACGGTAAAAATTCCGTATTCCAAAGTTCGGGCCGTCGATATCGAGGGTGCCGGGGTAATCCCCAATGGTTTTGTTGACAAGGGCTGGGAGATTATCCAGTCAACCGACCAGGACGAACCGAACAATCCACTGGAATTAGCCGAAGATGAAGAAGAACAAGAGAAAAAGCCGGATGTGACCATCGACAAGGATGTTGCCGTAATTCGCAAAGGGGGATTCGGGCATACCAATGTGCTGGTGGGTGATCGGATCCGTTTTCACACCAAGTGGGAGACCAATTACGGAATGTTTACCCTGCGACTCTTTTGTTCTGATTTTTCCAAGGATTCACCTTCCACCGATCTTTTGATTGGTGCCCAGGGAAATAAAATTCTGACAGCGACGCTTAAACCTGGCGGCATCTTCAAATTTGACCCCAGGCAGATCAGTTTTAAAGATCAGGAGGCTGACATTGAGATTCTTGCACGCCATGATCGTTTTGAAGTTAGAGTCAACGGGAAACTTTCTCTCGAGGGGGAAGTCGAGCCTGACCGGATATCTGGAAATGGCATCGTTTTCCAGTCCGGTGGAGGCTGGCAGGGCTGGAGCAGCACTCCCTGTAATATTGAAATCACCAAATTCTCCGTGGACCGGACACCTGGTTTTTTGCCAAAAAGGATCATCAATCCCGAAGCAAAATTAAATGCTCTAGCCGTGCCCCGCTTCCAACGCGATGACCCACCAACACATGTGCTGGTCGCCTCAAATGGGGACTTACTCCGGGGCAAACTAAAATCTGTGACCGGGGACCGGATTTTCTTTCAATCCCGGGAAAATGAGTTGGAACTCCCAAAATCAAGGATCGCCGCGATTATCTGGCTACTCCCGCCACCCGTTAAAACGGATGATAAAACCGACGGTCCCCAGACTTCTTCCAGCGAAACCAAGGATGCCTTTATGGTGACTCACCAATTGATTCTCCACGATGGAAGCCGACTTAATTTGGCTGCGGAAAGCGTCGAAGCCAGAGACGAAATTTTTCTGGGGCAATCAGAAGTACTTGGCCGCTGCCGAGTACCCATCCAAAAAATGCGGCAAGTGATGCAGGCACCAGCCCACCCACTTACGAGAAGTTCATCATCGGACCAATTGGCTTATTCCGACTGGTCCATTCGCAATACCCCGGACCCCGCCATCCCAAAAGGTGATGGATCGGAAGCATCACCCATGATCGGCAAAGAAGCTCCCAACTTTACACTTCCGCTGCTCAATGGTGGGGATTTCAAACTCAGCAATCGCAAAGGTCGAGTCGTGGTTCTGGATTTTTGGGCGACTTGGTGCGGACCCTGTATCCGGGCGATGCCGGAAGTCTTCAATGCCGTAAGAGCATTTGACGGAAAAATTGATTTCTGCGCCGTTAATCAAGCTGAAACTTCTCCAATTATCAGTGAATTCCTCGAAACCAGAGACTGGGCTCAGACAGTTGTGGGCCTTGATTTCCAACTTAATGTGGCCCGAGACTACGAGGTTAAAGAAATTCCACACACCGTGGTAATCGGCAAAGATGGTAAAATTGCTTGGATCCACACTGGAAACTCGGCCGATCTCGGTAAAAAGCTGATTCAAGCCATTGCCGTGGCTTTACAAAAAAATTAGAATTTATTTAATGAACAAACTTTTCCTTTTCCTTATCATCGCGGGGATTGTCTTAAGCACAGATCTCGCCAGGGCTCAAATTCTACAATACGCCGAGGCAACACCTGTAGCGCGATATTGCGAGATCCCTTCCTCCCCTTATCGGCACTGTGAGGATGTGCGCCGATACAACGCCGCGCCCAACCGTTTTGCTTACCGGGGACCCGAAGCTACGGTCTGCACTATTCATCAGAATACATTCCGACACAACACTTGCGCTCCTGTTGTGAAAGTCCGAACCGAAATTGTCTGCCAGCGACATCAGCAGGTTGCCTGCTACGGAGCGGATGGCACCAAACATACTCGCACGATGACAATCACGATGTACAAAGACATCTATTCTAACGGCGGAGCCAGAATTTGGCAGTATGTCGATTATTGATCTGAGTTTAAAACTCACGCGAGTCAGCAAAAAAGTATAAAACATTCTCGGTGGGATGGGTTTAAATAATCAGATTTTGCCTTTTTCGTTAATCAATGCCCGCATTCTCCTACACTGCTGTCGATTCTTCAGGGAACAAGGTTTCCGGAGCGCTTGACTGCCGAAACAAGGCGGAAGCCTACCGGGAACTGGAAGCCAAATCGCTGTCACCAGTCGTAGTGGAGACGATCATTGATCAATCCGCCCAAGCGAAAAAAAAGAGAAATTTGGCTCCCAGTGGCCCTGTCGCCTTAGCCCGGACAGCCCTAATTACCTTCACTGAAGAGTTGGCCGACCTGCTTGACGCTGGTCTGCAGCTCGAACAGGCCCTTCGAATTCTCCATGATCGCCAACAGCACAAAGGCATCAAAGCCGTCGCCGGAATTCTGCGGGATGAAATCCGAGAAGGTGCCCGCTTTTCCCAGGCACTCAAAAAGGCCTCGCCATCATTTGATGAATTGTATCGCAACCTCGTCTCCGCTGGGGAAGCCAGTGGATCGCTCTCCGCTATTCTGACCCGACTTGCTGCCAACATCCGGCAACTGCACAATCTTCAAAAGCGAACCGTCTCTGCGATGATCTATCCCACTGTGGTGTTGGGATTTTGTATCATTTTGTTGGTGGTTTTCAGCACGGTGCTGATGCCGATGCTAACAAAACTCATGAAGAAATCGGGCCAGGAATTACCACTAGTCACGGAGTTGCTCATCGCCTTTACCGACTTTATCCATGCCTGGTGGTGGCTCATACTTTCAGTCATAACTCTGGCATTCCTTTTGTTTAAAGGATTCATCGCCACTAAATCCGGGCGGTTCTGGTGGGACAAATCCAAGCTCCGTCTCCCTGCCTTCGGACCGGTCATCGCGGGGAGGTTTTACGCTCAATTCTCCCACTCCATGGCCAATTTGGTCAACAACGGAGTCCCCCTCATGAACGCGCTGAAACTAATTGAGCGCGCCACTCCAAACCACTATCTCCGTAAACAATTTGAAATCGTTATTAACGACGTGACCGAGGGGAATTCTCTTTCCAGGACTTTGGACAAACGCACCGATTTCCCAGCCGCCCTGGTTGACCGGGTCGCAATCGGAGAGCAGTCTGGAGATCTCGCCAAAGCGTTTTCAAAAGCCGCCCGCAA
>JBGSJM010000464.1:0-4223 GCA_041742015.1 Verrucomicrobiales bacterium | reverse complement strand
CAAAAATCGGCGGCGGGACGCCACCGCTACGTCGGGAAGATAGCCTGGTATGGACACTCTAATTCCATTTTTTCCTTTTAACGAATTCGGTGAAGTGCGCATCTACCAGCACGGGGATCTGCCCCATTGGCGGCAGGATGGCTGCACCTATTTTGTGACTTTCCGCCTGGCGGATTCATTGCCTCAATCTGTTCTCGTCGAGTTGCAGGAGGAACGGGAATCCTGGCTGCGGTGCCGGGGGATTGACCCCGGGCTGGAGACATGGAGAGAATCACTCGCCCGGCTGCCAAAATCCGAGCAAAGAGAATTCGAAAAACAGGTGGGTGATCGCCTGAATAAAGCGCTCGATCTTGGGGCGGGCTCATGTGTATTGAGAGAGCCGTCAATTTCAGGCCTGGTCGCGGATGCTTTGTCCTTTTACCACGGAACCCGAGTGTGGACCGGCGACTATGTCGTGATGCCGAACCATGTGCACGTTTTGCTGACCCCAATGTCCGGGTATGAGTTGGAAGAAATTCTTCAAGCGGTGAAGAGCTATACCTCGAAGCGGATTAATGAAAGAACTGGAAATGAGGGCCCTCTCTGGCAAAGGGAAAGTTATGATCATATCGTCCGCGACGCCGGGCAGTTGGGAGCTTTCCAAAAGTATATCCGAAATAACCCGACAAAAGCGGGTCTGCGGGATGGCGATTTTCGAATGAGCGGCGAGGTATGCTACGAGATCGTGAGATGAAAGCTCTCTCTTTTCGTAGCGGTGGCGTTCCGCCGCCGGTGCTTTTATCTGTAGCGGTGGCGTCCCGCCGCCGTTTCTCAACAGGGCGGAAAATCGGCGGCTAGAAGCCACCGCTACGGAAAAAAACGCCTTGGTGAGCAATTTTCACTATCCAAAATCAAACATAGTGAAAAGACATGTCTTTTATCCAATTTCCACGTCGATATGTAGCAGTGGCTTCCAGCCGCCGTTTTTTTCGCATCGGCGGCGGGACGCCACCGCTACGGGGCTGCGCGTTGTCTGCAGGGGAAAGTGTATGAGTAATCCGGATTAGTTTTCTCCCCAAAGCTTCTGTAACAGAGCAAATACCTCGGGATCATGCGCTTTTAGCTCCTCCCGGGTAAAGGGAAAAAAGTCGTTTCGTGAAAAAAACGCCTCGGTACACTCCGCGAAGTATTCCTTGGCATTGGTCATCGCGTAAGCTTTGTCCAAAGTTTTTTTGCCCTCACTGTCCTGGCGCTGCACGCTGTTGTATTTGCCCGCGGCCTTCGCTTTCTCGTAAACCGCCGCGATCTCCGCATTTTCAAAACCCAGTACGCGATCATGAAAGGCATGGGCCAGTTCATGCAGGGCAAAATTTGGCATGCGCCGCATTTCCTCTTCAAAAATGCGGACATTGGTGAACTCGATCGCCTTCTCCATCACCGGGTCGCGGCCATTTTCGCGCAACCAGCCCGCCCCAGGGTGATACTCCGCACGCGGCCCGGTGAGAGGATATTGGGGATTAACCCAGAGTGGCACTTTGCGCATTTCAGCCACCGCAGCCGCTGGCACGACCCGAACGATTTCATCGAGCTGAGCCCGCAGCAGTTGCATCGCTTTTTCGACGGCCACCGCGTCCTGCGCGATGAGTTTTGTGCTCACATGGACCTGCCAGCCGGCGATGAGTCGATCATCATGCGACTTTACGCCGGTGGCCTCCTGATATTGCTTGACCTGCTGCCCCTTGATGAGGCCGCGAGCCTTCATGAGCCGCTCCGGCCAGACAAATTTCGGTGCCTGCGACGGATCGTAGCCCGCGAGGTGGCCGGTGAGCCGGGTTTGTGGCTTGGTGTATTTTATTTCAGTTTCGCCGAAGACCTCGCCACACAGCGCAGCCAGCCCCGGGTCGTAGGTAAGCAGTTCGGCACGGGTGTTGACGTGATTGTGCTGGGTGTCGTTTTCGCGATTGTTGTCGAACCAACTCTGCACACCCTCGGCCCAGTATTCCTGATGATTCGACGAGGCGTAAGCCCCCTTCCACAAACCAGCTTTTGTCGCCGCATCAAAAGCCGCCCGTAATCGCGTGTCGAAAGTGGGGTCGACATTTGTCAGCCCGCGCAGGTGGATATTATGGGCGAATTCGTGGATGAGGATGTTCTCCGTGTCATACGGATCGCCATCGTAAGCCAGCAGGTTTTCCTCCGCGCAGGAGCAGAAGGGATCCTCCCTGCTGCCGCCCAGACCGCGAGCCCGCGCATCCCAATACTCCCTCGGTGTCAGCGCCTCGTAGCCCTCCACCGGCCCGAGATGGGCAAACTCGGGCTGATCCATGGTAAACTCATTGTGCGCCAGGATGCAGAGCCGCGCCCCACTCACCGTCATCGCCTCCCGCACGTCAGGCCTTTTCGACAACATCAGATCCACGAGATAAACCGCCTCTTTCACCGCAAACGGGTTTACCTTCGCCGAAGCCACGATGGGAAAACCACCCGCACTCGCCCGCTGGGTGTAAAATGTCGGCACCCCATCTTTCGCCGCCGGATCATAGCGAAAGCCCTGGACCCGCGCCTGACTCACCACTTTGGTCTCCTGGTCCCCATCCACGATCACAAACTGATGCCCCAGCGACGTGCCGATAATCAGATGCTGGGTCGGCGCGATTTTCCCATTTGCGACCCGTTCCCCATTGGGTGCCAGCCAGAACACCTCCACTGCATTTGGCGACGCATTGATGATTTGTAGCTTCGGACGGTCCAGGGCATGTGCCGGCAGCAGAAACAGGATAAAGATAAGGAGATGTTTCATAAACGTGAAACCTATTCGTGGAGCCGATCCTCGGAGTTGATAAAACACCAGCAGACCGCGCCAAGAAAGTAGCTGAGGGCAAAGAGGCCCATGTTTATGCTCCAATTATTGTCTGTAGCTGCGAGCACCAGTGGTACCACCATCGGCGCAATGGCTCCGCCGGCATTGCCCATCATATTCATACTGCCGGAAAGGGCGCCGGTGTAGCGGCCACCCACATCCATGCAGGCCCCCCAGGCAGCAGGCATGGCGAGATCGTTGAATAGTGATGCCATCCCGATCGCCAATACGGAGAGAACTGGTGCCTCGATTTGCATTGAGATCAATAACATCACCCCGGCGAGCCCCATGCCAGCCACCCCGAGAAAGCGCCGGGTCCGGGCAATGCTACCGAACCGGCGATCCAGTGCTGCGGAGCACAGCCCGCTGATCAGCGAACCCAATCCACCAAAAAACAAAGGCACACAGGCCAGCAGGGAGCGCTGCATGTCGCCCATGCCGGGGAAATGCTCTTTCAGATAAGTCGGAAACCAGGTGATATAAAAATACCAGGCGTAGGACATAAAGAAGTATTGGGCCCAGAGCATCCACACGGTGCGGGAGGCGACCAACCGCCCCCAGGGCATGGCGTGATTTCCGGTAGACCCAGTCTCGCCAATTTGAGCCAGCTCGGCCTCATTGACTGCGGGGTGATCGCGGGGATGATCGCGAAACCAGCGGAAGAACGAAATCGCCCAAACGATGCCCAGCAGTCCGAAGATGAGGAACACCCAGCGATAATGCAAGCCGAGCCCCATTTTCCCTTCACCGCCGCTCGCCAGCATCCAGCCGACAATCAGCGGAGTAAAGGCACCTCCCCAGCGGGCGCTGAGCCACAGAATCCCCTGCGCTTTGACCCGCTCGGATACCGGAAACCAGAGTGTAAAAGCCTTGGTGATGTTGGGAAAACAACCCGCCTCTCCCACGCCAAACAAAAACCGGCAAACCACCAGCGACACCAGATTCCAGGCCCAGCCCGTTGCAATTGTGAAGAGCGACCACATGCTGACGACCCGCATCAACACCTTGCGCGGCCCGATGCGATCCCCGAGCCAGCCGCCGGGGATTTCAAACAAGGCGTAGGCCCAGCCAAAGGCGGTGAAGGCCATGCCCATCTGGATTTTGGAAAGTCCCAACTCCGCCTGCATCGCTGGAGCAGCCTGAGAAATGCAAACGCGATCAACATAGGTGATAATCGCCAGGGTGACCGCAAACCAAAGCACGACCTGGCGGGCTCTGGATGGGGTGGATTTGGAATTTCCGCTCATTGATTGCATATTAGTTTTTCAAATTGAACCAGATAATTCCAATTAGAAATACAAAGTAGCAGCCAGTTGCCCCAACCGACAAGGATTTATCCCAACTCTTATTAAACATAATGACACTCTGGATTTCACCTCTTTGA
>JBGSJM010000463.1:0-2016 GCA_041742015.1 Verrucomicrobiales bacterium | reverse complement strand
GGCAGCGTAGTTCTGCCGGAAGTGTCGTACCAATTCTTCGATGCTTTTTAGGACGATACCTTCAGGCTGGGTAGGAGTTGCTGCGGGTTCGGCAAGTTCAGACTCGGCTGCGGGAGCTTCTTCCTCAACTGCTTCTGATTCAGTGGTTGCTTCGGTTTCTTGGTGATCTGTTTCAGCTTCCGCTGATCCAGTTTCTGCTTCTCCGGTTGATGTGACTTCTTTAGCCTCTGGAGGAGCTACCGGTTTTGGCATGTCCGCAACTAGCCGATAATGAAAGGCTTTGCTGACTTTTTCGTGCCACTTGGCGATGATTTCCTCACCTGTCTCCATCTGGATTCGGGATTTGTATCGCTCCAATGTCATGTCGGAAAAACGTTCCCGGTGAAGTCTGGCGACGTTTCCCTGGTAGCTGTGATGATTTGGCGGGCCGAGCACCTCGCCACTAAATCCACAAACGGCAATCGTTCCAAAGTTACCCTTGGGCGGGTCCAAATTCACTTCCTCAACCACATAATATTTGCTGAGCTGATTTGGGGATCTGACAAAGCTGGTAATCGCCTCGTCTCTCGACAACCAGGCACAGCTATTTCCCTTGCTTTGATAAAGGGTTGGGCCGGTTTTATCGGCGGTCAACCGGATGTGAAATCGCTCCCTCGAATTGATTACCATTTTGGCCAAATCGGCAACTGGATAGGCCTTGACCGACTCCTGAATGTGTTTGGTGAGTGACTTGACCGCTTCAGGTGTAGGCTCGAAAACCAACTTGAGTCCCTTGATTTCAAATTTCTCATCTTGATATTGGTTGAAATTGCCCCGGCGGTCTCCGCCCCGGAAATTCCCACCTCTGGCACCACGGTCTCCCCCGTCTCGACGGTCGCCACCACCTCTGTTTTCGAAGCTTCCTCTGCGGTCACCACCGTCCCGGCGATCGCCACCGCCACCACGGTCGTTCCGGTATCCACCACCCCCACCTCTGCGATCATCTCCGCCCTGACGACGGTCATTTCCGCGGGGGACTCCCCGTCTTTCAAAATTGCCGCCATCACCCCGACGCCCTTTTGGTCCTCGGTCATCACCTTCCCATTGGTCTTTGAATTTTTGGGCAGCAGGCTTGGCTTCGCTGGTTTCCTGTGCCCAGGCAGGCATCAAGTCAAAAGCGGAGAACTCTAGGGGCGCATTTTTGTTGTCGCTCATTAAAAACGGATTTACAGCAGGGTTTGAATCTTATTTCTATTCAACCGCTGAAGATAGAAAACAAATGTGTTAAAACAAGAAGTTGAAAGTAAACGATAAATCCTGTAAATCCAATCAGATTTCTCCTTAGCTGCTCATGAAAATGCAGCTTTGAGGCCGATTTCGGCAGCTTTTACGGTTTTTTCCATGTCATCCTCGGTATGGGCCAGGGAGATAAAACCAGTTTCATATTGAGAAGGTGCAAAATAGACTCCAGCATCAAGGGTTGCCCAGAAAAATTTGGTAAAAGCCTTAAAGTCACATTTTTTGACATCATCGACATTCCAGATCTCTCCCTCTCTAAAATAAAGACAGAACATGGAGCCGATCCGGTGGAAAGTGAGGTTCTTGCCTATCTTGTTGAGGCAATCCCGAACCCCAACTTCAAAGGACTGGCCGATTTCTTCCAGCCTGGCCCATCCGTTTTTTTCCTCCATCTGCCTGAGTTGGGCGAGGCCGGCGGAAAGTGCCAAAGGATTTCCAGAGAGAGTCCCCGCCTGATAGACAGGGCCATTTGGAGCGAGGTAATCCATGATATCCGCCCTTCCGCCAAATGCTCCTACAGGAAGTCCTCCACCGATCACCTTGCCCATCGCAGTCAGATCGGGGGTAATCCCGACGAGTTCCTGAACCCCGCCTTTTGCGACCCGAAATCCTGTCATTACCTCGTCAAAAATTAGGAGGGCCCCGTACTTTTGGGTGATTTGCCGAAGAAACTCGAGGTAGCCAGGCTTGGGGAAAACGAGACCGGCGTTGGCGGGGTAGGGTTCGAGAATGATCGCG
>JBGSJM010000462.1:0-4226 GCA_041742015.1 Verrucomicrobiales bacterium | reverse complement strand
AGTCAGGTCGTTGGAACTTTTGAGAATCTGCTACCGGGCTTTCAATATACCGTCAAGGAGGGTAAAACCTTCAATGCACCGGTGGTCAAGGTGCGGAAACTACCTCTTTTCCGAGGGATAGGCTCGATGAAAAAACTCGGTTTCGGCGAGCTGCCTTTCTCAGCCAGCCAGTTTCAACCCATGCTCCCGGAATCTCTAACGATGGTGGGACCTGGTTTGGCAGCCTCCGACCTGGATGAGGATGGCCTGGCCGAAGTTTATATTCCAGGGTCAACCGAGATCCGGGGGCGGATGTTATCCCCCACCGCAGCCCTGATGCGCCAGGAACAGCCCTTTTCCCTGGCTAAAATTACGGAAGAAACTCAACCCGTGTTTTTTGATGCTGATGGGGACGGTGATCTGGATTTATTTCTCGGGGACGGCGGCATCGAATACGGGAAAACGGACTATATCCTCTGGGATCGCCTCTGCCTTAACCTGGGCAAAGGCCAATACGCACTAGCTCCGAAAGGTCATCTCCCGCCAATCAAAGAATTTACCAGCGCAGTGGCGGCGGCTGACTTTGATCGGGATGGCGATGTCGATCTCTTTGTCGGCTCCCGAATGAAATTGGGGGAATACCCCTCCCCGGGTCAGAATCACCTGCTTCAAAATCAGGGAAAAGCCAAATTTCTCGATGCCGCTGAAACAACGGCCCCCGGGCTCTCCCGATCGGGCATGGTGACCAGTGCAATTTGGACCGACGCCAATTCGGACGGCTGGCTTGATCTTATGGTGACTCACGATTGGGGAACTCCGCAACTCTGGCTCAACAATCAGGGAAAACTCATCAACGCCACCCAAAATGCGAGCCTGGCCCAGCTATCGGGACGTTGGAACGCCATCACCGGAAGAGACCTCGATAACGATGGAGATATCGACTATCTGCTTTCCAATATCGGGACCAATCAGGCGAACGCCCCCAGCCAGGTTTATCTGACCAGTTTCCCAGATGCCCCAGCTCCGGCTGTTGTTTTTGCGCGTGAGGAAAATGGCCAAATCCTGCCCACCGAGTCGTGGTCGCGGTGGGCGTCGCTCCCATCCGTCCTCAAAAAGGTGCCTGCCCCAGCGGGATTTGCGGCAGCCTCAAAGGAACTTTTCAAATTCTCCAAACCACTCGCCGCGGTGAATGAGCTGCGCACCGGGGTTCTGATCAATCAGGGGAACGCTCAATTTGTCTTTCAGCCTCTTCCCACAGGCGCGCAGATTGCCCCTGCCTACGGTATTGTGCTGACGGATTTTAATTTCGATGGATTCTGCGATGCCTTTGTCCTCCAGAATGAAAGCTCTCCCTCGGTCGAAAATCCCGACCCGGCTAGCAATGCCGTTTCCCATCTTTTTCTGGGCACCGGAAATCCGGCCAACCTTTTTGTGCCGATGCCTCCGGATGAAAGTGGACTGGTAATTTTCGGCAATGGTCGAGGGGTCGTGGTCACCGATCTAAACGCAGATCATCGCGCAGATTTGATCTGCGCGATCAACAATGGAGATCCCGCTGTTTTTGTGAACTATGAAACCCGGAACCGCTTTCAGCCCCTCAAAGTCCAGCTTGATTTTACTGGCAAATCGGTTCCAGGAGCGAGGGTAGCGGTGGCGATCCCCGGTTTTCCCACCCAGACAGCGGAATATTACGCTGGGGGTGGCTACCTCAGCCAGTCTTCTTCCGACCTGTTTTTTGGGGCTCCGGCCGATCCACAAGGACCGGCCAAAATCACGATTCGCTGGGCTGATGGGACCGAAACACGGCGGTCCTACTATTTCGCAAATGATTAGAATAGTGGGAGATTTAGCGTTGTAGTTCGAATCTTTGCCCGGACAGGAAAGGCTTTACGACAATTTTTTGATTGGTGATTTGAAGATTGACGGTTCCAACCTCATCCAGTTTGATGAGCTGGATACCAGTTTTCCCGACATGGCTGATCCATTCGTCAGCCAGTTTCTCATGCGGTGGGAAGCGGGAATGTGATGAGATGATGATTTTCGGATTAATTTTCTCAAGAAACTCACGAGTTCCCGAATGGGTCTCGGAGTGCTGACCGCGGATCCAGATATCCGAATTGAGACTCCAATTTTCTTCGATGATTCGCTGCTCAATCAGAAATCCGCAGTCACTGGTAAACAATATTTTCCAAGGACCAGTTTTTAGCCGGAGCACCAGACAGCCATCATCAGCCACTCCCGTGGGTGGATCGTTTGCCCCGGGATAGAGCACTTCCCAAACACTCTCGTCCCCCCACCGCAATTTTTGTCCGGCTTCAATCTGCATTCGATTGATGCGCTGATTTTCAACAATTTGTCGAATCTCAGGATAAATTCTCGCCCGATTGTCCAAGTTAGACTCGATCACCCACTTCGGAGTGAGATAATTCAACAAGTAAGGAGCGGCACCAATATGGCCCGAGTCGCCGTGGGTTAACACCAAACAATCGAGTCGATTGATTCCTCGTTCCCTGAGCAACGGAAGCACCTGCTGTCGAAAGGTGAAATTACCACCGCAATCGATCATCCAATTCCCGGATTGCGAAGTGGCGAGGACGGCACCTCCGCCGCGAATGCCCATGACATCAAGGAGAACGGTGTCCGGTGTAATATCGATTGATCTGCCGCCAGTGTGAAGATGCGCTCCGGGCCAACCTGCAAAGACCTGGGCCAGAAACACCAACAAGGCCGCCAACTTAACATTCAAAAAGTTAATAACTGCCGAAACAATACCAAGTTTCACTCCGTAAAAAAAAACCGAAATTCCCGCGATGACCACGATGGCACTGGCCAAGGGAACCATGAAGATATTGGCAACGATCGCGACGATGGAGATCCCATGAAAGTGTGAACTCATCAGACCAAGGGAGCCCAGCCAGGATGCCAAAGAAATCGCGATGCCCGCCGCCAGCATCTTAACAACCAGGTCAATCCGCAGCCGCCAGGTGGGAATTCGTCGTTTGGGGATGAACTCATCAATTCGAAAAGGATGATGAATTCGTTTGGAAAGGAAAACCCCCATCAAACTCAAGGCCAGAACCACGCAAAAACTGAGCTGAAAGCCTGGAAGAAACAAAGGCTGAGTATCCACGGCCAGAAGGAGCAGCGCCGCGAACCCTATTCCATTCAAAGACGATGTTTTTTGTTTTAACGCAAAGCCCGCGAGGCAGGCCGCCAACATCACCGCCGCCCTGAAGGAGGAGGGACTCAGCCCGGTGAGTAGGGCGTAAAACAGAACTGCGGGAATGATGATAAAAACCGATGATCGGCGCGTCACTCCAAGCCATTTAAGCAAAAACCAAAACATCCCCGCCACCACCCCGACGTGGAGACCGGACACAGCAAAGATGTGCATCGTTCCAGAAAGTCTAAAAAAATCTTCCACATCATCTGGAGACTTTTCGCGTGCTCCCAAAGCCATTGCGAGGATGATCCCGTTTATCTCACTTTGACTCTCCGGGATGCCCTGACTCAAAGCAACTTCCATCCATTGCCTTGAAGAAATAGCAGCTTTTCTCAGCATGCTGCCACGGTGGCGATTGGTAATGTCTAATCGGTCGGCGACATCAATGTCAATTTCTGCCAGAGCATTGGCACTGCGATAAAAGTAAATCGAAGGATCAAAGGCACCGGGTGATTGGGCTTTCCCGATCTTTTTGAGTTCACCGGTAAACTCGATTTCCGCCCCATATACGAGATTTGCAGAAAGAGGATGATCAATCAAAGCCACCACATGGTCCCGATTGGGTAACCGCACTTTGGTGCCCCTGAAATCCAACTCATCCAATTCCAAAATCACCCGGACAGCTTGCCCAGTTTGAAGAGGTGTATCACTAACGACCCAACCCCGACCGGACACAGAAAGCGTTTCCAGAGTCTCAATCGTGGAAAGTAGCGGAAAGGCTTTGATCCTGGAAATCCGCTGTTGGTGAATCACCCCGAATCCCACTCCCGCAACCAGCAACCCAACAAGCAAAATCAGCGCAGCGGCTTTTTTCCGGATAAATAAAGCTGCCAGAGGGATCAGACCAAGAGACCACCGCCAATCCAGATCCACGGCAAAAATGCCCAGAACTGCTGCCATTGCCAGCCAGAAAAGAGGCACCTGCAAAGCCCGATTTTTAAGGGATTGAACAGACCGGACCATGAAAAAAGTACACCCACCAGGAATCGAACCTGGATCTTCGGCTCCGGAGGCCGACGTAGTA
>JBGSJM010000461.1:0-4649 GCA_041742015.1 Verrucomicrobiales bacterium | reverse complement strand
GACAAGCCACCTGGACTGCTGATCGGGGGTGCCCTGATGCTTTTAAATCTGGCGGTGCATGATGGCGGCAGCCGATGCATTGGCCAGCGGCTTGTAGGTGACGGCACCACCCGAGAGGTTTTTCAAGTCTTCGCTATTGTTTTCCACCCACCCGTTCTGAAGTGCGAAAATCAGGTGCTCGTCTTTCTGAAATTCAAGTTTGCCCTCTTTCAGAAGCGGTGCCCAGCGCGGGTTGGTGACGTGAAGAGTTTTGGTGAGAGCATGAAGATGGTAGGCGTTAAACTCGTGGTCGAGAGCGCTGGCGGCCACCGTGGCGGCCCGGGGATCTGTAAGATAAGCGGCGGCGACGATGGCCTCAAGCCGGACCGTGGCATCGGGATCGGAGATTTGGGTGGCGAGCAGATCCAGGGCTCCTGGCAGGCGGTTTTCCCGGGCCCAGGTGCTGAAAGTCCGGGTGGCGTAAGCCCGGACCCTGGCGTCGCTGGAACGGAGCAGTTCCTTCAGCAATTCGGGCCGGGGGCTCTCGTGGGCTTCGTAAAGCGAGAGGGCTTGCAGACGCCGATACTCGTTTTCTTTCTGTTGGGCCAGCCAAGTGTCCAGTGCAGGGAGGAGGTCGGCAGGGTTCCGCTCGAAAAGGAGACATTTGGCCTGGTACCAGGCCCAGCGCTCGGGGGAATCGAGTTGGTCGAGCAGTTGCGGGATGGTCGCATCTGCCAGATTGACAGGCTGAACCGGGGAGCCCCCTTTCCAGGTAACGCGCCAGATTCTCCCGTGCTCTTTGTCGCGGTCGGGATGGCGATAGCTGGCCTGGTAATGCCCGATGATCGGATTATACCAATCAGCGACATAAATAGCTCCATCAGGGCCCATCCGGATATCGACGGGTCGAAAAACATTGTTTTTCGTTTCAATGATGTTGGGCAACTGGGTCGAATGGTAGATGCCATCTTCAATCCTAAGTTCGTGCCATTCCAGCAGGTTGGCGTAGTAACCGCCGATGACGACCCAGCCCTGCATTTCTTTCGGGAAATGGCTGCTGTGAAGAAATTCCATACCGACCTGCTTGATCGGAGCCACACAAATATTCATGGCCTGGGCGTTGACGGCGAGGCTGGATGGCACAAGTCCAGGGGTGCTGTACCAGACCCCGATATTGGCTCCGCTTTTGTGAAACGGCTGCCCGTATTCGGACGTGAACACACCCCAGCAATTTGCCCCAGCCGAGGAAAATTGAAAAAAGGGATCGAGATGACCGGTGCGGGGGCGAAGTCGCCACACCCCGGCGCGGTTCAGGGTCTCAACGCCGAAAGGAGTTTCGACCCGCGAATAGATGTGGTGGCCCTGAGTAAACCACAACTCGCCGCCAAACCCCCAATTTAGTCCATTGATCATTTGGTGGGAATCGGCGGTGCCAAAGCCTCCCAGCACGATGCGGCTGGTGTCGGCCCGTCCGTCGGCATCAGTATCGCGGAAATGAAGTAATTCGGTGCCCTGTGCGACGTAGAGGCCACCGTCGCCGAGTTCCAGCCCGCAGGGCATAAAAAGGCCTTCGACGAATTTGTGAAACTTGTCCGCCCGCCCGTCGTGATCAGTGTCTTCGCAGACGAGTACATAGTCGTTGGCTTTTTCGCCCGGTTTGATCTGTGGGTAGCTCAAGGCACATGCCACCCAGAGCCGGCCTCGCTCGTCCCACCGCATTTGGATGGGGTTGATCACGCCGTCGGCCTCGCTGGCGAAGAGATTAACGGCGAATCCCTCCATGATTTTGAAAGAGGCGAGTTCCTCCTCCGGCGACAGCGGTTTGAGAGAGGGCGGCTCCACCGGGATGGATGAGCGAATCCCGATCGGCGTGGTCGGCTGACCGGTCAATGCGGCGCGAATATTTTCCTCAGCCTGTTTGAGGACAGGTCGAAAATCCTCCATTTCCAGTGGGAAAATCCGTTTGTTGTTGTCCTTCCAGTCTTTAGAATAGGGCTGGGTCGTGCGGTCACCTTCGAGAAAGGCCCAGTTCATCGGGCGCCAGTAGTCGAACCAGAGTCGCTCCAGATCGATGATCGCCTGGCGCACCGCAACGGTTTCAGATTCCGGCCGGGGAGTGATGCCAAGCGCTTTGGCAATGTGTCCGGCGACGATGCGGTGGCCCTGTTCGTTGAGCTGAAAGCCATTATCAGTGAGCGGTTCATCCCCAGAGGCGAGAAGACTCAGATCGATAAAGGGCAGATTCTTCCTCGCCGCGAGTTCGCGGATGGCATTCGCGTAGGTGACGACATTGACATTGTGGATGGAAAGATCGGGACCATGACTGAAGCTGGAGTGTTTTTCAAAAGGCTGCGGAGAAACCAGCACAACCCGGCGACCGCCATCTGCGAATTCAGCGACCAGATTTTCGTAGGATTTGACAAAATCGGTCAGCCGCTGTTTTCCCTGCATCGCCTCCATCTGGCCAAACTGGGCGATGACCATGGTTGCGCCTACAGCGGAGAGCTGCGTCCGCCAGTCGCGTTGTTGCCGCCAGTTCTCGCCGCGCCACGGTTCAAACACGGTGTCTCCCTCCCAACCGAAATTGCGAACCAAAACCTTTCCGGCCGGTTGGGCGGTGATGAGATGGGATTGCAGAAATCCATGGAAACGAGTTCGCTCGATATTGGAACCACCAACCAGGGCAATTGTGTCATTGGGTTGAACGAGGCTCGGGGCCGCTGCTGCGGGTGCTGGAATTTCCTCGATCTGGAGATCTTTGTATTGGACTACGCTGGTGGCATTTCCGTGAATCTGGACGGCGATGATGCCACTTTGAGCGATCCCCGGCTCCGTTTCGTGATAATCCACGGTCTGGACGCCATTGAGCCAGATCTGAATATGAGTTCCCACGGCTCGGATGCGATAATCGTTCCATTCCCCGGGTTTTTTCATGGCTTTTTCGAGCACTTCTTTACTGGGTTGAGCCAGCATTTTATTGCGACGGCTTTCGTCGTAGAGGGCTCCGTCATAACCTTTGCCCAGATCGGCCTGGTAGCCGCTAACTTCGTGGTGGTTGGGGACGCGACTGGACCGGAACTGTACGCCACCGTTCACAAACCCCTCGGTGCCTTCCAGCCGCCACTTCAGAGTCAGGTCGAAATCGCGATAGGTCTTTACGGTGGCGAGGAAATTGTTGTCTTTCTGCTTGTTCTCCAGCGAACCTGCGGTGAGGGCACCATCTTCGATTCGCCACACGCTGGTGATGTCCCCCTCCCAGCCCGCGAAGCTTTTCCCATCAAAGATGGGCTGGGTTTGGGCAGAGACGCTGGATAATCCGCAAGGCAGGAGCAAGAGGCACAAATAGATCGCGATTCGCATGGATCTAGTTTAGGCGGTAGCCCAAGGCGAAAGCAACTGGCTTTTATCCGGCCACGGCGAAAACGATCCAAACATTAATACAATAGTGAAATTTCACTATATTTGCCCGAGCCCTTGTCTACTTAATAGTTTGGCAGTAAATTATCAATAACATGAAACATAAACTTCTTTTTATTGTCCCATGCCTCCTGGGATCTGTCTTTTGTCACGCCGATGAGGAAGTGACTTCAGCCAATGGGGGTGATCGCCTCAAAGGTTTCTATGAGCGTTTTGATAAATCCGATCTAAACGGCGACAAAGTTCTCACCGTTGATGAAATGCACGATTATCTTGATGCCAAGATCAAAGACGGTGCCACCTCGGACAAGGCCAAACCTCCCGGTGCCAAAGGCTCATTCAAGAATCTGACCAGCCGGGTGTATTTGGCGATTTTTCTACAGGAATCACCCAACACCGACTTGAACAAAGACGGAATTTTGACCAAGGACGAACTCCTCACGTATGTCAAAATGCAACGAAAGGTGATCAACGCCAAGGGAGAAAAAGTTCCAGCCCCGGGAATCCCGGTACACCCCACGGTCGTCTCCACCCAATAATCCCCCCCACTGCTATACCTGGATGGAGTGTTGAGGTGTTTGCTTTGGTCAGATGTGCATCTCTCCATCACCCCGTCACTCCACCAAGGCTGGCTCCAATGGGCGCCCCGCCGTGACTGCAGGGGGCTGCTGAGCGGGATTGGGCTTCTGGGCCTGGAGTCCGAGTTTGCTCATCAGAGCCAGATCAGCCTGGGACTGGGGATTGTCCGTGGTCAGAAGCTTGTCACCGTAGAAAATGGAATTGGCCCCGGCGAAAAAGCAAAGTGCCTGCATTTCATCCGACATACGGGTCCTTCCTGCAGAAAGCCTGACCTTGGCCCCGGGCACGGCGATTCGGGCCAGGGCGATGGTCCTGATCACCTCGAAATTATCAACCCCGGTGGATTCCGCCAGCGGCGTACCAGGGATGGGGACCAGCGAGTTGATCGGCACACTCTCAGGCTGTGGGTTAAATTCACTGATCACCTCCAACATTTTGAGTCGGTCATCCACCGTTTCACCCAGTCCCAAAATTCCCCCGCAGCAAACCGCCATTCCGGCATTTTGAACGTGGCGAACCGTGTTGAGACGATCCTGAAAACTGTGGGTCGAGACAATATTGGCGTAATTTTCCGGAGAGGTATCGATGTTGTGATTGTAAGCGGTGACCCCGGCTTCCTTTAGCTTTTTGGCTTCAATTTCACCCAGTTCACCGAGAGTAGTGCATACCTCCAT
>JBGSJM010000460.1:0-5688 GCA_041742015.1 Verrucomicrobiales bacterium | reverse complement strand
GGGCCAGTCTCCCAGACAAGGCTGCCATCCAGTTGAAAGACACCCACCCGGCCATCGCGGTGGCTGATTTGCTGCGACTGCTCACCGCTGAGAAAAACCTTTCCTGGGATGATGCCTGGGCAATCTGCCAGAAAACTTTTTCCTACACCAACCACACCCTGCTTCCCGAAGCCCTCGAAAAATGGAGTGTCCCGCTGTTCGCCAAGGTTCTGCCGCGTCATCTCGAGATCATTTTCGAGATCAACAAACAGTTCCTCGACAATGATGTCGAAGGCCATTGGCCGGGTGATGCCAGAAAAAAGGCCGAACTCTCGTTAATTGAGGAGAGCAGGCCCCAGCAGATCCGGATGGCCTATCTGGCCGTGGTCGGCAGCCACACCACCAATGGAGTGGCCGCCCTGCACACCGAGCTGTTGAAGAAAGACCTTCTCAAATCCTTCGATGAACTTTATCCCGGACGCATCCAGAACAAAACCAACGGAATTACCCCGCGCCGCTGGCTTAAAACCTGTAACCCGGAGCTGTCGGCTTTGATTGATCAAAGCATCGGCACCGACTGGCCCCGGAATCTCGACAAGCTTCGCGAACTTGAAAAATTCGCTGACGATGCCAGTTGGAGTGACGAATTTATGGCGATCAAATACCGCAACAAGGTCCGCCTCGCCAAAATCATTTCTGATCGCTGCGGGATCACCGTTGATCCAGCGGCGCTTTTTGATGTCCAGATCAAACGCCTCCATGAATACAAGCGTCAGCACCTCAATCTGTTAAACATCGTCACCCAATACGGTCGCCTGCTGGAGGACCCGGATCTCGATATCGCCCCGAGGGTGTTTATCTTTGGTGCCAAAGCGGCCCCTGGCTACACCCTGGCCAAGGAAATCATCCACGCGATCAATGCCGTCGGCGAAAAAGTCAACAACGACCCACGGATCAAGGGAAAATTAAAAGTGGCCTTTCTGCCCAACTACGTGGTCAGTGTGGCGGAAAGGATCATCCCTGCCTCGGATCTTTCCGAACAAATCTCCACCGCCGGAAAAGAAGCCTCCGGCACTGGGAATATGAAACTGGCACTTAATGGAGCCCTCACCATAGGCACGCTGGACGGTGCCAATGTCGAGATCCTCGAAGAAGTCGGCGAAGAAAACATTTTCATCTTTGGTCTCACCGTCGAGGAAGTTGCCGACCTCCTTAAAAAAGGCTACCGCTCCACGGAATATTTCCAGAAAAACAAGGAGCTGCGCCACGCCCTGGAATGGTTGACATCCGACTTTTTTGCCCCATCCGGCTCGTTCGGGAATTTGCGCCACAGCCTGTTGGATGGAGGGGATCCCTTCCTCGTCCTCGCGGACTACGAGGCGTATGTCAAAACCCAGGACAGCGTAGATGTGATGTTCAAAGACCGCACACGCTGGGCGAAAAGTGCCATTCTCAACACCGCCAGAGTCGGAAAATTTTCCAGTGACCGTACCATTCGTGAATACGCCGAACAAATTTGGCACCTTCCTTCAGAAAAAATCTAAACTGGAGGATGGACGAACTGGTTGCGAAACGAATCCTCTTCGATTTTGAGGTGATTACCCTGATTGCTCTGGTGATCGGGGTGATCACGTATCGCTTTCTCCTGCATGGCGAACGGCGGCGGGACGCCACCGCTACGGGGATCGGTTCCAAGTTTTTGAAAATCGATCTCCTCCTGATCTGGTTTCCCCTGATTTTTTTCCTCATCAACCCCATTATCAGCTACCTCGTTCCCGGGGCGGAAAAGGAAACCCCTGCGGAGACCAGCACCCTCCAGCAGCTCAGCATGGTCTTGATGCAGTTTATTTACTTTGCGTTTATCGGCGTCATCACCATGTTGCTGGTCCAGCTTGTCTCCCAGCGCTCCTTTTCCGATTTGCTCGGGCTCCGGCAAAGGCGCTGGCCGGAAATCCTCGCCTACGCCCTGGTTGGCACCGTTCTCAGCCTGGTGGTCTGCAACTGGGGTCTGGGGACTTTTAGCACCACCTTTCTTACCGAAAAACTCGGCGATCTGAACGCCCAAAAACCGGTCGAGGATCTAAAAAATGCCAAATCTTTTATTGTAAAAGTATCTTCAATCATCCTGGCCTGCGTCGCCGCGCCCGTCGTCGAAGAAGCTTTGTTTCGGGGCTATTTTTACGGCGTTTTGAAGCGCTTTACCAGCCCACTTTTCAGCGCTCTGGTTTCCGGCGCCCTCTTTGCCGTCGTCCATGTCAATCTACCCGCCCTTTTGCCGCTCTGGGGATTTGCCATAATTCTAACCCTCGCCTACGAGGCCAGTCGTTGTCTCTGGGTCCCCATCCTCATTCACTCCCTGTTTAACACCATCAACGTGATTCTTTTGTTTGCCAGTGAATCAAAATCATAATGATTTCCGTGTGACGAGTCCGACTCCGTAGGCTATGCATTGCCCGTTCGGATATGAAAAGAGTGTTACTCACAGGTGCCGCAGGATTTGTTGCCTCACAAACAGCCATCGAGCTGCTACAAATGGGCGTCGAAGTCGTTGGCTTTGACAACCTGAATGATGCTTACGATGCTCAGTTAAAGGAACATCGTCTCGCCGCCCTTCGCAAATATCCCGGATTCCACTTTGTCCAGGGCGACCTTGGTGAGTTGAGCGAACTCCGTCCCCTTTTCAAGAACCATCAGTTCGATGTTGTCTTTAACCTGGGAGCCCGAGCCGGAGTTCGTTACTCCATTGAAAACCCTCACATCTACCTCCAGTCAAACGCCCAGGGCTGCTTGAACATCCTGGAGCTGATGCGGGAGTTCAGCGTCAAAAAGATCGTCCTCGCCTCGACCTCCTCCCTGTATGCCGGGCAGGAGATGCCATTTGTGGAAACCCGCCCGGTGGATCGGCCCCTCTCACCCTACGCCGCTTCAAAAAAAGCTGCCGAGGTCATGTGTTACACCTACCACCATCTTTTTGGGATCGATGTCACCATCTTTCGCTATTTTACGGTTTATGGCCCGGCGGGTCGCCCCGACATGGCCCCTTTCCGATTTATCAAATGGATCCAGGAAGGCACCCCCATCACCGTTTATGGCGATGGTACCCAGTCGCGCGATTTCACCTATGTTGATGATATCGCCCATGGAACCATTCTTGGTGCCCGGGAGGTTGGCTATGAAATTTTCAACCTCGGCGGTGGTCAGGAACCCGTCTCCCTGATCCAATTTATTCACATGATCGAGGAACGTCTCGGGAAAAAAGCGGATATCATCTGGAAACCAGCCCATCCCGCTGATATGCAGGACACCAGCGCCAATATTGAAAAAGCCCGCGCCATGCTAGGTTGGGAGCCCAAGGTGGGATTGGGGCAGGGCCTCGATCAAACCATATCCTGGTATCTCAAAAACATCGCCTGGGCTTCCACCGTCGAGATCCAGCTCTGAAGGTGGGAAAGCCTACAAATACTTGGCCAGAGACCGCAGCACCGAAGAGGCCAGCACCTGTGAGACCGCCAGCGCCTTGTGAAATTGCTGGTGGGAGATTCGCAAGGCTGACACTGGGCCGTCCATCGCCACCACTGTAGCTGTCGCTGCCGTGTGTGAAACTGCGCTGATTTCCCCTACAATTGTCCCTGGCGTATCCAGATCGTGAGACACTACTCCATTGACGATGATTCTCACCTTCCCATCCAAAAGCATCCAGACCGCCTCACCAATTTTGCCCTGTTCGATGAGATTTACACCCTCCTCGATCTTCACCACTTCGCCATGATCCACGAAATCCCCCAAAACCTCAGGCGTCGCCCCTTGAAACATGGGTTTACCGAGCATCAATCCTATTATACTTTCGCGATCCATTTTAAAAGCCAAAAATAGAATAATCGCAGGCAATTTTCAAGACCACAATTCCGGCTGGCTCAGTAATCGAAGGGTATCCAGCTTTACGGCAGACGCCCTTCATCCACGTCAATGTAATGGGCGATGGTTTGGATGTCGTCCCGATCGCCCAGGCCGCCGTCAGCTTTTCGTTTGGCCAGGATGTCGGTGATGTGGTCATTCCAGCCGAGTTTGGTGGTGTAGTAGTTCCACACGAGCTTATCCATGTCATTGAGATCACGTCCGTTTTGCTGGCACCAGTTGAAGATGTCCTCATCACTGCCACCCTGGATCACGCGGGCACACAGGTCGTCATATTTCACATGTAAAAAGTCCACGCAAGCTCCGTCGCTACCTTTGCCGAGATTGGCGTGCAGGTCCTCCCAGAGCTGACCGGCAGCATGCAGGCGGATTTTCCCGAGCATGCGGGGGAAGTATTTCAGACCGCAAACCTCGTCAAGAGGACTGCACGGCAGGGTGGCGGGATCAGGTTTGGTAGCCATGGAGGGAAATTGAAATCAAATCTGGTGAAAAGGAAAGAGGAAAACCAGGAAATCATCCAATTTTCAGACCCAGGGTAATTTCATTCGCGAAATTTTTAAAAAAGCTTACGAATCGGGTCGAAAACCCGAGCCCCGGCGCAAATCTTGCGCTTCCGTAACCAAAACACAAAACACCTTTCCCGCATGGAACAAGACAATTTATTGAACGAGAAAACTTTGCAGAAAAAACAACCCGCACCACACGCCAGTCCATTTTACAAATCCCTGGTCCCGGCTTATCAGGCGATCTGGCCGGCAGTGGCCAAAAAACGGATGCTGCGGGCGGTGGAGTCCCTTCAGATTCCGGTGGGCGCGAAAGTTTTGGAGGTGGGCGTTGGCACCGGCATGTCTCTGGAAAGTTACCCCCATCACATCGATTTTACCGGGGTGGATCTATCCGAAGAGATGCTGGCGGAAGCTGATCTGCTCAAGCACTCGAAAAACTGGAATCACGTGACGCTCAAGGCAATGAATGCCGAAAAACTGGATTTCGAAGACTCCAGTTTCGATGTGGTGACCTCTTTTCACACCATCAGCGTGGTTTCCAATCCCCAGGCGATGATGAGCGAAGTGGTACGAGTCTGCCGTCCCGGTGGAAGAATTCTGATTATCAATCATTTCCGAAGCGAAAATCCACTGGTCGCCCTGGTGGTGGATTCGGTGGGGCACATCACCAAACGACTTGGCTGGCGCACGGATTTGGAGTTGGCGGAAGTTTTGAGAGAGCAGCCCCTTCATCTTGATGCCTGTTACAAACCCAATCCGATATCGCTTTTTACGGTTATGAAAGCCACCCGGATGGAACCATTGGTGGGCGGGTTTCAGCCAGCCTTTGCGTAATCACGATAAACTGGCCATTTCCCGCGCCCGGGAAATGGTATCAATCTCTGCCACGGTTTTTTCTCGCCGGATCGCTTTAATTCGCGGGAAACGAAGCGACAGTCCGGAGCTGTTTTTTTTGGTCGACTGGATGGAATCAAAAGCAACTTCCAGGACGATGTTTGGCTCCACGATATGAATATTGTCATCGAGAGACAGGGTGTGAGCTTGGAAATGCTCGGTCAGCTCCTCGATCTCTTCATCGGTCAGACCGGAGTGGGCTTTGCCGATCACTTTCAACTCACCGGTGGTTTCATCGCGGACTGCAAAGGTGTAGTCGCTGAGGACCTGGGCTCGTTTGCCGTGGCCCTGCTGGGCTTTGACCACCACGACATCAAGAGTTTCCCCGGCTTTTTTTAATTTCAACCAGGACCGCCCCCGCATCCCGGGGAGGTAATGGGACTCGGGATCTTTG
>JBGSJM010000459.1:0-16654 GCA_041742015.1 Verrucomicrobiales bacterium | reverse complement strand
CGTTCGTAAAAGGACTGTGTGACTTTGCCAATCAAATCATGATTGGCGAAGTTGCGCCGCGCGATCCAGTGAACGAGCGAGACGGATTGCCCCGCCGGGATGGAAATATTGTATGTAAAAATTAGTTCCCGGGAATTGGATGAGGCCGAGACCTCTGGAGCGTTTTCGCAGCCATCCCCCCGAGCGAGAATCAGGGTATCCTGCCTGCCATCTGCCGCGCTGAATTTCGCGGTAACTCCCCAATCACGCATTCCCAAATCCACTTTTGAGGAACCGGGGAGGATTTGACCGTTGGTGCCGATAAGGTTTTGCCAGGGAAATTGGAAAGCGGATTTCAACTCAATTTTGAAGGTGGCATTTCCGCCCAGGTTATTTATAGTATCAAGTACCCGCACGCCACTTCTTTCCAAATCAAACCAAAACTGACGGGTCACTTGGAAAACTTTATCTTTTTCGTTTAATTCCAAGTCGAGGGTTTTTGCCGCTGAATCTTCGGAAAGCCTGGCGGTTTGTGGCTGAAATGCCTTGTCGTTAATAAACAATTTTAAACCGGATGGCAAATACTGGGTTTCTCCTGATGCCAAAGAACCTTCTTTGTTGGCCTGCCATAAAAACCCCGCCGAGTCTTGATATTGATCGAATTTGGTGGGAACTTCGGAGTAGTTCACCACTTTGGGCTCGGCCAGAATATTAGCTAGGCATAAAAAAAAACATCCCAACCAAAGCGGAGTTTGGATGCGGAAAATTCGGTGATAAAAAGCAGGACACGTCACAATAACCAACCCTAACGTGAATCTCAGATTTGAAAACCACGAAAATGCACCTTAATAAAGCAGTTCTCATCGTAAGAAGTGGCTCATTTCTGCATGAGTGCTACGTTAAATTGTTATCCCTATAAATGGCACTAACCCAGTGAACACAACCAAACCACGAATTCTTTACTGCCGCTGCGCCTTTGCGCAGACTGTGCCTCAGTCCACCAAGGATGAGGTGCTGGATCACCTTTGTGAATCTGGGGAGTCTTTCGAAACGGTTGCTGATCTTTGTGAAATGTCTGCCCGTAAGGACCCTCGGCTTTTGACATTGTTGGAAGGGGAGGAGCCAGTGCAAGTCGTCGCTTGTTACCATCGCGCGGTGAAATGGCTTTTTCACAGTGCTGGAGCAAGTTTTCCAGATGCCAACGTTGAAGTGTTCAATATGCGGGAGCAAACTGCCGAAGAAATTTGTGAAAAGATTTTAAAGGAATCATGAAAAACGATGTTTGTGCTTATCAGGTTGTCCTTTTTGAAGGTATTGGTGCAGTCGAATTGGCTGAAGATCAGCGCAGGCAGGTTACCCGTCGACTCCTCGACAAAGGTTATTCTGTGACCCGAGTTGGTGCGAGTGGCATTAGAAAGGGAGTCAATTCTTCTTCAGATACTTCGATACTGGTTTTGGGGGATTTTGCAGGTAACGCACCGCAAGTCACCTCGGGTGAAGCCCATATCGATATCCGAACCGAGAACATCACCGGACTTGATGTGGAGACCATCCTCGCGATCGTGGAAAAGAATCGGTCCGAGAAAGGGCTTGGACTAAATTCGCCAGGTGAACCCGGGGCTTGGAAGCCCTGGTTTCCGGTGATCGATTATGACCGATGTACCAATTGCATGCAATGCCTGAGCTTTTGCTTGTTCGACGTTTACGGAGTTGATGGGGAAAAACGGATACAGGTGCAAAACAACGACAATTGCAAAACCAATTGTCCGGCCTGCTCCCGGGTTTGCCCCGAGGTTGCGATTATGTTTCCCAAATACTCCAGCGGTCCGATCAACGGCGCAGATGTTGCTGATGCGGATGTCGCCAGGGAAAAAATGAAGGTTGATATCACTTCCCTACTGGGTGGAGATATTTACACAAGCCTGCGGACGAGAAGCGAAAAAGCTAAATCCAGGTTTTCCAAAGAACGGAGTCCGGATAAAGCGCTTGATGAGCGGAAGCGTTGTCTGACCAAATTGCAGCAATCTGGTATTATCCCGGCGGATGTGCTTGCAGAGCTGGATTTGAATTCTCTGCCCTCTCCTGAGGAGATTCAACGGAAAGCCAGGGAACTTTCCCGCTTACAGGGGGCTGGGGAGTAAGCGTAACGATTCTGTTGCACTTGCGAATATCGTGTTTTAAGGTCGCTGTCTTTGAAAAAGTGCGACTCATTTTTTCTTAATTCAGGATGAAACGCTATTTCAATTTCATTTGGCTGGGTCTGGTGACCATCCTGATGGGTTTGCTTTTCGCCTTCCCCAATTGGGTAAGTCGTGAGTCGGTCGCAGATTTTTTGAAAATGATGGGGCCGATGGCACTTGTGGGATTTTGTCTGGTGTCTTTTATCCGGGCGCTGTTTTTGATTCCAGCAACTCCTTTTATTCTCGCCGGTGCAATTTCGTTTCCCCAATGGCCTATCGCCGTGGTGGTTATTTCCCTGGCTGGAATTGCCTTTGGCGGATGTATGTTGCACCGGTTTCCGTCGATCGGTGGCTATGATCGTATTTTGGAAACCAAATACCCTGAAAAGATCGCCTTCTTGAAGCGAAAAATGCAAGGCAAATTTGCCTTCTGGGTGGTGGCGGGCTGGTCATTTTTTCCCCTGGTCCCCACTGATGTGATCTGTTATGTGGCAGGGATCGCGAAGATGCCGCTGCGAACCTTACTCGCGGCCCTTATGCTGGGAGAGAGTTTTCTCACAGGGGTATATGTGTTTGCCGGAGCGGGACTGGGTGATTGGCTGAGATTATGAAAGCACGATTTAAATTCAGGGATTCTTTAAAATTGATCAAAAGTATTGGGACTTCTGGAACGATTACACCCAGTTCACGGGTTCTGATCCGAAGTTTACTGGAACCTATTAACTTTGAACAAGCTGATTGTATTGTTGAGCTTGGCCCTGGCAATGGCTGTGTCACAAAAGTTCTTCTCAGTAAAATGCGTCCGGATAGTCTGCTTCTTTGCTTTGAAGTAAACCGCGACTTTATTGCTGAACTGGAAAAGCTCAATGATCCCAGACTCCGCATCATTAATCGCTGTGCTTCTTCAATTCACGAGGTGCTTTCGGAAATGGGGATCGACAAAGTTGATCATGTTGTTTCCAGCCTGCCGCTGGCAATTATTGAGGATGAAGTGAGAGAGAGCATTCTCTCGAATGTGGATTCAAACCTTCGGGATGGAGGTCGCTTTATGCAATACCAATACAGTTTAAAGAACTACTCCGATATGAAGAGTGTTTTTCGAAACGTAAAGCTGAATTTTACCTTTCGGAACCTACCCCCAGCCATCGTTTATGAATGCACCCATTGATTGGGAGAGAAATCCGTGAGATTTTCCCCTTAGTGGTCGGGACGACTGGATTCGAACCAGCGGCCTCTGCAACCCCATTGCAGCGCGCTACCAGGCTGCGCCACGTCCCGTTTGACCAGAGGTGAAGATGCCCACCGCCAGAGAGATGCTATTCTCATGCAAATTCTGGAAAGAGCAAGATAAAGTGAGCGCTAAATTTGGAGCTTTTTTGACGGACTCAGTAGGAAACTGTGCCAACTTGGATGGCTGAAATTTGAAAAGTTGAAATGAGCGATCAAAAAATCAAAGTCATTGTGGTGGGAGCAAGCGGTTACACCGGGCAGGAATTGCTCCGCTTACTAATCATGCATCCCGAGGTCGATTTGGTGGCAGTGACTTCTAGGGCTGAAAAAGGCAAGCTGTTGACTGAGGTGTTTCCGCGTTTTTCGGGTGCTCCTTCGGTGGCTGGTTTACGCTTTGTGGATCCTGAAATTGGCGATCTGGTGGAGACGGGTGCCAAATTCGCCTTTCTGGCACTGCCTCATGGGTTGGCTTCAGAGTTCGCCGTCCCTCTTATGCAAAATAGCTTCCGGGTCGTTGATTTGTCTGCGGATTTTCGGCTGAATTGTCCGGATCTCTATGAGGAGTTTTATGGTGAAGCGCACCCAGCTCCTCTATTGTTGAAAGAGGCTGTTTATGGATTGGTGGAATCGAAACGCTGTGCAATCTCTGGAGCCCGGCTTGTGGCAGCTCCGGGTTGTTACCCGACCAGTATCTTGACGCCACTTTTACCCTTGGTCCGCAGTCAGGTCATTAAACACAGTACGATTATCGTTGCCAGTCTTAGCGGCACCAGTGGGGCTGGAAAAAAAGCGGCTGTTCCATTTCTTTTTGTCGAGGTGAACGAAAGTATCCGTGCTTACGGTGCACCGAAACATCGGCATCTCAGCGAAATCGAACAGGAACTTAGTCTCGCTGCCGGGGAAGTGGTTAAGATTTCGTTTGTTCCACATCTCATGCCAATTACAGCCGGGATTGCCACGACGATTTTCGCTGATTTGGAGGGCGACGCGGTGTCGGCTTCGCGGCTGGTTGCGGATTGCCTCACGGAAGCGTATCGAGACTGTCCCTTTGTCCGGATTCTTGGCGAGGGGCAGTTTGCGGACACCAAAAATGTGGTGCGAACCAATTTTATCGATATCGGATGGGTGATTGACTACCGAACTAATCGCTTGATCATTTCCTCCGCCGAAGACAACCTGGGAAAAGGGGCTGGCAGTCAGGCCATTCAGTGTTTTAATTTGATGCATCAACTCCCTGAAACAACCGGGTTACTTAATTTCTAAAGAATAGATTTTAGTGTTTATGAAACTTTCAAAAATCGAAGGCGGAGTCTGTGTTCCGAAAGGATTTCGCTCTTCTGCGGTCAGTTGCGGAATCAAGTTAAAAGCTGCGCCCCGGCTAGACTTGGCCCTGATTTTTTCGGACTATCCCACGGTTGGGGCGGCGGTTTTTACCGAAAATCAGGTAAAAGCGGCCCCTGTGCAGCTTTCGTCCAAACACATTGGGCTCAAGGAGCCCCGTGCCATCATTGCCAATAGTGGAAATGCCAATGCTTGTACCGGGGCGATTGGCTTGGAGCACGCTACCATCATGGCGAATGCCACCGCATTGGTTCTAGGACTCGATCCTGCCGAGGTCCAGGTTTGTTCCACCGGAATTATTGGCTTGACCATGCCGATCAAAAAAATTGAATCCCGAATTCCTGATTTGGTAGAAGGACTCCACGAAGGTGATGAAGAGGCTGCCCGAGCCATCATGACCAGTGACACGAAACCAAAGTCTTGTGCCATCGAATATTGTGATGAGGGCGGAAACGTGATTCGAATCGGTGCCATCGCCAAGGGGGCCGGTATGATAAACCCAAGGATGGCGACCATGCTTTGTTTTGTGACCACGGATGCTGCGATTGAAAAAAGTGAACTGGTCGAGGCCACCCGGTTCGCTGCGGAGCACTCCTTTAACTGCATCTCTGTTGATGGCGATATGAGCACCAATGATACCGTGATCGTTATGGCCAATAGTCAGGCTGGAAATCAGGTCATCAAGAGCGGAGGCAAAGGCAGCGAGGATTTTCGAAACGCCTTGCGGGAAGTGATGTTAACCCTGGCGAAAAAAATGGTGGGCGACGGTGAGCGAGTCACCAAACTCGTAACGGTGAAAGTGCGGGGAGCGTTAACGCCTCTTGATGCCGAAAAAGTTGCCCGGGCGGTGTCAAATTCCAAACTCGTCAAGTGTTCTTGGAACGGTAACGATCCGAACTGGGGGCGAATCATCCATGCGGTTGGTTACGCAGGCGCAACCATGAAGGAAGATCAAATCGACATCTTTCTGAATGATCTCGCGGCCTGCGAAAACGGACTGGTATCTGATGTGCCACTAGAGGATTTGATCGCAATTGTCAGTGAGAGAGAATTTACCGTGACCATTGATCTAAAAATGGGTTCCTCTGAATACACGATGTACACTGCAGATTTATCTCCCGAATACGTTGTTTTTAATCGGGCCGAGTATTCTCTAAAGGAAAAAAAAACGTAGATTATCCCTATGTCTGATCGCCACTATATCGTAGGAACCGCCGGGCATATTGATCATGGCAAAAGCTCCTTGATCGAAGCCCTCACCGGGACGGATCCCGATCGCCTTCCCGAGGAAAAAGCGCGTGGGATGACCATCGAACTGGGTTTTGCTCAGCTTCAGGTTCCTTCTCCGACCAATCCGCAGGAAAATCTCGCCATCGGAGTGATTGACGTGCCGGGCCATGCGGACTTTGTGAAAAATATGGTTGCCGGAGTTGGTTCTCTTGATTTGGCGATCTTTATCGTCGCGGCGGATGACGGCTGGATGCCTCAAACCGAAGAACACTATCAGATACTCCAATATCTTAACGTTAAAAACGCCATCGTTGCCCTCACCAAAATGGATTTGGCCGAAGACCTCGACATGGTGATGGAGGATGTAAAAGAAAATCTGATCGACGGCCCCTGGGAAGATGCCCCGATTGTCCCGGTATCTTCCATTACCGGGGAGGGGATTGAGGATTTGCGGCGGAAAATTGCCGAAGTCCTCAGCCAGTGCCCTCCGGTGCGGGACTGCGGGAAACCACGTCTCCCCGTTGACCGGGCTTTTTCACTCAAAGGAATCGGTACCGTTGTCACTGGAACGCTCATTGATGGAAGTATCTCCGTGGGCCAGGATTTGGTGATTCAACCAGAAGGTGTTACCGCTCATATTCGAACCGCCCAAAGCCACAACTCATCGGTAACCGTGGTCCCGCCCGGCAGCCGAACCGCCCTTAATTTGAGCGGAGTCGCCGTGCGCGATCCCAAATCCACCGACAAAGCACTCGTCGGTCGCGGCGATATCTTGACACTGCATGAACTCGGAACATCTGCCCTGGCAATTGACGTGGTGATCTCCAAGTCCCAACGAGGGATTCGCGGGATCAAACAATCCCAGAAGGGCCTGAAAACCGGTCGTTAAGTCATATTTCACTATGGTAGCGCCGCCTGTCGGGCCCGGATTCATTTCCTCGGACAGCGGGCCCTGGAGCCGGGTGACTCCACCCTGGCAGAAATTCGTTTTTACGATCCGGTCTTTGTCTTTGTTGGGGATCGTTTTGTACTGCGAGATGCCTCGCTTGGAGTCACCCTGGCCGGCGGTGTCGTTCTCGATGAAAACGCCAATCGACGGGCCTTTCGTAAATTATTTCAGGGTGCTTTTCTGAAGGCAAGGCAGGAAAATTTCGACAATATCGAAGTGTTGATTCGTTCGCAAATGATCCGGGACAAGGCTCTGCATCTTTCCATGTTGCTTGCGAAATCCCGATTCTCCCAGGCAGAGATTCGCGAAAAATCCGAAGCATTGGTCCAGAGGGGATTTCTTCAAAGAAGCTCGGACTGGTTCTTTGAAGCCCAATGGTGGCAGAAAGTTTCTGGAGTTGCCTCTGCCAAAATCGATCAGGTCCATCGGGAGCATCCCGAACACCTAGGGCTCCCCCTACGGGAACTCCGCAGCATGATGGAGCCGGAACTTCCTTCGCCAAAATTTTTCGATCAATTGCTGGCCGGTCTGTTAGCCGGAAACTATTCCAAAGCTGGCCCCAACATTCGCCGGACTGATCATATACCGACGCTGCCACCAGATCTGAAAAAAGCAGGTGACTTGGTGAGGAAGAGGGTGCTTTCCGATCTGATTTCGCCGCCCAACCGGGGTGAAACGGCCACCAATCAGTCCGAGGAAAAAGCACTTCGGTTCTTGATGCACACAGGCGAGGTGATTGATCTGGATCCGAAAACCCTCATTTCCAGTCAGGGATTTGAACTGATCAAACAGCAGATCATTGATTTTCTCAAAGCCAACGGAAAGGCCACCGCCAGCGAACTTCGTCAACACACCGGGACAGTGCGGCGAATCCTAATGCCCTTGCTCGAATTACTCGATGAACAGGGAGTTACCCGCCGGGAAGGCGATAATCGATTCCTCAAGTGAAATGGCAGTTTCACTAAAATTGAGTTGTTAAAACCCCAATGTACCCTGTACAATTGCAAACTGTACCCTGTTGAATCAGCCATTGTACCCTGTTGAATCAAAGCAATGAATATACCAAGATTCCGTATCTTAATTGTAGTGTTTGTCTCTTTAGTCATTACGGCTGGGAACTCTCAAGAGACTATTTCAATCACCCAGTCAAAATCCGGGAAAACGATTCCGATTGTTATTGTTGGGGTTAATGCAGGTATTCTTACCTTTAAGACCGAGCAGGGGCAACAGTTTGATATTCCCATTTCCCAGCTCACTTCAGACAGCGTGGAACGAATCAAGACTAAACTGACCCCATCAGTTGCGCCTTCGGCGGAAAGTCTGGCGCTGGGGGGTAAATTGAATGAGATCATCGGTCACCAGTTGTTCGAAAGTACCTCCTCACTTTGGAATGAGGATGCCGAGGTGGTGGCCAAACGGCTTGGTTGGAGACTGGAAAGCAAGAAGAAAGATTCCAGCAGCTATCGGCATTATACCGATAAGGAATATGTGTTCCTGGGGGCTCATCCCTATTGTGTGACGCTTTACGGTGGGGAAAATGGCAAGCCCGAGCGATTTTCACTGGTTTATGCAAATAAGGGTGATTTCGGCAGTAATGTGGGAATGGGGCCGGATCACTTTAAAAAGATGCATCCAGATCGTTCGCCTCCTGAAAATCTGGAAGATGCAATCAAATTAGATGCGGAAATTATTGCCGAAACTCTGAGCAAAGGTTTGGGCGAAGCTGAGACGCAATATTTTGGTGAAAAAGATGACAAAAGGAAGGTGCAGAGATGGAATCTCGGGGATCATGTTTTTCTTCTTTCCACCATGGAGGGCGAATACACCAGCTTGCTCCTGGTGACCAAAGAAGAGGCGGATGCCCAGGGCAAAGTGAAATTTATTCCTGATACCATCATGAGGAAAAAACAGTTGACCAACGTGACTCAGGGCGAAAATGGCGATGTCTGGATTGAAAATATTCCGATGGTGAATCAGGGGCCGAAGGGATATTGTGCCCCGGCAACGTTTGAGAGGGCGATGCGGTATATGCAGATCCCTGCGGATATGTATCTGCTCGCCACTGCCGCCACTGATCCGGAAGGAGGAACCAATACGATGAAACTTTCCGAGGATTGCAAACGAATCGTCCGAAGCAAAGCCCGAAGAATCAAAGAATTGGATTTAAAAAAGGACTTTGAGATCAAAAATCTCAAAAAATTCATTGATAAAGGCGTTCCAGTTTTGTGGCAAATGCGCAGTCTGGAGGAGTACAATAAATTGGCTAATGACCGCTCCCAGGCTCGCAAGGAAGTAACAGATTTTGGAAAATGGGCTCAGGAAATCGAAGCAGAAGCTGAGGAAAAAATCCTTGCCTTTGAGTCCGATCAATCAAATTTCCACATTTGTATGGTGATCGGCTACAATGAGAAGACCCGGGAGGTAGCGGTCAGTGATTCCTGGGGGCCCAACTATGAATTGCGTTGGATTCACGAATTGGCAGGCAAGGCTGTCACTAGCTATGGTGGTTTTGTGATCGACTTTTGATACCCGACAACTGAGCTATCTTTTAATGGGTGCCAGCATCTCGGAAACAGCCTCGAACCCCATATCCGTTTCAAGTTTCAGTGGTTCGCCTGATTCGCTTAGGTAAAGACGGATTGTCTGGTTGAATTGTTCCAGATTGAGTTTGAGGAGGTAGATTGGTAGTTTCTTCCCATGGAAGTGATGGTTGCCTCGAAACGCCTTTAGCTGCCATTTCCAGGTCGAGGGGTCGCCCATCTGGCCCAACACGCTGTTCACTTCGGGACTGGCTTTGAAAATCGATTCGACTGAGGGGAGCTGGGAAGTGGGTGTTGCGCTATTAAACGAAAATATTCTGGCACCGTTGAGGTTTACTTCGGCGTTGGTGACTTGTTGCTTGCCAGCTACGCTTGCGAGGATTTTGAGGTTGTTGGATGGCATGCGAAATATTAGATCGCTGTGGTTCAGGGATAGATCACGATCAAAGTGAAACAAACACCGGGCGAATGTCCCCATTATCGTGGGTGGGACCTCGCCATTGAGGATAACTGTCAGGGAAAAACCTGCTGGGTCACCATTTTTGTTTTCACTAAAGCCCGCAACCTGAATTTCTCCGAGCTTTTTCCCGCTTTCCAAAAGGACCATGCTGGTGGTGTCATTCCATGCAAAAAAGGAACTCACCGGTCTGCGAAGGTCGACTTCCACCAATTCCGTTTTATCCGGGGTCCATATGGTTTTGGCGAGCCAACCGATGGTTCCGAGCCAGAAGACAATCGTTCCCACTTGAAAAATCCGTATCATGATTTCAATGATCTTAACTGATCACTTAGCCTTTTCACAGAATTTTCATACTCTTTTCTCGCCAGCTTCACGGGTGGCTCACAATTCCCGCCGAGACTGGAGGCATGAAAACAAGCCATCGATTTTTGACCTATTCTTTTGGGGTAACCACTGAGGTTTTTCACTTCGCCTGCAAGCAATTTATGGCCTGCCTTTTTGGTATTGCCATGCTTTCCGGCATTATGCTGACGCGGGATTGTATTTATGTATCGGGTCTTTGGAGGAATGATTTTTTGTTTCTCTATGCCATCGGGCTTCAGGTTTTGCTGATCGCACTGCGGATGGAACACTTGAGGGAAGTCTCGGTTATTCTCGCTTTCCACTTGCTGGCAACCATAATGGAGTGGTTCAAAACCTCACCCGAAATCGGCTCCTGGCATTATCCAGGCGAGGGCGCAATTTTTCGGATTTATCAAGTTCCTCTGTTCGCTGGGTTTCTTTACAGCGCGGTAGGGAGTTACATAGCTAGAGCATGGAGGCTTTTTGAATTTCGATTCAAGAATTATCCTTCGGTTGGGTGGACGATTTTATTGGCCCTGGCTGCTTATGCGAATTTCTTCACTCATCACTATATCATGGATTTTCGCTGGCCATTGATCGTGTTTTCAATATTGCTGTTTGCCCGAACCCGGATCTTTTTTAGGGCTGGAATCCGGCATCGTGGAATGCCCTTTCTGCTAGGATTGATGGCTGTTGCGTTTGGCATTTGGATTGCCGAAAATATTGGTACCTACGCACGGGCCTGGGCATATCCTAATCAGGAAGATGGATGGCAGATGGTTCACCTGGGAAAGATGTCAGCATGGTACCTTTTAATGCTGCTGAGTTTTGTGTTGGTATCTTTGGTCCAGAAGGGAACCCTGAAAGACGGTGGGCACATCACGACTAACTAACCGTGTTTTTTCCGGTCGTCGGCAATGATTCGCTCAATTTGATCAAACTGCATCATCACCGCAGTAGAAAGCGGTTTCATTTTCACGACTACTCCAAGTCTCATGGTGCTAAGAACTCCACAGAGTCTTCCCTCCTGATCAATGAGAGGGGAGCCACTGTCACCCTTGATCATGGGGATGGAGGTAATCACTTTATAAAACGGAGTGTTCTGGCCGTTGTTGGTAACAATAGGGACAATCCCCCTGAATTTGCCGCCCGCTTTTTCATGCATCCAACCGCCAGCAAAGAGTGTCACCTGGTCGTTAAGTGGGGCTCTCCGAAATTTTAAAATTCGAGGGGTTTTTAAATCTGCTTTTACGATGGCGAAATCAGCCGCGTCATCACGAAAAACGGTCCTAGTCTTGGCTGAATCGATAAACGTCCGTTTTCCGTTGGAGGTGGCGTAGAGAACAAAGGTATCGTCATGTGACAACACATGGGATACGGTTAGAAAGTAGCCGTCTTCTGTAATCGGTGCACAGGAGCCGAACCCAGTTCCGCCACTGGCAATCGGAACTGAAAATCCAAGGGTTAATTCGCCCTTCTGATCACCCCGGAAAGTTTCCAGTTCATCTTTGAATTTCTGGCTACTAACATATTCGCCGCTGACCAGCATACCGGAGTGAAGGGTCAGGTAGTCCGCTGCGGAAAATTTGCCAACCGGGGTGTTTTGTAATTCAGGCAAATGGACGGTGGAATTAATTCCCTGGGTATCGAACTTCGCGAGTGAGGCCAATTGATCCCGATGGGTGTTGGCCGGTACAAAGGCACAGGAGGATAGACCTGTAACGACAAGTAAAAGAAAAACTGAAGCAAGGTGACGGGACCAAGACTTCACATTTTGACTTGCTAGCTTTTTGAAGCGCATAAAACAGACTCGTAATAATAAATCGCCAGATCAGAGTTTGGTCAAGGTATTCGAGGGAAAATATCGTGGAGCGTTCTCGGTCGAGAAATCCTCACGGATTCCGCTCCTAATGATACGGATGGGTTAGGGTTCTCTTGGTAAAAAATATTGAAAGACTAATCTCCAGGCTGACGGAATTTCGTCCATTTTTCTGATGCATACTTCTTATTTTCAAAATTTTGGGAGTTTTGTTCCAGGTCATAAATTGCCGATGGAGATAGGTCTGAAACCTCACGGGCCAGAATGCTTGCCAAATCACGAATCCAGTGTTTTGCCATGTCCAGGGAAACAGGTGGCTTCCGATCAAGGAGGATACTGCCTTGATGAATCACCCCACCATGCGATTTCCGCTGCGCCCCCCCAACTAATTTTTGGCCCCTTTCATTGATCAAATCCCATTTCACCGGTTTGGAAAAACACGGGCCTCTTTTTAGCAAGTCTTGGTTTTCAGGATTCAATTGCGCCCCGAAATCCGCGAGGACCTGACTAAGAGACTCGTGAATCCAGCGATAACGATTTTCGGTTGTGGTCATCGTGGGTTCACATCCCGGTGGCAGCGCCAGGCAGAAAGTGATGTCTTCTCCGTGGTTGACCAGACCGCCGCCCGTCATTCGGCGAATTACCGGTCGATTTTCGTTTTCAGGATACTCGTCAAAGTAGCCGATGGTTACAGCAGGTTCCTGCCATTGATAAGATCGAAGCACCGCGATTTTATTCTGGAGCCCAAAAGAAAAGATTGACTCATCCAGTGCCATTTGTTCTGCCGGACGTCTGGGGGACTGATCAATCCAGATTTGTAGTTCGTGTAAAATCATCTTAACTTGCCATTCGAGTCGATCACTGAGAGACTCAAAAAAACATGATTTCGATCAAAACGCGTGGCTTGATTAAACGATTCGGTGATCTTGTGGCTCTCGACAAGTTGGATCTTGATGTCTCTCCCGGTGAAATTTTTTTTCTGCTTGGCCCTAGTGGTTGCGGAAAAACAACCCTGTTGCGCGCCATTGCTGGGTTTCACATCCCTGATGAGGGAAAAATTCTCTTTGATGACGAGGATGTAACCTCGCTCCCGCCCCATAAACGGGGGACGGCGATGATGTTTCAGAGTTACGCTTTATGGCCGCATCTAAATGTTTTCAAAAACGTTGCCTTCGGTCTGGAGGAGAAAAAGGTGCCCAAGGAAGCCATCAAAAAACAAGTCGAGGATGCTCTCGCGATGGTTCAGATGGGTGGCCTGGGAACTCGGAAAATCAATCAGCTCTCGGGTGGCCAGCAGCAGCGAGTCGCCCTGGCGAGGGCGCTGGTTGTCCGGCCGCGATGTCTCATGCTTGATGAGCCGCTCTCGAATTTGGATGCCAAACTACGGGTGGAAATGCGCAGTGAGATTCGGCGGATTTGCAAGGAATTCGGCCTCACCGCCATTTACGTGACCCACGATCAAAAGGAGGCTCTCTCGATCGCAGATCGCATGGCGATTCTCGATCAGGGGCGTTTTGCGCAAATTGGTCGCCCCGAAGACATCTACCGGAATCCAACTTCTGCTCTCGTGGCCAGTTTTATCGGTGAAACCAATTTTATTCCTGGAGAAATTGATGGCAAAGCAGGAAGCCATTTTAAAGTACAAACTGAACTGGGGGAATTTGCGGGCCGACTCTCTGGCTTTACTGGAGAGCCAAAGAATCGCGAAAAGGTCGTGTTATCGATCCGTCCAGAGTGTCTGGTTTTGGGGGAGAGTTCTTTCGAAAAAAATCAGATCACGGGCAATTTGGTGGAGACCGTTTATTTGGGAGAAATCGCCCAGTATTCCCTGCAATCGCCAGGCAGCGCGGGGGGGACGAAAATCAGAATTTCAGAACTCAATCCCCGCCGGGTGCTGAGGGATTCCGGCGAGCCTTTTTTTGCCACCGCCGCCCCGGACGACGTTGTGATTTTGCCGGTGTCGGTGTCGGTGTCGGTGTCGGTGTCGATGACTTGACGGACGCCTTGTTTTTCTGTGTCCTATCTTTTTCGTGGCGGTGGCGTCCCTCCGCCGTTTGCGAGGGTTTCCGTGACTTGGAGACAAGTCGAAAGTCCACTTCCTTCTTGAAGGTATCAACTTTTTCTACCTGGACCTCAAGCCTGTCGCCGAGTTTGATGATTCTGTGGCTACGTCTCCCAATGACCTGAACGCGGGTCGAATCGAATTCAAAAAAATCATCTTCGATCAGTGACAGCGGAACAACTCCCCGCATTCCCAGATCTGGCACGTCCACAAACAGGGCAAAATTTCGGACATCCGTCACCAGGGCTTCATAGATCTGAGGCTTGGCGGCGTCCAGTTGAGCCAGCAAATAGGCGTACATTTTGACATCCTTGCTATCCCTTTCCGCGTCGGCCGAGTTGCGCTCCGTGGTCGAAATATGGTCCGCTATCTCACTCAAGATCGACTTTGGCAATTTGGTTTTTTCAAACAGCCCGCGATGCACCACCAGATCAGCGTAGCGCCGAATAGGTGAAGTAAAATGGGTATACTTCTTTTTTGCAAGGCCATAGTGACCCAGAGGATCAACCGAATACCTGGCCCGCATCAGAGAGCGTAAAAAGCCGATCTTCAGTGCTGCGCCGATGGCCATTTTGCCGATCCGCTGCAAAAGTTTTTGGACTTCGGCGGTTTTTTCGAGATTTCCACAGGGGATGTTGTGGCTCAAAACATCCTGTCGATAGTCGTTAAGTCTCTTGGGATCGGGGCTTTCGTGGACCCGGTGAATCGTCGGGACCTTCAGACTGATGAGTTGGGTTGCCACCGCTTCATTCGCCAATAACATGAACTCCTCGATCAGTTGGTGGGATTGATCGTTAATCACTTTTTCGATTTTTTCGACCCGCCCCTGATCATCGAGGCGAATTTTTGTTTCCGGGAAATCCAAATCGAGCGAGCCCGCTGCGAAACGGCGTTCGCGTATTTTCATGGCCAGGCGGCAGGCATCCTGGAGCATCCTTTCTATTTCATCTCCCGGCAGATTTGCCTGGATCACGGCATAAGCCTCTTCGTAGCTGTAGCGGCGCTTCGAATGGATCACCGCGGAGTAAAAGCGGGATTTTAGAACTTTGCCGTCTCCGGAAATCAAGAATTCCACGCACTTGGAAAGTCGATCCACCTTGGGCTTCAATGAGCACAACTCGTTTGATAGCGCTTCCGGCAGCATCGGGACCACCCGGTCAACGAGATAGGTGGAGTTTCCCCGGTGCCGGGCTTCCCGGTCCAGGGCTGAATCGGGCTTCACATAGTGCGAAACATCAGCGATATGCACCCACAGTTTCCAGCGATTTTTCGACTCCTGTTCCAGACAAAAGGCATCATCAAAATCCCGCGCATCTGCCGGGTCGATCGAGATGACGGATTGGTGGCGACAGTCCACCCGGCCTTTGCAGTCCTGGTCGGTTACCTTGGTTCCAATCGCACGGGCTTCTTCCAGCACTTTTTTGGGAAATTTCAGCGGCAAATTGTATTGCCGGAGCACGGACAACATATCCACGCCTTCTTCGGTGGGAGGGCCCAGCACTTCAATGATGATTCCCTCCGGTGCATTGTGGCGGGATTCCCAGTGTTTTAGCTCCACCACCACCTTGTCACCTTCTCTGGCCAGTCTTCCGACGTCTTTGGCTGGAGGTACTGTGATATCGATCGGCATTCGGGGATCATCCGGGATCACAAAAAGGAACTCGCGGCCACGTTTCAGGGTGCCTACGATTTGTTTGCGGCGTCTTTCCAGGATCCTTACCACACTTCCTGTGAGGGGTTCGTCGGTCTTGGTGCGTTTCCCTTTGGGGATCACGTCGAGTCGCACCAGGACCCGGTCGTCATTCATGGCCGTGTCGGTTCCCCGGGGCGGAATGGCGATTTCAGGCGTTCCAGGTTCATCGGGCATCAAAAAGCCCCGGCCATTGCGGGTGATTTGAATTCGGCCGGGAATCAGGTCGGCCTCTTTGGAGAGGATATAGCGGTTCCCTTTAATCCGGGCGATTTTGCCGAGTTGCTCGAGTTTGCGAAGCGTTGCCTGAAGGTTCTGTTGCTCACTGGGGTGGATTTTTAGTCCCTTGAGCAATTCCGGGACATTTGCAGGCAGATATGATTTCTGCCCAAGGCGTTTGAGGATTTCTTTTTCCATAAATAACTCGCCAACGGTGGGTTGACGTAAAAGAACACCACAAATTCGCTCGCCTGAGCCTAGTTGGATAAGGGACTCAAAATACTAAAGTGAGTCCGTTTTGCAGCATTCCGTATAACAAAGAGATCATTCGCCTGATTTTGTGAGAAAAGCAATAAATAAAATAAGGCCTGGAAAATAGGATGCTTGGCGAGCATGAATTTCAGCCTTCAACTTGAAATTGCAGATCATAGAGGCGCTTGTACTCGGGGCAACGCACCACCAATTCCACATGGGGCCCCTGGTCCTCAACCTGGCCGTTTTTCATCACGATGATTTCATCCGAATCGAGGACGGTTGAAAGGCGGTGGGCAATGGCCACCACTGTTTTGCCCTTGCAAAGCAGGTCGATCTCTCTCTGGACCTCTTTCTCCAA
>JBGSJM010000458.1:0-6200 GCA_041742015.1 Verrucomicrobiales bacterium | reverse complement strand
TTTAGGTTCCGCTGGATTTGCCGACTGAAAACTATTTTTTACCGTAGTTTTCAAGAGACAAAACCGGCAGAGGACGCAGCCCACCTACTAACCCTTAACGTTATAACAGTGGACCAGCTCCTGATCCCGAAGAAAAAGCTTACCGCCAATTACCACAGGATGCGTCCAAACCCTACCTTGGGGATTTCTCTTGGTGCTTTGGGGCTCAAGCACAAAACGACCCTTTTGCTTGAATCCTTGCGGCGATGCTTCAACCAAGGTCACCGCTCCATTTTGTTCATTTAACGCATAAATCATACCGTCAGCGATATGGACCGCTCCCTTGCTAAGGAATTGCCTGTCATTTTCTTGCCACGTACTTTCACCAGTCTTCCAGTCTTGACAGACCAGCCCCTTGCCGTCGCCAAATCCATAGAGATGATCGCCAAATTTCACTACGCCCCCATGGTGATTCACCATGTTTTTGTTATTCCAAAGCTCTTTAACGGCATTACTTGAACTGATTTCATAAGCTCGGCAACCAGCCCCATATCCCGCTGCGGCATACAACTGGTTACCTTCAAAAATCGGAGTGGGAATCACGGCTGTTCTGCCATCCGGGAAGTTGGCCTGCCAGAGGACTTTTCCATTTTCCGCATCAACAGAGACAATGATTTTTTCAAAGAATTTCACATATTGCCTTTTCCCATTCAATTCGGTCACCACAATAGTTGCATATTCACACTTACCAGGCTTTACGTCGCTGGCTTCCCAAATAACACTCCCACTGTCCTTATCCAGAGCTATAATTCCGGCCTTTTTGCCACCGGGTGCCACAATTAATTTTTTGCCATCAATCAAGGGCGACTCAGAAAATCCCCAGCCTCCTGGTTCCCCGCCAAAGTCCGCAACCAAATCCTTTTTCCAAATGACCGAACCCTTCTCCGCGTCCATACAGACCAAATTCCCTTTGGGACCAAGACCGTAAACCTTGCCATCACTGACACTGGGCGTGCCCCTTGGACCGTTGCCCCAACCAGCGCTGTAACCCTTTTGGTCATCAATCGCGAAAGCTTCTGACCAGACTTTCTTGCCATCAGCCACGTTGATACAAATCATGTGAGTATCCGTGCTCTTGCTACCCATCGTGTAGAGTTTTCCACCGACAATCGCAAATCCAGAATATCCCATGCCTGCGTCATCGAATACCCAAAGTTGTTCAGGACCGTTGGACGGCCACTCTTTGAGCAGACCTGTATCCGGAGAGATATCTTTACCATCTGCACCCCGAAAAGCAGGCCACTCGCCCTGCCCACCCTTCGCCATCTCTTTAATAAATTCCTGATCACTCTCGCTGAGAGAGGCAATCGGAACACTGGCGGTCTTTCCCCCACCAAGTTTGAGCACCACATTCTCTCCCTCTACTTTTAAAATTTCAGCCTCAATTTTTTTCCCTGTGGCGGCCTGGGTCCAAGTCCGTGCTAAAGAATCCTGGATCGAACTCACCGCAACCAGAAATCCGAAAATTACTGCAAAACCATATTTCATGGCGCAACGATGACTTGCCCCTCCAAAAAAAGCAAGTCACGCAATTCACCGCATTTTAATAATTGATCCGAAGCCCGGCCAGAAGAGAACAGTTCTCATAGGTGGTCTCGTAACGACCACCGATTTTCAGGCTGACACAATTAATAACCGGAATCACGGCACCTCCATCGAATCGATGGTTGTCCATGTTTTCGAAATTCTCATACATATAATTCCCATAAAGTTCGGTTCCCCAAAAAACAGATAGGCGAAGTCCTGGAGACACATACCACCCCCACTCGTCCTGAGTCCTTCCAGAAGATTCACAATTTGAGTAAAGCCCACCCGCTTCAAAAGTAAAATCAACAGTCTGCATGACCGCATGGTGATATCCCAAGCCAACACGGTAGTAGTAAAACTCAGCCCGATCACCAATCAAATTCGCAGGGTTAAAATTTCCCAACTGAGAAGATAGAAGCCCATCGGTATTGTAAAACTCACCAACTCCATAGAAATCCAAGTCAATTGATTTCGTAAATTGGACATTTACTCCCTTCATCTGATCAACCACAGATTCGTTTGGCCCCCCGGTACTTGTCCATGCAAGACTGTCGGCACCACCGGCAGAGATGGAATTAATGAACGCTACCTCAACAAAATCGTAGGAAAAACCACATTCATTGGGAGATGCACACCAAGTCTGTTCACTGGCACGAGAAAAGTCACCTGCATTCACTGGGCTGACTACTACCACGGATAACAAAGCAAGGGATGCAAAAAAAGAAGTGGCTTTTATCATCCTTCAAAACGAACAATTGATTTAGTAAAACAGTTATTTTGGCAAATAGGATCTCTAAAATTTCCAGACATCCTGCCAACTAAACTACCTTAATATTTTTAAATAATCAACAAACGTTAATTAATTATTTTGGAAATCAGGATTTCCTTCGCCAAACCCTTACATAATCCACTTCAAAATCCGCCGGGAAGACAGTTTTCTCGTCAGGTTTACCAGCCCAACCTCCAATCGCCAGATTCACCATCAAAAACATGGGTAGATCTGGAATCTCAATTCGGGAACGATGCCGTTCGATACCGTCAACCAACCACCGAATTTCGCCCTTCTTTTACGATAAATGCGTTTGGCACATAGCCCTGCAACTCGTCGTTGCGCACTTTTCCCCAGGGATCCACCGGATTCCATTTTTTTTTATCCAAAGCATCACCTTCAAACTCGTCCGAAAACGTCAATTTCCATTGGTTAGCATCAAACTCTCCCGCAGACACCGTGACGAAAACAAAACAAAGAGCAATAATACTTCGCATTGCTTAAAATTCATTGTTTTTGAATCTTTAGCAAGAAATCCTTGATTCCCATCAATTTTTCATGTCGCCACTTAGACGGTTTCAGCTAAGATGCTTTCTTTTTTGAAAACGCCAAAAACAGATTCTTCTTACCATCTTAACGCCCTGCTGCTAATTGCGGCCGCGTTTCTATTCCGTGTGATTTATTCGTGGTTGTATCCCGTGCATCTGGCGGGGGATGAGGCGTACTATTGGGAATGGGGCCGCCGCCCCGCTCTCGGATATTATTCCAAACCAGCCATGATTGGCTGGATTTATGCGGCAGCGAACTGGATCAGCAACGGCAGCTTATTTGGGATTCGATTTACGGCAATCCTGTTTGGCTCCCTCTCGCTCTGGATAACTTATCTTTTAACCAGAAAACTTTTCGATGCCAAAACCGCCTGGGTAGCGGTAGTTCTGGGAATCGCCGTACCGGGCAACTGCCTGTTAAACTCGGTGCTGACCATCGACGCACCCTTGGTGTTGTTCTGGTCGCTCTCCCTCTATTTCCTTTGGAAAGTATCCATTCAGGAAAAAACGGGCCTTTCTCTGTTTTTTCTTTTTGTCGCCCTGGCTGCCGGCCACCTCAGCAAACAGATGATGCTGTTTTTCCCACCACTGGCCATCATTTTTCTCGCCACCGGGATCGAAACCCGCCCCCTTTTGAAAAAGCCCGCGACTTGGCTCTCCATCATTGGCTCCCTGCTGATCGGTTGGCTACCGCTTTTTTATTGGAATTCTAAAAACCAATGGATCACTTTTAACCACATGGACAGCCATTTTGGAGTCCATTCCGAGCCATCTTTTTGGGAAACAATCGAAAAACGAATCGGCTATTTCTTCGAATTTGTCGGCACCCAGATAGGAGCGCTATCTCCGGTCATCGCGGTCCTGCTCTTTATCCTTACTGTTGTTGCACTTTTTCAAAAGAAAAACATCGCGCCCCGGCTGAGATTTCTCATCACCTTCTGTGGTGTCCCCCTGCTCCTTATTCTCATCGTAGCCTGTTTCCAAAAGGTTCAACCCAACTGGCCAGCAGTGCTTTACCTTTCTGGAGTACCGATGGTTGCGGCCTGGTTCACCAAACTAATCAACTGGTATCCAGTGTGCGACCAAACCCGCACCCGCCTATTCCGGGGCGGCATCATGCTCGGCTTCGCGCTCTGCGCCTTCTTTTATCTGGGACCAATTATCTTTCAACTCACTGGAAATGAAAATAACCACGCCAACCCAAATCGCCGCCTGATCGGAAGTGAACGCCTCGGCAAAGCTGTTCAAGAAATCCGGCAAACGATTCCCGGATGGGAGGATCATTTTGTTTTCGCCGACGGTCATCGTTACCAGGCCGCCTGGCTGGGCTTTGAATTACCCGACCAGCCACGGGTCTATCGGATTGCCGGAGCTACCATCGAATCCCAATTTGAAATCTGGCCAGAACCCTGGGAGGATGGGTTAAAAGGGAAAAACGCTCTTTACGTGGCGTTTGGGAACACCCCATCGGTAGCCGCCCATATCAAGGCTGCCTTTGATACCATTGAACTGATTAAAGTGATTCACGTAAAATTTGGAACCGGGTTGACTGATTACAGTATCTTTCGATGTCAAAATTTGCAGGGACCACTTCGACCCAAGTTAAAAATCCCATGAATTAAGCGTTTGCCCTTCGCGATCATACCCTGTTAAGTCGCCGAGTGTACCCTGTTGAATCAAGGACCATACCCTGTTAAGTGTTTTTTGACCATTCCCTATGAGTGTTGCTGCTGGCTACCGTTCTCCTTTTCCGTTAAAAAGCGGTCTGGGAAATCCCACCCGGACTTTGCAAAAAGTCAGTGTGGTGGTTCCCTTTTTCAACGAAGAGGAATGCGTGAAAATGGTGCTCGAGGAAATCAAAAAATACCAACCAGACGCTGAAATCATCGGAGTGGATGACGGAAGTTCGGACTCAACCTGGGAGAAAATGACAGCAATCAAGGGAATCACCCCCCTGCGTCTAACCAAAAACCGGGGTCAAAGTGCCGCGCTCTATGCGGGTCTGAATTTTGCAGGCGGAGATATCTGTGTGATGCTGGATGGCGATGGCCAAAACGATCCTGCCGATATTCAGAAGCTGGTTAATTTGGTCCGCTCCGGCCAGTGCGATGCTGCATTCGGGAGGCGGGCCGTTCGAAAAGATAATTGGAATCGCCGAGCCGCCTCGCGCATCGCCAACACCGTCCGCCGCACGTTTATTCACGACGGGATCAGTGACACAGGTTGTTCACTAAAGGCGATTCAGAAAGATCACGTCGATTTGTTGGTCAGCTTCAACGGCTTGCACCGTTTTTTTCCGGCTATCTTCACCCATGCCGGACTAAGAATCGCCGAAGTGGATGTCAACCATCGCCCCCGCCAGGCCGGGGTTCCGAAGTACAATAATTTCGACCGGGCGATGAGGGGTATCTACGACCTCGTGGGGGTCTGCTGGCTGCTCCGTCGTAAAGTGATCATGCCACCGATTGAGACAAGAGAGCCCAGCTAAAGCATTGCAAAATAAAGCCCGGTTCCTTTTCAGAAACCGGGCCTTATCTATGACCACTCAACAATGTCTCTCGACTCAATTCTGAACCACGGTTTGGTGGAAATCGTTGTATTTTGAGGTGGGAACAACCAATTCAACTCCAGGACGAATAATCGTGCTAGTTCCCAATTGATTCAGGCGTTGGATTTCCTGCATGGTCGTGAAAAAGTCGCGAGCCAAGGCATAAAGGTTGTCACCCTTTTGAACGGCGTAGTACCCATAAGTTTCATCGGTCCGCAGGAGCGGATTGTCATAGTGGAACTTGCCACTTTCTGCTGTGGTCTGCGGTTTTTGGGGTTCGGCCTCAACTTTGGCGGCCTGTCCTCCTGGGATGACCAGCTTCTGTCCGGTGCCGATAACATCGCTGTTCAATTTGTTCTCCTGTTTGATGGCTGTAATTGTGGTTCCGTATTTCCGGGCAATCCGAGTCAGAGTTTCGCCGGGCTCAACTACGTGAACCATTCCACTTTGAGAGGTGGTTTCATCCAGAACGGGGGCGGATGGAATCACCAAGGTCTCACCAATGTAAATAGGCTGACCTTCGGCCATTTTATTAGCATCGAGCAAAGCCTGACGCGGCACGCCAAAATTCCTAGCAATACCTCCCAACGAGTCACCCTCACGGATCACATAGGTTTGGGTTTCCGGCGCTGCAACCAAAGGAATCCTTGGTTCAGTCGCAACTGAATCCTGAGGCGCTTGCTGAATTGTCGCTGCCGCGCTTTTTTCAGCCAGTTTTCTCTCCAACTCACTTAAACGTTCCTCAACCGAAAGAATCCGCGATTCGATT
>JBGSJM010000457.1:0-4665 GCA_041742015.1 Verrucomicrobiales bacterium | reverse complement strand
ATCAATCCGGCTGGCGCGAACCGCCAGGCCGAGCACAGCCAGGATGTAGAGGTAGGATAGAAGATACACCTGATCGATCAGGGTCAGGTAGGTGACCTCCGGTAGGCCGGAAAGCATCGTAAACTGAAGCGCCACCAAAGTCAGCAGACCTGTGATCGCCAGTCCAATTCTCGCTTCAACGTGAGTGGGGTCAAGCAGCAGGGCCATGGCCGCTGACAAAATGATAAGCAGCACGGGAATAAATGCTTTAAACACACCCGCCAAAGGCGGCCGCGAAATCGGAATCGAAAACTCGGCCCGTGAATAGGCCAGTGAATCCAGCGAAGAGAGGTCACCAAACGAGTGCGTGTAAGGACGCGCCGTAATCTCCACCCGGGGAGTCCCCAGAGTGTATCCCGGCAATTGAATCTCCGAATTCAGCGTGAAGGGTTCTTTATCCGCCAAATAAACCAGTTTGTGAGTCTCCATCTGAGAGTCCTCGACTAGGATTTTCAAAGTTTGCTGATCAAACGGATAGTCGTGAAGGGGGAATTTGGCGCTGAAGAGTCCCTGATGACGAACAATCTGATAAAGTGATCCATCTGGCTGGGGCATCGGCTCATCGTACAATAATGTCTGAACATGCGCTTCTGGATCAAACGAGTTCATAAACTCAAACTGTTCGACAGGATTAAAGGAAGGATCCTTCCAACGAAACCAGAGGTAAAGATCAACCGCATAGGAATAAGTGGTCAGGTTGATACTCTGAATATCGTTTACATACATCCCGATGGTGACTTGATGCGGCTCCTGTCCTTTAACCGATGCGCCACCAAAAAGGAGAACCAGGAAAAACCAACAGAATTTGAGTGTTGGAGTCGTGGAGTATTGGAGTTCTGGAGTCATGAAAGTCGCAAACTTTGCGATAAACTAGCCCCGTTCGCAAATGAAGTTTGGGCCGGTTTCAGACTGACCGGGAAAAACGGAGACCGGGAATCATGTGACTTGACTTGATGGGGGGCCTTCACTAAAACTGCCTGAGCTACTTTTCGAACCAATTGATTAATGTCTATCCCAAAATTTCTTTTGAAGGAGTCCATCGTTGCGGGGCCCGCTTTCAACCGCTGGCTGGTGCCTCCGGTATCCGTAGCGATCCACCTTTGCATTGGTTCCGTTTATGCCTGGAGCGTCTTTAACGCCCCGCTTTCAAGGGAATTCGGAGTGGTGGGAGAGGCGGCAGGGGATTGGAAATTTGAGCAAATTGTCTGGATTTTCAGCATCGCGATTGTGTTTTTGGGGCTTTCCGCAGCGATTGCCGGGCGCTGGCTGGAGAAGGTGGGCCCCCGGTGCGTCGGAGTGACCGCCGCGTTGCTTTGGGGTGGCGGTTTTTTGGTTGGGGCACTTGGGATCAAGCTCCACAGCCTCATCCTCCTTTATCTGGGATACGGAGTCATGGGCGGATGTGGACTCGGTCTCGGCTACGTCTCACCGGTGAGCACGCTAATTCGCTGGTTTCCCGATCGCCGGGGCATGGCCACCGGCCTGGCAATTATGGGATTTGGCGGCGGTGCCATCATCGGAGATCCCTTAAAACGATGGATTTTATCAAAATTCGCAAAGTTACCCGAGCGGCTTGGCAGCGAAGACAGTCTCACCCTGATCACGGAAAATGGGGTAAGGTTTCTGGAAACTGCCTCGGGAAAGCGCGAAGTGATCGTGGCCTCGGCAGCGGATGTGGCTGGTTTCGGGGCAGATGCCCTGCCTGGCGTCTATGCGGTGGGCACTGGCAATACCGGTGTGGGAGCCACTTTTGTGGTGTTGGGGCTACTCTATCTGGGAGTGATGTTGCTGGCTTCGTTTGCTTACCGAGTTCCCGCCGAGGGCTGGAAACCAAAGAACTGGACGCCACCAGATGATAACCAGGGCTCTCACATGGTGACTAGCCACGATGTCGAGTTGCAGACGGCGATGAAGACGCCTCAATTTTACCTGTTGTGGATTATTTTGTGTATGAACGTCACCGCAGGGATCGGTGTACTTGGGGTCGCGAAAACGATGATCGGTGAAATTTTCGGCAGCCAGTTGAGCCCCGAGGTGAAGGCCGGTTTCTTTTTCGCCAACTATGTACTCATGATCTCTGTTTTTAATATGGTGGGGCGTTTTTTCTGGGCCAGTATGTCAGACTACCTTGGCAGGAAAATAACCTATACCATTTTCTTTGTATTGGGAGGGATTCTCTACCTGTCTATTCCCTGGTCAGCGGCCAATGCGGGGGCCTCATCAGCATCTACCGCCTTTATCACCTTTTATGTCTCGACGATGGTGATTTTTACGATGTACGGCGGTGGGTTCGCGACGATCCCGGCCTACCTGGCCGATTTGTTCGGTACCAAATTTGTCGGGGCGATCCATGGACGCCTTCTCACCGCCTGGAGCACCGCGGGAGTAGTTGGCCCAATGGTCATTGCCAAACTGAGAGCGTCCTCCATCAGTTCATCCATCAAAGACTTGGCTGATAAAGTTGATCCCGCGGCATTCCTCGCCAAATTTGGAGCCCCGGTGGAAAAACTTCATGAACTGGTCGCCGCCAAGACTGTAACTCTCGCCAAACTTTTGGAAATATCACCGCCCGGAACCATCGACCCCACTCCCTCTCTCTATAATACCACGATGTACTCGATGGCCGCACTCCTTCTGGTTGGCTTTGTGGCCAACGCCCTGGTCAAACCGGTCAATCCGAAATTCCACATCGCCAAATAGAGAATTTTTTTCAACCTAAACACTACTGAAATATATGAAAAGCAACATCACCAAGCAGGCCATGGGGCTAACCTGTGGAATCTTATTGGGCCTAACTTCCGCGCAGGCGCAGGAGGCACCCCAGGTCCCAACCAAAAAAGAAGACGTCGCCCAGCCTGGCGGAACCTTGCCAAAGCCAGTCAAGATCGCGATGGTAAAAGTTGTTGGAGACCTTATCGATCCCATCAATGTCACCTCGGCCAACGATGGCAGTAACCGTCTCTTTATCTGTGAGCGCCCCGGTGTGGTAAAGGTTTTCAAAGATGGTCAAATCTTGAAGCGACCTTTTTTGGATATTTCTGACACCACCGTCAGTTCCTTCCTGGAACAGGGTCTCTACGACATCGAGTTCCATCCCAAATTTAAGGAAAATGGCAAGTTCTATGTCCACTACTCGGATATGTGGTTTAATGGCGACTCGTTTATTGTCGAGTATCAAGTCGACAAGGATAATCCCGATAAAGCAGACCCCACCACCGCGCGAGTTATCATGACCATCGACCAGCCCTATGCCAATCACAACGGTGGTGAACTGGCCTTTGGTCCAGATGGTTATCTCTATATTGGATCTGGAGACGGCGGTTGGGAGGGCGATGTTCTTGGCGCCGGTCAGGATCTCACCACCCTGTTGGCGAAAGTCTTGAGGATCGATGTCAATACATCAACTCCTGATCGGGCCTATGGAATCCCGAAGGATAATCCCTTTGTCACTCCAAAATCTCTGATGGTCCTGTTTGGCGTTACCGAAGAGGCCTTTGCCAAGATTCATCCCAATGCCCGCCCGGAAATCTGGGCTTTCGGGATTCGCAATCCCTGGAAAATGCATTTCGATAAAAAAACCGGCGATCTCTACATCGCAGATGTGGGTCAAAATCACTGGGAAGAAATCAATTTCCAGCCTGGAAACTCCATCGGTGGTGAAAACTATGGCTGGAAGTTTATGTGTGGCACCCAGCCATTTCCTGCCAGTCTAAAAAACGCACCCCAGGTTGGAGTTTTACCCATAGGGGAATATACTCATGCCGGTCAGGGGATTTGTGTAGTTGGTCTGGGCGTTTATCGGGGTGAAAAATACGCTTCCCTGGATGGTACCTATTTTGTGGCTGACTGGGGTTCCGGAAAAATCTGGGGCATGCAACACACCACAGGTGGGAAATGGGCCATGCAAGAAATGCTCGATTCAGCCCTGATGCCTACCGGTTCCGGCACCAGTGATGATGGTACCATCTACATGACCACGGCGACCGCCAACTATGGTGGCCCCGTCGCCCCCAAGGACAATGTCCGTGGAGCCCTCTGGATGATGGTTGAAGCTGACAAGGTGCCCGCCGGAGCCGAGACCATTCCCGTTGATCCCGCCAAATAGAAAACGCGATCAATCGTTCAGATCAGGATGAAAAAACTCTATCTTCTCCCAGCTCTGTTGATTGCAGGCGCAGGCCTGGCCTGCGCCGATGAAAAGACGACTGAAACCATCGTTCCCCGCTGTCATGAACAGGCCGTGGAACCAACTGAAAAAATCACCAATCCAGTTTTTCTGGAGCAGGATGAGGCAAAGAAAGTAGCTTTACTCCACATCATTGCCACATTTGATGCCTCCAACTACGGCATGAATTTTAATGGCGTTTTCAAAAGCATGGGGGGATACGAAATCCCCCTGGGCTACACGGTGAAGGTAAAATTCTGCAATAACAGTGCGGTGCCTCACAGTGTCATGGTGGTGGAAGCCGCTGATGCGGAGCGAAAGATAAACCTAGGTGACGAGCCATATTTCGCCGGGGCCTGCACCCCAAATCCCAATACCACGGGAACCACCACCAAGACCGAGACCTTCGAATTTGTCGCTGACGAAGCGGGAGAATTTGCCCTGGCCTGCGGTTTTCCGAC
>JBGSJM010000456.1:0-11404 GCA_041742015.1 Verrucomicrobiales bacterium | reverse complement strand
CATGCTCACCAGCCTGATCGCCCAGGACTTTACCCAGGACAAGGCAGAACTCCTCCACCAGCCCGATCTAGTCCTCCATTTTCGGGAAATGATTGCCCATCTCAGCGCCCCCATCCACCAAACCCGTGAGATGGTTGAAATTGAAACCGGGTTAGGCCGAATTGATGCCCTCATGCGTGAAAACGATACCTTGAGCAGCGATTTGGTCAAAAAAATTCACGACGTCACCACTGGCATGTTAGAACAATTCTACTTTGATGTTGCCCCAAAAAAGCAGTAGGTTAGAACGCGAAACACAACCATGAATTCCCACCTAAAAGTGACCCACCTTTGGCAATTGACCGGGGTCCGGATACTAACCGCAGCCATGCTTGTTATCTCTGGGAATTCTTTTGCCAGTCTACATGAAGGAATTTCCATGGCCCTGAGTGCCGCATATCCATTCGTTAAAGAAGGCTTCAAAGTCCGGGAAGACAACTGGCAGGGCGTAACCAAACCAGGGACCCCATTACTCGTGAAACACCAATTGTTTCGCGGCAACGAATACTGGTTCTGGGCAGCCACCAGCTTCCCGAATTCCACCGTCACGGTTGGCGTTTTCGATGGAAAAGGAAATTCCGTATCCTTGGAGTCATTTTCCAAGAATGGTCAGGCTGGCGTGCGGCTCCTTCCGAGAAACACCGGAACCTACTTTATCAGAGTCACTGTAAACTCAAAAGAACACAAAGAACTGGACTGGGGATTAGTGTATGGCTACCGATAGAAAAGCCCAGCGCTAACCACCCCGCCCCATCAATTATTATGGCGGAAAAAACGCTCCAATACGAAAGTCCTCACTTTTTACACAGTCTATTCTCCGACGACCTCACACTTCTCAAAGAGGTTGAAAAAGTCTTCCCCATCCATATCACAACCAGAGACGCCTGGCTCAAATTCGAGGGCGAAAAGAAACCCATTGATCAGGTCATCAATCTTTTCAAAGATCTGGAGGCCAGTCGCCGCAAGGCAGGTCCATTATCACATGCCGCATTTCGCTTTGCATTGGAGGCTGCCGCAGACTCTGCCAGGGAACACAGGCGCCTCACAGAATTGATCGATCACCGGCTTCTCGGCTCCAGCGGAAAGCCGCCCGTAACCCCACGAAATGCCACCCAACTGGCTTATCTCAAGGCCCTCCAGCATCACGATGTGGTTTTTGGACTCGGACCGGCTGGAACCGGAAAAACCTACCTCGCCATGGCTTACGCACTAGATGCCCTTAGGAAGCGACAGATTGATCGAATTATTCTGACTCGCCCTGCCGTTGAGGCTGGGGAAGCGCTTGGATTCCTTCCGGGTGATTTGACCGAGAAGGTATTGCCCTACCTTCGGCCCTTGTATGATGCCCTCCATGATATGCTTGAACCCCTTGAGGCACAGAAACTCGCAGAAAAGAATCTCATCGAAATCGCCCCCCTCGCCTACATGCGGGGGCGCACTCTCAACCACGCCTGCGTAATTCTTGACGAAGCACAAAATACCAGTCGCGAGCAAATGTTTATGTATTTGACCCGAATTGGAGAAGGCTCCCAATGTATTATTACCGGAGACCCCTCACAGATAGACTTGCGCCCCAAAGATAAGTCAGGCATACTTGAAGCCATTTCGCTACTCAGAGGTGTGGAGGGCATTTCATTTATTGAATTTGAACACCGCGATGTAGTCCGCCACCCCGTGGTAGCGAGAATTATTGAGGCCTATGATAAAGGCCGGGAAAATAGTTCATCGTAACCACTTTGCATGGCAGAAAAGAGCGCTCCCCGGGATCTTCAAAATGTGCTCATTACCGGGGCCAGTTCTGGTCTGGGCCTCGCCATCGCCCGCCGCCTAATTCCGTCCAAAGATCTTCGGCTTATCCTCACCGCTCGCGAAGAATCCCTTGGCCGCTTCACCACTTTGAAACTGTTCGAATCGGAAACCGTTCATATCCGCCCCCTCCGGGTCAACACCGAATCCGAACAGCGCAACGTGGTGAATGAGATCGACGACAAATGGGGCGGAGTTGATATCCTCATCAACAACGCCGGGGTCGCCTACCGGGGAGTTCTGGAACACCTTCAAGACCATGAAGTCAAACGGCAAATGGAGATCAATTTCACAGCCCCACTACAACTCATGCAGCTGGTTCTCCCTTCCATGAGAAAAAAGAAAAAGGGCAGAATTATCAACGTCTCCTCGGTCGGCGGAATTCTAGCCATGCCTACCATGACTCCCTATTCCGCCTCAAAGTGGGCGCTCGAAGGCGTCAGCGAAGCCCTCTGGTATGAAATGCGCCCGTGGAATATACATGTTAGCGTGGTCCAGCCCGGATTTATCAATTCCGATTCCTTTCACAACACCAGGATGACTGCGAACAGTCAGAAAGCGATGGAAGATCCAGACAGCCCTTATTACAAACACTATTTCTATATGGATCGTCTCATCCGGTATTTTATGTCGAAGGCCAAAGCCACACCCGAGTCCGTCGCCGCAAAAATCGAAACAGTGATGCGTTCCCCCAACCCACCCCTGCGAATCCCTGCCACGATTGATGCCCATATTTTCGCAATAATGCGCCGCTTTCTCCCCCGACGCCTTTTTCATCAAATCCTCTATCTCGCGCTGCCTCAAATACGGGAATGGGGTGAACCATAGATGGCCAGTGTTTTGCCTATGGTTCCCTTGCTCCGTTGGATTTCAAGTCAATCGTACATACAGGGTACCATCCGCAATCATACCCTGTTGAATCGCTGATTGTACCCTGTTGAATCACCTTGGGGATTCCCCAGCGTCAATCGGGAGTCGTCGAACGCCGTTGGGGATTCCCCAGCGTCAATCGGGAGTCGTCGAACGCCGTTGGGGATTCCCCAGCATCAATCGGGAGTCGTCGAACGCTCTTGGGGATTCCCCAACGTCAATCGGGAGTCGTCGAACGCCGTGGGGGATTCCCCAGCGTCAAACGGGAGTCGTCGAACGCTCTTGGGGACTCCCCCATATCAATCGTTACTTGCCTGGCAGAGCCCAAATGGGTGAAAATTCAGATTTAGGCAAATCTCGAATCATGGCGTTAACCACCCGCGACATAAGGAGAAGGCTGGGACCGTCGTTTTGACTCTCAAGCAAGACGTGTCCGAGAATTGCAGAGGAGTCCCGGAGGTGATTTTGCTCAAACAAATCCAGGGCTCGTTCATACCTTTTAGCCTGGAGATCCCATTCCTCCCCCACGCCCGCCAAAGCCAGTTCATATAAATCAACTGGCTTGTGGATATTCTGGACTTGCACTTTGCAGAGACGACGGGTTTTATAAGACGCATCAATCTGAGCCACCGTGTAACCGGTGATGAGCAGGGGGGTTTTTAGATACTTGGTAGCTCCCTGTGCCCGGCTTGCGAGGTTCACCGAGGTACCCAGCGGGCCATATTTAAACTTCCGATGGGTACCGATGTTTCCCACCAGCGCCTCCCCGGTGTTGATCCCGATCCCAACTTCTGTTTGCGCCTCAACGATGGGTGCCCATTTCAAATTGAGATCCTTTAGGCTTTCCATGATCGCCAAAGCTGCTTTGCAGGCAAGTTCAGCGTGGTTGGGCTGGTGGTTGGGAGCGCCCCACATGGCAAGCAATTCATCTCCGGTGTAATCAACCAGAACGCCTCCCAGATCAATGATCCGAGTGGAGAATTCCCCCATCACCGAACTTAACCAAGCCACTGTCAGGACAGGTCCCAGCCGTTCGCTGATCGTCGAAAATGAACGGATATCGCAAAACAACAAAGAGACATCTGCATTGCGGGCTTGCATTCTCATCGGGTCGGGATTGCGAGCCAATTCACGAGCCAGTTCGGGAGTGAAATGCTGCTCGAAGACTTGCTCGCGAAGGCGCTTTTTCTCCAGGCTGGCATTTAATCGAGCCATCAGCAAAGCCGGACGAATCGGGCGGGAAAGGAAATCTTCGGCACCCATTTCAATGCAGCGCACGGCATCTTGCTCTTCTTGCAGACCGGTCACGACGATGACTGGGGTTTGACGAAGATGTCCGCTAGCGTGGAGGGATTCGAGGACTTCAAATCCATCCATGACCGGCATTTGAATGTCCAGCAAAACAGCGTCGAAAGCAATTTTGGAAATATGATCGATGGCTTCTTTCCCGTCTTTGGCGAAGTGGAGGGTGTGACCGGCAGGCTCAAGTAAGCGAGCCAGCAAATTGCGATTTTCAGGTTTATCATCCGCAATCAGAACCACCCCTGGGTGAGGGTGGACCTTCAGAGGAGTCACGGGACGCAGGGTGCTAGAGGCGATGTCGACATTGTAATCGCTCCCGAGAGCCATTACACACTTGTCGAGCAGCATGGTCAATTGATTCAAAGGAGTCACAATATGCCGATAGTCCTCCGAAAGGGCGAGTAGTTGCACCAGGTTAAAGAGATGGTTGAGTCGGTTTCGGGCGTCGTGCCTGGCTTTTTTTATCAAATCGCCAGGGATTGTATCTTGTGATAGATCTGGATTCTCTGGGAAAAAAAGCAATACATCTTGAGCAAACGAGCTTGCATACTCGCGGATTTTTTCCAAGTCAGCAGTCGTCTGATCCGCAAAGTTCTCGTCGATAGGTAGGGTCCAGGAAGCTGCCCGCAATTGATCTGAAAGGGGAAGCAGAGCCTCACGGATATGACTGATTTCCTGCAGAATCTGTTTGTTCATGTTGACTAAAAATGATTCAAATCCGTAAAGGTGCTATCGAAAAGGTAATCCGATGAATGGAATCAATGGCATTTTGGGCTGATTTCGCTATCATTAAGATATCGACCCAACTCCGCCATACCAATTTCCGAACCTACCCAATTACCAGATCCTCGGAAGGATCGGGGGAGGTTCTTATGGCGAAGTTTACCTGGCTCGTACCGTGACAGGTCGATTCCGTGCTTTAAAAGTTGTAAAAAGAGAGGATTTCGAGTTGGAGCGAACCTTTGAACGGGAGTTTGAAGGTATCAAACACTACGAAAAAGTCACACAAGACCATCCCGGGCTGGTTGATGTTCTCCATGTGGGACGAGATGAAGGTGCTGATTTCTATTACTATGTGATGGAATTGGCTGATGATCAGGGGGGCCAGGATCTTGACAACATCGACCCGTCAACCTATCAAGCGAGGACTCTTGCCTCTGATCTGCGAAAAAATAGGGTAAGGGACATAGCGGAATGTATTTTGGTGGGACGAACTGTCGCCGAAGCCCTGGATCACCTGCACAAATCCGGGCTGACTCACCGGGATGTCAAACCTTCAAACATTATTTTTGTGAAGGGAGCCCCCCGCCTAGCCGACATAGGTCTGGTGGCTCGCAGTGGCCAGCGTACCTTCGTGGGGACGGAGGGCTATGTCCCCCCTGAGGGCCCTGGAACCAGTGCCGCAGACCTTTATTCCCTTGGGATGGTGCTCTACGAGATGCACACTGGAAAGGACCGTCTGGATTTCCCCGAACTCCCATCCAATCATCAACTTAGCCCAACCGTGAACCGCGATGAATGGCGGGCACTTAATAAGGTGATTTGCCAGGCTGGCTCTCCCGATCCCCGGAAACGCTTTGTGTCCGGACAAGCCTTTTCCCATGCCTTAAGAAAGATTCGCCCGGGTGAGATGGATCCTCTGCTGAAGGAGCAGCACCCACAACAAAAACCGGTCTATAGTCACTGGATTCTTGGGATCTCCATGGTGGGTCTGTTATTATTATTGGGAGTAATCACTCTTTTCTGGAAGGACTTATTCAACCCGCCCCCTCTTACGAACGTACCTCCCCTGAAGAAAGAGAAAATCGAGGTCATCGCCCCCGCTCCACCAGCCGAGCCAATTCCAGAAAAACCAATGCCCTCGCCTCTGCCAGTGACAGTTCCCCAGCCTGTCGTAATTGAACCAGAACCAACACCGATCCTTGCGAAAGCGGTGAGCCGTTCCATTAAACTGGACAGCTCTCCCCCGGGAGCCACTGTATGGTTTAATGGTGAGGAAATCGGTCGAACACCCACCGCTTACCGTGATTTTGAAGTCGGCCAACTGGAGTTTGTCTTTAAAAAAGAAGCTTACCTTGACAAGACTGAGACCCGGGCATTTGACGCCGGTGATCCAGTGTCGATCAAAGCTGAATTACTACCTGACGGTCGTCCGAAACTCGGAAATAAAACCTGGACCAATGTCAGTGCCCTGACGTTTTTCCTACAAACGGACGGCACTTTCGTCGCTCCGGTGACGAGCTATGCTTACGAGAGTTTCCTGACTTCCACTGGTCGACCTTTCGCTATTTCGGCGCAAGATGGTCTCATCAAAATCAGCGATCCCAAACTGCGATGGGCTTTCTGCGACTGGATGACGCAAATTGATCGGCGCGTCGGAAATCTCGACGAATCACAATATCACGCCCCCGTTCCATCCAGCGATGGAATCTTCTATTGCGGAATCGCTAAAGCCTTCGGGACACTGATCTTGAAATCCAATCCCCCTGGTGCGGACATTTACCAGGAAAACCAATTGCTTGGAACCACACCATCCAAGTTGAACTTTCGTCACGGGAATTTTGAACTATCGCTCGCCCTCGGAGGGTATGCGATGGAAACCGTGGCGGGAAGACTCACCGATGAGGCACTGTCCTACGAAGCGTACCTCATCAAAGACGGCTCGGTGGCCTTTGGAACAAACTGGACAAACAGCCATAACATGCCGCTGATTCCGGTTGGAAAAATGATGGTGGCAGCCTACGAAACCCGATCCCGTGACTTTCAACTCTATCTCAGCGAGACCGAGGTTAATCCCGGCGTTTTCCCTCCATCATTTCCGCAATCGTCTGATCACCCAATTGTTATGGTGAACCGGGAGGATGCCATCGCCTTTTGCCGATGGCTGACCGCCAAAGAGCAAAAGCAGAAAATCATTCGCCCCTGGCACGCCTACCGGTTACCCACCGATCTCGAGTGGAGCGAGCTGGCAGGCACCCCACCTGAAACGGGTGACACACCGAAAGAACGCGAACACTCCTTTCGTGCGAAATTCCCTTGGGGTAGCCAATGGCCCCCCACTCCGGGAACAGGAAATTTTGCAGATGAAACCGGCAGCGCTATTTTTGGAAAATATAAAATCTCCGGTTTCAGAGACGGTTTTGTTTACACCGCCCCGGTTGGAAGCTTTCAGCCCTCGGATAATAAACTCTTTGATGTCAGTGGAAACATCTGGGAGTGGGTGAGCGATACTTATAGCGATGAAACTGAAACCCTCGGCGTGGTGCGCGGCGGAGCGTGGGATTCGTATGAGCAGGGTGTCCTTCTCGGCTCTTATCGCAACGCGGTGAATCCCTCCGATCGAAGCGAACAATACGGTTTCCGCTACATCCTGACAGACACCCGAGAGTGACCCGGCAACGTTTTAAAAAATAGAAAGACGCCGTGGAAAATAGGACGAATATTAAGCAAAATGGGAGGAAATGACAAATTGCCCAACGACAAGGGCGAACCAGTCGTTATCAGAAAAGCGACTCTCATGGTTATATGCCCGGAAAGCCTCCTCGAACAAATTCGGAAACCTCCGAGAATCCAAGCGACTCTCCCCAAGCGATGTGCTCCGCAGCCGATTTATCGGGACTTCGAAAAGCTCCTCGAAATTTTCCAATCTTTTGGTGTCGCCATCACAGTAAATCTGGTCCTGATCGTGATTCTCTCTTTGGTTGCCGTCACAAACACCGCAAGACGGGAGCCAGCCCCAATCACCACACGGGTAAGTCCTTCGGAAACGAACACTCAAACAGAGGCCTCCAGCTCAGCTTCGTCTGCAAAAAAAAGAGAGCAAAAAGCCTCCGAAACTGAAGATCCGGAAAAGATGGTGCAGGAGGCCTACAGCGCTCTCTCCCTTAGCCAGTTTTCCCTGCCTGCCGTTGGCCTCCCCTCGGAAGGCAATCAATTTTCCAGCGGAGCAGCAGAGTTTGGGATCGGCTCCTCACTCGGGAAACAGGGCGTTCAACTCGGCGTTTCCGAAGGTGAGATGGGCTCTATCTTTGAAGGAAAGGGACTTGGGGACGGCTCGGAAATCGTCCTTTATGTCGATGTATCCCGCAGTATGAGGAAGCACAGCGAGAAACTCACAACCCTGATGAGCAACCTTTTTCCGCGTGCCAAAATCAAGAAAATTCAGGGCTGCGCCATTGTTGAAGATTCCGGGTTTGTTCGGGAACTGGAAAGCGACTGGTCCCGACGCACCAAAATTTTCTTCGTCTGTGATTTGCAGGACGAAATCACCTACGCAGGACTAAAGAAACTGAGGGCCCTGCTCCTTCAAGATGGCCCAACCAAAGAACTCCATATCATAAGTTTCCAAAATCGCCCGATCATGGATCTTAAATCCATCGTCGATGAGACCTGGGGATCGATTTCTCTGGTTTCCAGCCAGGAACCCTGATGTTTCTTAGGAAAAACCATTGAATTTTTTTCGAGTTCCGACAACATCCATTGATTACGGGGTACGTAACAATTTGTTATCAACCCCGGTGGAAATCAGTTTCGGTTCATTACCATTGATTAGCTGCTTCCAGGATATTTCATTGCTGTTACCCACAACCATTCCTTTTTCGACCTGGGTCAGGTTCAAGGTATTGCCATTTCCTATCACTTCGATTTCCCGGACCATATCACATTGAATTCGGTTTTTCCCTCCGGCAACCGTCAACTTCCCACATCGCCCCTTTATAATAATCACTGCGTCAAACGATGTTACAATGACATCGTTGCCTTGCGCTTCTACGATCCGAACCACGTTATTTTCACTGACGGTGACAGGCTCTTTTCGTGGAGATTCCTTGTCCGCTACTTTTTGCGATTCAACGGGTTTTGGGGCTTCAGGACGATTCGGGGCAATAGTAGTTGGCATCTTCTCCGGATTCTTCACCATGTTCTCTACCGAGGACCCGGAGTTTACCGCCACTTTTACAGGAGGGTTGGGATCTGGAGTCGGTGGGACCTTAGTCAGACTGACAATCGGCACTGAAACAGGCGTGGTCATTTCCTTCGTAGTCGGCTGCTGCAAGCCTGCCATGGGTTTTGCCGGATCCACTGGAACTGGCTTACTCCGATCACCCACGAGGTTTTCAATTCCAGTCGGAGACCTTTGGATGGATTCACTGGGGTATTCCTTCACTGGAGACGAATCAGCAACGGGGTTGAAAGTCTGCCTGATGACAGGATCGCTATTTCCAACAGTATTGGAAACTTTTTTTAATCTAGTTTTTGGAGTCACATCTTCAACAATTTCTTTCCCGCAATCTGATGGCGAGGTGACCCCAGTGAATAAACTGGTGCAGGAAACCCCAAGGACCAACCCACTTAAAGCAACTCCCAAAAAAAGCGCATAATTGTATTTTAGTGAAGGCATATCAGTGTTTGTGTATTTCTAGCCATCAACACCTGGAGTCATCCCTATAAAAAGAACAACCCATCCGGCATAATGGAAATTAAATGTTAAATGTGTTTCTACATTGAAGTTACGTCACAACCAATTTAGACAAATTAATAATAACGGTCTCAATACTATCCATTAATCGACAAAGTTGAGAATTTTGCAAATAATAAATGTAAGAAAACTTTCAAATTTAAGAAATCTTAACTTTCGAGCTTAACCCAACACCTCAAAAAGATCATTTATAGCGTTGGCTATATCATCGTTAATTTAGGGTTCACTGATAATGGTCTGAAGGAGAGCTTTATAACAAGATTGGGATCATCTTGGTGAGTTCTTTCTGCAAGATGCCTGTGCCAGCCCACATAGTTGGACAAATATTTGGTGGCAACACCATGAAAACGACGCATCCAGTTCTTAAGACGGGCGTGATATCCATTAACTGTTTGCAAATGGTAAGGACTTCCCTCCAAGCCACTGCTTTCTTTTCCCGGCAGGGCAAGATGAGCGCTCTCGCCTCGTGATTTAGCTGCTGCGCAAAGTTCAGTACTTCCATCAGTGATCAGCAAAGTGTCGCGTTTAGGTGTCCTTGATAGAGTTCCCGAGCATGGTTTCCAAGGTGCTCGGGGGCGACTCTGTCAGCACCGTATCCAGATCGATCCCGCAGGGAAACCACAGGCACCAATTCCTTGCTCAAGCCAGGGCCGACTCTGTCTCCCCCTCGTTTTCGAGGTTCGCGTTCAAGGTTTTCCTCCCCCTTTCGGCTTCTGTAAAAGTAAGTCTCGTCAGACTCTACAATCCCACTTAAATTCTTGCACTGAGCCTGTTGTTGGTTCAAAAGAAAACGATGTCTCCAGCGAAAGATGGTGTTGTAATGCACCCCGCATTTGGCAGCAGTCTTTCGGACGCTGTCTCCGGCGATCATCGATTTTGCATTATCCAGCCACTTCTCCTTTTTGCGTAAACGAGCCAGCGGTGTTGCCCGTCAGGGCATTGAAGGTTCGGCGCAGTCCAGGCAGAGCCAACGCTGCAAACCGCTAGTCATTCCGCATCTCCAAAACTTGCAGTTAGGACAGCATTCTGGAACGACCTGAGCAATGGCCAGCGGAATATTTTGAACCTCGCCAGAGGCCAATTTTAGTTGAGCTGCGCATTTTTCGAGCTGAATTATGTTCAATTGTGGAATTTTCAGCGCCCATTTGAGATAATCTTTAACCTTCATCGACAATTGACGAATCAAAAATACCGCTCAGTTCGCTTCCCCCAATTAACGGTGATATCCATAGCTTTTCCGAGACTACCAATCGACAACGCCACTCTCTCCATACCTTTTGGGATAGGCTTGCGGCAAGTACCTTGCGAATCACCGAACTGAAAATCCTGGTACCGGCTTCTTTTTAGCCTCGGTAATGTAGGGCAACCGCAAATAATGAGGCTCAATCGATAATTCAGCCTGTTCTGGCGAAAGATTGGCCAAACCCTTCTGGGAAACGAGATTCTCCGCAACAGGAAAGCGAAGGGTTACCTTCGAGAATTGATCCACCACACTTTGGTCCATCGTATAAACAAGTCGCCCACCAAGCGCTTCGATTCGGCTTGTGAATTCGGATTTTCCCATCAATTCAGGCTCACTGATCAGGCACCCCTCTATTACCTCTACCATAAAAAAGGACTGGCGACGGGCATCACCAGTGACCAAATAATTCGAAGCCCCTGAGTCGTATGCCAAAAGCGAGGAGACCCCAACTACTCGAACACCAAGGGACATTCCAACACCATTTGCTGCTGATATTCCCACGCGCACTCCGCTGTAAGATCCAGGTCCAAGCCCCACCACAATCAGTTCCAGGTTTCTTTGACAGACATCAAGCGCCTCTTTTAATGGAAGGAAGATTTTCGAGTTATGAGACCGATCAGACACAAAACTATCTGTCCAGACCTTTTGCCCAGCATCATAAAGACACA
>JBGSJM010000455.1:0-13691 GCA_041742015.1 Verrucomicrobiales bacterium | reverse complement strand
AATTGACCATCGCCCAGCTCAAAGCCTTGTGCACCGGGCTGGATACCCAGAACAAAGCCGTGGCTGACCGCGAGCAGGACCTGCGCGCCGCCCGCGATCCGCGCCGGGCGGGCTACGCCACGCTAAAAGAGCGCAAGATCGCCATCAAAGACGCGACTCGCTCGCAATTCGGTGCCAAAAGCGCCGAGTATGCCCAAGCGAAGACCGTGCGGGTGTAGGGAGGGGACTCGGAACACGGGGATAGGCTGCCGTTTTCGATCTATCTGTCCCCGTGCGCCGGGACTTGGGCGAACCCCATCCGGGGACGCTGGTGAATTGCGGATGGCGTTATATCAAAGAAAGTGATGCACCCGAATTCACTCCATTCCATGCACCCTGATAGACGCACATTTGCTGAAAACTTCCTTGCTAGATCGCGGATTTTCCGAGATTATCACATCAAGATCTTTCGCTGATATCACTTCGGGAGGTCATACGAATAAAAACTGTTATCCCAAAAATATGAAGTGATGAACCTTCGACAGCTATTCGGGAAAAAAACCCAACCAGGACCAGAACTGAAGAGAATCTATGAGAAGCTCTCAGATGAGATCGATGGTCCTGCATCCCTGCAATACGCCATAGTTGACGGATACATGAGCCTGAGATCACAAGCTCACCGCGATGGGTGGATGAATTGGAGCGAGTGGTATGAGGAGACTCTATACATTCTTAGGGCATATCTCCCAGATGGTGCAGGCTCTGAGTCTATGCGAATTGTGAAGGATTTGGATGCTGTTCTGGAAGCTGGGCGCACTGGGGCCGACGATGGACGCTTCGGATTTGAGGAGCTGGAACGCCTCGCGCTCGATGTGATCAACTGGTCCGGGAGGAACAAGCGGTTGATTCAACTTCCAGAGGGTTCAGAAACATGGTATTACGCCTCACAAAACAAGAAGGGATAACAAGTCATGGCGCACCAACCGGCCATAAGCTTTTCAATTTCATTTCAACATCCCTTCAACCGCGCCGGTGGGCGCACATCAAACGTTCGGCGGAGAAACTCCGCAGTAAGTTTCCTCTATTTTACCCAACATTAGATTCATGTTTATCTTGGCGATTATTACTATCAGTTTAGGAGTTATTGGAGTGGCTTGGATGGCGGCAATTGCATTCGCGGAGGGAGACACTATGTGGGCAATTGGCTGCATACTTATTGGGCCCTTCGTCGCCCCGTCGTATGGATTTCAAGATTTTGAGAATCGTCGGATACCTACAATTCTTTGCTTAGTTGGCTTTGGCAGTCGATTGCTCCTGAAGCTCGCCGAGTAGAGACGATCTTGACGGAAGGCTGGCAATTGATCGCCTAATCGGGTAGGAGCAGGGTTTGAACCTGCTCCCCCCACACCACCGGCCATACGGGTCCGTAGCACGGCGGTTCCGTTTCGTCATGCTTTTAAATCCCCTTTGGCTTTTGCTTCGGCTTTCACCTTCTGCTTCGGCCCATTGGGGTAGCGAATGGCTAACCATTGTTGTTCCAAACAAACCAACGTCTGGCCCGAATGGGGCGAGGTTAAGTTGCGTTACAGCGCAACCCCGGTTACTTGCCAATTCGGCGAAGACCTGCGTCGATAATCCGCTTCAACATTCCCTGGTAATCGCAGTTTTCGAGCATGGCCATCTTGGCGAGATGTCCGTCCCAGCACCAGCCAGGATTGGGATTCGCTTCGAGAAGCCGCGGGGTTCCATTGGAGTCGAGACGCCAGTCAAATCGGGCGTAGTCCCGACACTCGAGGCGCTCAAACAACCGACGGCATGACGTGATGAGGAAACTCTCCACCTCCAGATCCAAATCTGCCGGTATGGATTTTAGATTCCAATAGGGAGAAGTTGGATCCCATTTGGCCTCATAGCCGCAAATTTTGGGCAGATCTTCGGGAAGTGAACTGTAGTCCTCCTGGATAATGGGAAGTGGAATGAGGTCATTTGGCATGTTTCCGATAAACCCAACGCTAATGTCTTTCCCGGTCAAAAACTCTTCCACCAGGATGGTGTGGTCGTAGCCGAATTTCTCCCTGATCTCGTTGATGGCAGCCTCCAATTCGATAATGTTGCGGCACACACAATTCTGGGTGATACCGACGCTGGAGTCTCCGAAATTCGGCTTGACGATCACAGGAAAAGGAATGGTCAATTCATGGAAAGTCGTGGCGGTAGCCTGAATGACAAAAGCATCTGGCACGGGGATTTCCATCTCTTTCGCGATACCGCGGACCAGGGATTTATCGAAACAATACGCGAGACACTGCGGAGTGCCCCCGGTGTATTGGATTCCCATGATCTCAAACAGGGCTGGCACATGCAGCTCGAATTTTGCCTGGTTATCAAATCCCTCATCACAAAGGTTAAAAACGATGTCAGAGGTCTCTTTGATTTTGGCAGTATCAGCAATCAGGGTGTCATGGTTATCATAGTAAGTAAATTCATAGCCTTTCAGCCCCTCAACTGCTTTGCGGAGTTGATTTAAGACGGCAAAATCATCGTCATCAAAAGTTCCATTTGGTTTGACCGAGTCAGTTCTCCGCGGATCGCCAAGGACAATTGCGACCCGCTGAACCGCGTTTCTGCTTTTGGCGGCAACGGCCCAATCTTTGTCAGGAGTGCCGATGTAGAGAATTCTCTGCGCCATCATGCCAAGATCCTGATTTCTCTGGCTCACCGTGACAAAGGGGTCATGTGGGATGACATTTTTGAATCCTGATTCGGTGAGCAACTGGATCATCTGAGCTTGCGAATAGAGCCGCTCAGCATAGAACTGGTCCGACACCACACCTTTGCGGGTGTGGGTGATTACTTCGCGAGAAATCAGCCGATCACAATCGTCAGAGAGACATCGTTCCCGGCAGACGAGGTAGTTTTTATCGATCCATTCCCAACTGCGCGGTTCGAAATGGTTGCGCATATAGTCGCCATCGGTCAGATCGAGGAGAACCTTTCCATTTGGCTTCAGAACCCGGTGAATTTCGCTGAGCACGGCCTCATCTTCCTGTGAGGAATCGAAGTATCCGAAGCTGTTGCCTGGCACCATCAAAAAATCAAACGTATCATCAGGAAAAGGCAGGGTACGGGCATCTCCCTCGCGGAAAGTGATGTTCAGCCCCTCCTTTTTTGAGGTGGTTCGGGCACGGGAAATCAGGTAGTGAGAACGGTCCAGACCCGTGACGTTGTGATATCCTCTCCGAGCGAGAGCTATGGAGTGGCGGCCCTGGCCACAGCACAGATCGAGAATTTTTGAGTCCGGTTGAGGCTCCAGCACCTTGATGAAGGCGGTAATCTCGTTTTCGGTGATTTCCGGATCGTTAACCACGTCACCGTCAGTTCGCAAATAATTGGCATTAAAAACATCGCGCCACCATTCGGCTTTTACGTAACTCTGGAGGTCATCCACTGGCCCCAGGATTTCAGTTTTGCGTGGTGTTTTTTTGGTTTTCGCGGGTTTGCGGCGAACGGGTTGGGTGCCTTTGACGGGCTTGGTAGACTCAGGAGTCGAAGATATTTTCATTTTGGCTAAGGCTCACACTCATCGCTTGTTTTCATTTTCAGCTCGTTTTTAGGCCCTATGTCACTCAGACTAGCGGGATAAATTTCGGTGTCAAATTGTTTGATCTTGCCCGAGAAACTCACACGAATTCCTCTACTTGGGGCGGCGGATCTCTACAAATTCTCCGCGAAAACCAGGATGTTGGCAACCAAACGTAGTTTGCCAAGGAGTTCGTTAACGACATCAACTTTCTGTTTGTTAAGAAGATGTGCTCGAATCTCTTCTTTCAGCTCGTCATAAGTTGATTCGCGGGCTTCCTGGTGATCAGTCACTTCGACGAGGTGCCAGCCGATTTCGGTTTTAAAGGGTTCCCCGAGTTCTTTGACTTTCTGGGCAAAAACGGTTTTGGCAAAGGTTTCCGGGAGGCGACTCCGGCTGAACCAGTTCAGATCGCCACCGTGGCCTTTGGTCCGCTCATCTTCAGACAATTCCGCTGCCACGGCAGCAAAGTCCTCCCCGGCGACAATTCGCTCACGGGCTTTGCGGATTAATTCAGCTTTGGCTTCGCTGTCCTCTTCAACTGTGCTGATGAAAATGTGACGGGCTCTGATCTTTTCTGGTTCGATAAAATTCTGGTTACCCCGGTTTTTCTGAAACCAGGCCTCGATCTCAGCATCGGAAATGCCGATCCCGGGTGAAATCCGTTGTTCCAGCCAGCGCTTCTGCGACCAGATTTTCCCCAACTCGCTGGCAGCCGCCGTTTGTGATAGGTTCTGAGCTTCCAGCCTCTCTTCCAGATCGCTGGGGACGTGAAACTGTTTTTCCCAACTCTCGATAAAGGCCTGTTTTTCCTCCTCCGGAGCCTGAAATTTGTCGCCATCAGCATACTGCCGAATCAAAATATCATCGATCAAACTCCTCAGGGAGGCTCTCTTAATTTCCGATTGAGCCTTGTCCGAAAAATCTTCGAGCTGCTTCCCCCTTTGGTAAAGGTGACGGGCGACAGCCAAATCGAGTTGATTTTTGGTAACTGGCTCCTGATTAACCAGAGCGACCCAACCGTTTTTCCGGGCTCGCTCGAGGGTAGCACTGGAAGACGGTCTCGTCTCAGCGATTTTCCGTTTGAGCGGGCCGTTACAGTACTTCAAATCGAGCAACAACCAGGTAGTTACCAGCAGGTAAAAGACCGTTCTCCAGGGGAGTCGTTTTACTTTCATCTGCCTAGTCCGTCGGTATCTTTTAATCCCAGGTTGGCGTAGATCTCGCGGGTGGCATGGGATTTGTTCAAGGTATAAAAATGAATGCCACTGACGTTGTTTTCCAGCAGATCAAGACACTGTTCGGTGGCGTAGTGAATACCGACCCGTTCAACGGATTCCTCACTATTGGCCCGCTCCAGGGCTCTGAGAAGTTTGGCCGGGAAACGGGCTCCGGCGGCGAGATCTGCCATACGCACCATCCCGGATTTTGAAGCGATCGGCATGATCCCGGCGATGATCGGCACCTTTATGCCTGCGAGCAGGCAGCGTTCCCGGAAATCCAAAAAATCATGATTGGAAAAGAATAACTGGGTTACGATGTAGTCTGCTCCCTCGTCCACCTTCGCCTTCAAATAATCCATTTCCTTGAGCCGGTTCGGGGTGGCGGGATGACCTTCGGGAAATCCAGCGACTCCAATACCAAAGCCGCGCCGGTCGGGGTGGTTTCCGGTTCCTGCGTATTGTTTGATAAATCTTACCAAATCCGCTGCTTTCTGAAAGGCATCGTCCTCTTTCCGGTAATTTTTCAGGCCCACGGGTGGATCGCCGCCCAGGGCGAGGATGTTGCTAACCCCTGCCAACGCGTAACGATCCAGTATCTCCCGGATATCACCTTCCTTGTGACAGACGCAGGTCAGATGCGGACTGGGATCAAGCTGAGTGTTTTCTTTCAGGCGGACCACCAAATCGTGAGTCAATTCACGGGTCGAGCCACCCGCTCCATAAGTCACGCTGACGAATGATGGCTTGTAAATTTCCAGCTCCGCTATGGTGGCGTAAAGCGCCTCCGAAGCGCTCTCGGTCTTCGGAGGAAAAAACTCAAATGATATCGTCGTGGAGCGATTGGCGAAGATGTCTTCAATGTGCATTGGCTCCCAATGAACCATGTTTTAGGGTTCACTCACTTTGTTTTTTTCAAAATTTCCATCCTTTTTGACACTCTAACATTTCTGCGCTACATTTTTCATCAACACGGGATACGATATGGCGAAAATCAACAAAGATAGCTATCTTTCATTTGGATTGAGAATTGACCAATTGGATTGCCCGTTAGTAAAAGTTCTCAAAACCAACGAGTATGGTATGGAGGTGGAGGCGAGTCGCTCTTTTGATGTCGGTGAGGAGATGACACTCGGTTTTTATTTGTCCAATCCACAGGAGGGTTCCTCTTTCATCAGGGCTGATTCACTTGTGGTCAAATCAGAAAGGATCCGTTCAGATTTGGGAACCCCCAGTCACCTGGTCACTCTGCTTTTCAGCAACATCGGGGTTCACGACCGCGTGCGCCTCATCGCCCTCTCAGCTGAATTGGCCAATTTGCCCCGCATCGGAGAAATTGGACTTAACTAAGCCCGCCTCTACTGGACATGAGCTTTAAAAGCTACCGCACCATGGATGTCCAGATGCTCCTGGGGCTCGTCAATACCGCACTTCGCAACGACTGTGAAAATCTGGATGACCTCGTAAAAAGACATGATCTGGATGAAGCCATCCTCCGTGAACGGCTCGCCACCATCAGCATGAGTTATCATTCTGATCTAAATCAATTTCGCCCATCTTCACGATTGAAGCCAATCGTGGAAATCCGACGCATCGCCTCCCCCTGTCCCCTTCCTCAATCGATTACCTGGGATGGAAAACATTTTTGGATCGCCTCGATGGCGACCAAATTCGTCTACCAGCTCAGTGCCAAAATCCCCGAGCGCGGCCCCTGGAAAGCGATCTGGGAAACCAAATCTCTCGGCACTCCCTTTGGGATGGTTTCGGTAGGAGATGAACTGCGGGTCCTCTGTGGTGAGACCCGTGATGATCACCGGGTGATTCGTCGCTGTATGCCCGACAGGGGATTTGACTGGGAATCCTCGATTCCCTGCCCGGATGACACCGGATCTCAGCTAAGTTTCGACGGCAAAAATCTCCACATTAGCCAGTGGTATAACAAGCGGGTTCTCCAGATCAACAATGAAGGTGTCGTGCTCAAGTCAATCATTTCCCCGCATGGAATCTGCGGGCAGGTGATCGTGGGAGACGTCCTTTACCTCGCCACCACCGACGACGAAAACCACGGCGACTACTGGATCACCCGAATCAACTTGCTAGACGACTCCCAGCCTCCGGAGGACATTGCCCTGATTCCTTTCCACGCCCGTTCCCTGACCCACGATGGCACTCATTTCTGGACCAATCACCGGGCAAACAACGAAATCGTCTGTTTCGATCTTCCAAAGTAAAAAAGGTCCGCTTGACCGATCTACGGATGCCATTGAGGTTTTCCGCGATCATGTCACCAGAATTGCAACTCACCATCACAGCGGCTCGCGAGGCCGGGGAACTACTCCGAACCAACTACGAAAGCGATCTTGTCGTCGATGAGATGAAGGCTCACGACATCAAGCTTGATTTGGATGTGAAGGCTCAGGACATGATCACCAGTCGAATTCTGGAAACATTTCCCGACCACGCGATTTACGGAGAGGAAGGCATCGGTGGCAATCAGGCCAGCACCTCGCAATGGATCGTTGATCCCATTGATGGCACCGTGAACTTTTTTTATGGTATTCCCCATTTTTGTGTCTCAATCGCCCTTCGCGAACATGGAATCCTGAAACTTGGCGCAATTTATGATCCGATGTTAAACGAAATGTTTGCGGTAGATTACGAAGGTCCCGCAACCCTGAATGGAAAGCCTATCCGCCCCAGCAGCCGCAGTAATCTTGGCGAAGCCATCGTCACCATCGGTTTCTCCAAAACCAGTGAATCCATCGATGCCGGGCTGGAGCGCTACCGCAAAATGGCTCACCTGGTCCGCAAAACCCGCATGATGGGCAGCGCCGCACTTGCCATGGCCTATATTTCCTGCGGACGCCTCGATGCCTACATCGAGGAACAAATCAGCATCTGGGACGTCGCCGCCGGAATTTTGCTTCTGGAGCGGGGCGGAGGGATAGTCAAACTTACCCAAACAAGCTCTGACAGTGACAGATCTTCCATCGTCGCATACAATGGTGAACTATCCCTCGAAAACATTTAATTGAAAATCGAGGTGGCAAAGTGATTTATTCTACCTAATTTTACGTAGTTATGAGATATCGAAACGGCATAGGCTACGACGTACACCGCCTGGTAGAGGGGCGCCCACTGATTTTGGGAGGAATCGTGATCCCTTTTGAAAAGGGACTCGATGGGCATTCAGATGCTGACGTGCTTTCCCATGCCATCGCTGATGCGATCCTGGGAGCGCTGGGTGAACCAGACATCGGTTTCTGGTTTCCTCCAAACGATCCCGAGATCGAAGGCATTTCCAGTATGAAGATACTCAAAAAAGCCCAGGAACTGGTTGAAGGCAAACGAGCTTTTATCGAAAATATCGATTCCACCGTGATCGCAGAATCGCCCAAAATCATGTCCTTCGCAGATCAGATGAAGCGCAAGATCAGTAGTGTGCTCAGTGTTGCGGCCAAGGATATCGGAATCAAAGCCACCACCAACGAGGAAATGGGCTTTGTCGGCCGGGGTGAAGGCATCGCCGTCATCGCCATCGCAACCATCGCCTTCCCCGATATCGAAGACGAAACCCGCCACGGCGAGGGTTAATCGGGTATTCTGCGATTGTACCCTGTTAGGTCGCTCATTGTACCCTGTTGAACGCCTTATTCTCGCAAGCCAAACTAAAGCGATTTTAAAAGTTCCACCGCCTTGCTCTCGAAGATGCCCTGCCACTCGGGCGCGAGGAGGCAATCGCTGTCTTCCTGGGCACCACCACGATTTTTGATCTGGGCCAGTGTCGGCGCATAGTAGAGATATCCGTTGGTGTAGCCGGAAACGAAGGTCAGGGGAGAAGGAAATTTCTCCCGAATCCCAAACCCGACCTCCACCGTTAACTCGGCTGGAAAAGAAACAAGCCGGAAATCCCCGACCCGCAGGCCCATCATTTCCGCAGAGACGGTTTTGCCAGCCTTCTGGTTGCGAGCCTGGTGCCTTTCCAGCAGGGCGAGGTTGACCTGTTTGCGGGTCAGATCCTCCATGATCCGGATGTTACGCAGGTAGGCGTCCATCGCGGTTTGATTGTTCAGATCGAGCGTTTTCCAGTCACTTTTTTTGAGCAGCTCATCCTGCAGGTAACGGTGCGAGGCCTCGGAGGGGAATTCTCGATTGACGTGATATTTCACATAAAGCGGGAGAAAGGTCTCGAAATTCAGTTTGGTGCCTTTGAGCGATTTGACGAGTTCGGTGATTTCCTTTTCCATTTCGGAGATGCGCTCACTCAGGTCTGCGCGGGGCATGGTCAGGGTTTCTCGAGTGATCTTCAGCGCCGGGGCCGGCTGGGTGGCGATCTTGCGAAGCCCGGTGAGGGCGCTGAGCCCGAGCTGGTTGCCATGCATCTCGCCATCGCGAGGGAGCGTTACCGATTTGTAAAGAATGGGATTGATGTCTCCTCCGCAGCCTTGCAGAAACAGAGCTGTGGCGCTGCCATCTCCGAGATTGGCCTCAATGACCTGGGAGGCAAAACCGGTCAGATCAGCGGTGTTGCCGCCGCTGGGCACACCCTGGATGGGATGGCAGGCGAACTGATAGATCACGGCGAGGGGTTGCCCGTTGTCGATGCGATCAAAACGCAACAAGCCGATCTGCGGATCAATCGGGCCCACCCCAGCCACTTCGGTATCAGGCGGCAGCGAATAAGCGTGACGGACATCGATTTCACTTCCGTTTTTCATTTTGAGGCGGCGATTTTCCATGATGCTGTCCTCGTGCCCGGTACCCGCTCCGGCTGTTACCGGGACTCGGCTTTCCCAGGCTGCCTTAACCGCCTGGATGGTCCGGGCGGCAATATCATCAGCAACGAGGGCATGGCAATGACTGGCATTGATCAAAACTGAATCTGCTGATATTCCAAAGGATTGGGTCAGGGCGTTTCGCACTTCATCGAGGTAGGAATGGCCAATCGAGCCGATTTCGGCGGTTGCCACCGCATCGATGGTGATGATGACAGCATTTGTTGTGTCCTGGGTGAGGACGAGGACTTTGACCATGGGAGGATTGGAACCGGCTTCACTGCCGGGACGAGTGATGTCAACCTTTCCGACCCCGGCGAGCAGATCTCCAGCCAGGGCGGAGGGTGCGACGGACAAAAAAAGACAGAAACAGACGAGTGATTTCATTAAAATGAGTTTGGCCGATGAGAGGCTGAGTGTCGATGACAAGCCCCTCCCTGTCCGCGCCATGGACGCAGGGTCATTCCTGAAGCCAGCCCAGGTCAAAGGCCATGAAGCTCAGCTTCCCATAATTGCTGGTCTCGACGATGATCCCGACCCGTCCATCGGGCAGCCGGGCCATGCAGGAGTAGGCCGCCGCTCCGGGGACCAGCAACTTGCCCACGGGCCAGGTCCGGCCTTCGTCAAGGCTCATCCGCACGGTTAAATTCGCCCTTTTTCCACCGGCAGGATTGGCAAACAACAACACGCTTTGGTCGCTACGCTGAGCGAACCCGTAGCGAAACAAGCTGGCCTGACAGGGGGGCTCGGGCAGGGCGGAATCCATCTGTTCCGGGCTCCAGGATACGCCACCGTCCCCACTGCGGGCGATGAGTCGATAGCCCGATTTCGCGACGACACCGCCCCTGCCCCAGTGATTTCGCATGTTGATGAGGAGTCCGGAACGCCCCTGTTCCAGTGTCTCCGCAATCTGACACTCATTGGTGTAGTCGCCAAGGACCCCGCCGAGTTTCCACGTCTGACCGTGATCATCGCTGTAAATCATGTGGGCATAGCTCGGTTTGCTTTTGTCAAAGGAACGACGAAAATTTCCCGGGAGCACAAGCCGCCCCTTCTCGCTACCATGTTGAATCTGGATTCCGATTCCCGGGCCAAAGGCGTGGTGCCCCCAGTCCGGCTGACGCACTGAATCCGTGATGTCGATGGGAGGTGACCAAGTGGTGCCGATGTCATCACTGCGGAACAAAATCAGGTCGCCTCCGGCCCGGCTGCCTTTTTCATTCAGATAATCGCGATTGGTCGCCAGCCAGATGGTGCCGCGCTCCGTATCCACCACCGCAGTGGGGTTACCATATTTGATCTTGGCATTCCCACCCTCCTCGTAGATCAACTGGTGGGGTAGCCAGGTCTTTCCACCGTCGGTGCTGCGGGTCTGAACCAGATCAATATCGCCGTCATCATCCAAACTTTCCTTCCGCGCCTCGCAGAAGACCAGCAGATTGCCATTTGGCGCAACAATCAGCGAGGGAATCCGATAGGCAAAGTAGCCGCCCTGACCGGCGGTGAGTACATCAACCCGTGCTGGCAGCGGAGCTGGAGCCTGAAGTTTCCGATCACCGGTGCCAAGGGAAAGTTGAAACGCACTCCATTCACTGACGCCCGTGCCAATCGCCCGCGAGCCGAAGACCACGTCGTGACCCTTGTCCCGGTGGTCGATCCTGGCCTTGAGCAGCAGCAGGTCCCCAACAAACAGATTCATCTACTGTCTTTTGCCATCGATGAAAATCGTCCAGTCGTTAAAGGGACTGCCATCCGCCACTGTCAGTGCTGCTACAAGCTCGTCACCGGAACCTGTGTGGATGCCTGCGAGCAATTCATTGCCCCGGCGCCCCATTTGCAGACACAGGCGCAGGTTTTCCGCGCCGTCACCCACGCAGAACTCCGTGCTGATCGCCCGAGTGATCAGACCAGTCTCATGGGGAATGCGCAAGCGCCAAGTCGCCGTAAACCCAGTCTCGCGGGCGATGGCGCGGTGCTCATCTGTCAGCGAAAAGTGAAAAAAACGATCTTCTCCCCTGTCGTCATCATCTTCGATGCGAAGCACCTTTTCCTCGTGCCGCATCACGGCCTCGCCGGGCCGGTCATGGTGGTCACTCCATCCTTGTGCGGTCGGCGCGGACTTCGCTGCATCAAAACACGCGACAGGTGCCTCGGCGGCATTTAAAGTGGCAATGTTACTGAAGAAAAAGAGAAATAAAGCCAAGGAAAAATGGGTTTTCATGGATTGGCGAGTTGATGAATGGTTCCGTGTAATTCGCGATCACCGATTTTTAGCGCGTAGCAGTGAGTGGGTGCAAGATCAGGGATGTCGAGGGTGACAGTGCGTTTGTCCTGGCTCCACTTCACCGTGCGGATGGTCAAATCGCGCTCATCGTGATGTTTGGAGCCGTAGTTTTTGGAGCGTTTAAGCGACCATACTTTCATGGAGGTGTCTTGCGATGCCATAGGATCGCTGAAGGTCACGCTCATCGCTCCTTTCATCGCGTGGACAGTCAGGGGCACCCTTGCGGGATTTTCGGTGCGGCGGATGCGGTGAATACCGCCAGGCGTGGTGGCATTCCCGGCCCAGGCGAACATGCCGCAGGTATAGAGCGCTCCATCGCTGCCGAATCGGCCCCTCATGATGCCGGTGCCAAAGGCGGGCATGGGCAGTTCACACACCGCGCCCTGCCACTGGCCGTTTACCTCCTCATGCGGAACGATAAAAGCGCGTCCCATTCCATAGCTAAGGTTTAGCAGACTGCCGCCGAGATTGCCCCAGACATTTTTGGGCACCAAGACGAGTTCAGCGGGGCTGCGGTCCTTTTCATTGGTGATCCAAACCATGGGTTGTTCCATCGCCTCGTCGCTGGTGTCGGTTACGCTGGTGTAGCCATACATATTGCCGTAAAAGCCCCCCTTTTTCACCCGGTTGATCCGATTTTTCGGGGTCCAGAAGCCTTCCTGATCGGTGATGAAGTAGGTGGTCTCGTCGGCAAACCCTCCGTCCCCGGTATATTCATTGAGACACACGCCATTCGCGGCGCGGAAACCGGTGGCAATGATCTCAGTGCTGATGCCAAGATGATCGATGCGCAACAAGGTGCCATGCTGAGGCACAACGCTGTCCAGGGCGTGGCGGCCGGACTTCGCATAATAAAAATTACCCGCAGCATCGGTTTGCAGGCCCATGGCGAACTCATGGAAATGCTCCGTGACCTGGTGGTCGCTGTTGAAGCACTCGATGAAGTCGGTCTCACCATCACCATTCAAATCCACGAGTTTTGCCAATTGATCGCGGCAGAGCACAAACAATTCGCCGAAGCGAAACTTCACACCGAGCGGCTGGAAAAGTCCACTGGCGATCCGCCGCCAGGTCAGTGTCGCCGGGGCTTTTGCCATCACCCCATCCACCCGCCAGATATCGCCATTCCACATGGCGACGATGGCGGCTTTGCCATCGGGAGTGAAATCAAAACCACCGGGGCGCATCCAGCTCTGAAAGGGATTTTCCAGCGGCATGGGGAAATCATCCGCCGCAAAAGCCCCTTCGTCCTTGCCCGCTAGGGAGTTAGTGGTGACGGCTTGCGGCCACTGGGCTGGTCCGCCTTTCGTCAGTGGCACGAGGTCCATCGGTTCCTGGAAGTTTGCTGCCAACGTGGCGAGCGACCCTGGATCGCACTTGGACAAAAACACCCGCGCCTTGATCACCGGGAGATCATTTGGCATTTTGAGCACCCAATCACCTTTCTCCTTGATGAGTTCGCCGTCGCCCTGCACGATGACATTCACAGACTCGGGGGCCAGACGCACATAGTGGTTGGCCATGACCCCTTCAAGATTAAAGGTCCGTACCCACACCGGCGTGCTGCCATATTCGATCCATGACGGCGATTCCAAGGCAATGATGTTGTTCGTGCGGATCGCGAGTACCGACTTGCCGCCATGACGATAGAGCCCCGCGAATCGGTTGAGACCAGGGCCGTAAGGTTTGCCATCCTTGCCCTTCGGACGGGTGTCGTCGAAATTCCACCCAGAATAAGTCCAGCCAAAACCTCCGGCATTCTGGTAGTGACGTTCACCAGTAAGGCTCGTGTGTGTGCCATGGCTGCCGTCAAAGGCAATGCCTTTCCAATCGACAAAACTGCCGGTCGTGGC
>JBGSJM010000454.1:0-8155 GCA_041742015.1 Verrucomicrobiales bacterium | reverse complement strand
CTGCCAGCTGACTGATGAATGATAGTGTAGATTCGAAAGTTGGTTGGAGGCACAATCGAATTGCCGTGCTTCAGCGCTCTCGTTCGCGTGATTGGTTCCTGAAAATCAGTGCGCTCGGCACGGTCGGTTTGGTGCTCTGGTCATGGTTGTCGAGTGGTCAGCTCCTGGGGCGGCTTTCCGCAGAGCGACGCTGGATAAATTTTCAAAATTTCGTCAACGGTTTGATTCCCTCTCCAGTCCGGAAATCCGGAGACTGGTCAGAGGCTCTTCCCTGGGCTTGGAATCTCTTGAAAGAAGACGGATTCATCGCCCTGATGAACACTCTGGGTATCGCGAGCGCTGCCATCATACTGTCTGGTGTCCTGGCGCTGCCGATTTTGTCCCTGGCGAATCGTCGCCTCGCGCAAAAAGATCCCTTTGGGCTTTTGGGAGGCAAAATCTCGCCCATTTCTTCTTTTTTCTGGAAAATAATCGGCCCCGTAATTCGTTTTGGCCTGGTCATTTGCCGTGCCGTGCCAGAGTATTTGCTGGCTTTTTTGCTGCTTTCCCTGCTCGGAGCCCAGGTCTGGCCCCTGATCCTAGCCCTGGCGATCCATAACCTCGGGATTCTTGGCAGACTTTGGGGGGAGGTGGTCGAAAATGCCGAATCCACCGCTGCGCAACAACGCATCGCCACCGGGTCATCGCGATTCAATGTCTTCGCCACCACCATTTTCCCGGCGGTGTTTAATCGTTTTCTGATCTACTTTTTTTATCGCTGGGAGACCTGCGTGAAAGACGCCACCGTGCTCGGTATGCTCGGACTCCTCACCCTGGGAAAACTCATTGCCCTGTCCAAGGGATTTTTCTGGGACCGGATGTTTTTCTACATCCTTCTGGGAGCTTCTGTGATCTTGATCGGTGATTTGTTTTCGACCTATCTGCGAAGGCGGCTCCGGTGATCAGCCACTCCCTTTTTTGCAGGAACTCAGGCATCCTGCATCATCTCTTCCTCCGACAGGCGATACAGTGTCGCCAGACTGGATTCATCGAGTTGATTGGCTGCGCCGTCGAGGACGATACGACCACCTCTCATCCCCACGAGACGCGGCATAAATTCCCTGGCCAACTCGATATGATGCAGGCTGATGCACAAGGTGAACCCCCGTTCCTGGGAGAGTTCGCCGAGCAGTTTGACTGTATCACGGGCCCGGGCCGGATCGACACTGGAAACCGGCTCATCAGCGATTAAGGCATCTGGTTCCTGGAAAAGTGCCCGGGCAATGGCAACGCGCTGCTGCTGACCTCCCGAGAGTTGTGCGGTCCGGGCATAGAGCTTTTCTTCAATCCCGACTCGCTCCAGGATTTCGTGAATCAAGAGGGTGTCAGATTTCGAAGGAAACAATACATCGCGGATCGATCGAAGGGTGCTGCGGCGACCTCCTTTCCCGAGGATGACGTTCTGAATGACGGACAGATTGGCCACCAAACCAAGATCCTGTGGGATCGTGGCGATTCGGCACCGGATCTGTCGCAACTGGTCGGCCCGGTATTGCCCCACATCTTGTCCAAATACAAAAACACTGCCTTGGTCAGGCGCGCGCATCGTATTGAGGAGGCGCAGCAGAGTGGTCTTCCCACTGCCACTCGGCCCGATAAAGGCCACCTGCTCACCCTGGTGAATCGTCAGGGTGGCATGATCAACGGCATGTAAATTCCCATAGCGACAAGTGACTTCATTTAACTGAAAGGCAGTGCCGCCCATGGAAAAATTAGATGATGGTTGGGAGTTGATGGTTGATAGAGGTTTAGACTATCAACCAAAAACCAAAAGCTCTCAACTTATTCGAGCAAGCCCAGCTTCACTGCGGTGGCTTTGATGCCATCGAATTCAACGTTTTTGGCCGCTATAATGGCCGAGCGGTTGATGGCTTTGAGGGTATCAGAACCAGCCGGTGCAGCAATCAGGGCTTCCTGGACTTTCGTGAAAATATCATCTCCGAAAGCAGCTTTGGCATCTGGATGGATCGTGAAATTATAATCGGCGTAAGGAGGAGTCGTCCAAATTTTCACGGTGTTGGTTTTGATCTTTTCATCGCTGGCGACGAGTTGATCATAAGTTCCATAGTTAAGAACTCCAACCTGGAAGGTGCCATCAGCCACCGCATTTGCCGTGGCGACATGCCCCCCGCTCATCTGGAAGCTGGGCTTGGTGGTGAACCACTCATCAGGCTTGATGCCACCATTGCTTTCCATGATGAAAAAGGTGGGCATGAGCCTTCCCGAAGTCGAAGCCGGAGCACCAAAGGTGAAGGTCTTGTCCTTGATTCCTGCCGGAAATGCATCACTCGGAGTGAGGCCTGCATCTTTATGGGCAATGAAATAGGATTTGTAAACGGGATCCTCCACTCCCTGGGCGATCGCTTCTGAACCGGGGACTGCCATGCGGGCCTGAACCCCTGAAAGTCCGCCAAACCAGACGAGGTGCACTTCGCCGTTTTTGAACTTGGTGACGGCATCCGAGTAATCTTTGGAAAAGATGAACTCTGCTTTGATGCCAAGTTTTTCGTTTAGATAAGAAGCAAGTTTGTCAAACTTGACCTTCTGATCAGTGATTTTCTCATCAGGAATAGATGAGATAACAAAGGTTTTATCTGCCTTGCCGGTCGTGGACGCAGAATCGCCACAGCCAACAAGGGCCAGTGTGATTACCGCAGCCAGACCGACGCGAAAAAGAGCGCTTTTCAACATCGGTTTAATTTAGGTTTGAGTGTTTCGTAAATATCCATGGTGGATAATTTTGTTTTAATCCGGCCCCCTATGCTTGAATGGAAAAGGTCAGACTGCGTAAATCTTCACTAGTCTGCCTTTGGCAATCTCACCGAGGAACCCCTGCCATTATGGGATTCATTTCCGAAACATCAAAATTTTTTTTGTCACGGTTTGAAACATTAAAAACGCATGCCAGACAGAAAGCTTGGCCCAATCAGGCTAAATTCAAATCATAAAGGGACGATTACACCCGGAAGAGATGATTTCTTGGCAGAAAACTATATTTTCCGTAATAATCATTCAAGCTCCCTCTGATTTTGGGGGCTTTTCCTGAAAAGGTTGATTGACGTTGGGCTTCATTCTTTTTAAGGTTCGGCTTGTAGGTTTTTTTAAAATGAGAGTTGCCATTTTGAATATCGTTGTCGCTTTGACGCTGGTTTCATGTCAGAAGCCAACTTCTCTCTCGATAGCGGTTGCTCCGTCAACCACCCCAACCAAGCTCACTCCGCTGAAGACTCTGGCTGTGGGTCTGGAGCGACCAACTTGGGAAAATACGAAAAAGGCAGTTGCCGAATTCGGTGCCGATTTGAATATTGATGACACTTATACTCAAATCCAAACCAGCCAGCAAGTCATTGCCATGACGTTTGATGATGGCCCCCATCCGCAAAATACGCCGCGCCTGCTCGATATGCTGAAAGAAAGGGGTATCCGGGCGACGTTTTTTGTGGTCGGGGACATGGTTCGTTACAATCCCCAAATCCTTCGCCGCATGATCGCGGAAGGTCATGAAATCGGCAATCACACGGTCAGCCACGGCACTCTATCCCGGATGAGTGATGAGGCTTTGAAAAATGAACTTTTGAGAGCCCATCAGCAAATTTTGGCCGCCACGGGTGTGCCTCCCCGTTCAATGCGTCCTCCCGGTGGTGCCATCACCAAAAGCCAAAAACAGTTGATGCTGAAGGAATTTGCCTACCCGACAATCTTGTGGTCCTGTGACCCCAGAGACTGGCAGCGCCCCGGAGTTGATGTGGTGACCCAGCGTCTTCTAGATGGCGCTTCACCCGGCGGGATCCTTCTGGCTCACGATTTGCATGCACCCACGGTTGATGCGATGCCTAGAACGCTGGATGGATTGATTGCCAAAGGTTACCGCTTCGTGACGATTTCTGAGCTGATCGCCATGGACGAATCCAATGCATCAACTGGACCGTAAAGGTCGTTTGATCGCTCACTCGTCGGGTAAAATCAGCGGAGGGTGATGGGCTCGGGCTCGGAGTTTCTGGATTGCCCAGGTGACTGGCTTTCTCTTGACCAGCCACAACTCCAGACGACGTTTTCCAGGGAAGTCCATAACCGCCAGGCCAATTAAAATCGTCAAGAGCCCCTGGCCGGGAATTAGCGGCACGCTAAGCAGAATTCCCGCCACGACTAGAAGCCCTCCCATAAAGTTTTTCAGGATTTTGCCGACCATTCGAATCACGGGGTGCCTCGCTTTGAGCGACAGATCCTCATTTCGCCCCTCCAAAAAATAGTCTGGCTGCATCTTGACCACCAAGATTGGGACAATCATGATGCTCAAAACAAACATCACGGCTGATCCTACCCCCAACCATTTGATCCAGGTTTGATTTACCGCCATCCAATCTAAAAACTGCTCTATCACGCCGCGACTTTGGCATCTCCACCCCCTTCCCTCAATTACAAAGTTGGCCGGGTTTCTTACGAATGTTCTGAAGCACATTGCCCAGCCAGGGATGGCGGATGAAAAATGCAGGCTAGTTGATGGTTGGTGCGGGAGCCGGATTGTTGGTAATCAAAATCGCATTAGGTTCGACCACGAAATTGTGATTAGCAATTTGGGTGGTGTACTTCAAAGTCTCAAAAAGCGGGATATTTAATAGCCGAAGGGTGATTTTTTCTTTTCCAAATGTTTCACGATCAGCGAGGTAAACGATATTTACGCCACCGCCGCCGGAAGGGTCCAGTTGCTCGGATTTCGACATCAAAAACGCGAGGGCATCGACCAAGGGTGTTTCGCTGAAATCCACGCTTTCCAGAATTATCTTCCTCATTTTGTCCTCAATCACATGAGTATCACCTTCCAGCAATTTTTCCGGCTGGTTGGCTCCAGATATCGTAACTGCAAAGCGAGTTGTGTTGAATCTGGCACCTGCCAGCATCGTTGTGTAACGCAACACATCCCCCAGGGAGGCATTTTGCAGCTTTAAGGTGACGGTTCTGCTCCGCACATCTGGATTGAGGATCACAATATTAACACCGCTTTTTTCGGGGTCCAACTCAACGGACTTTTGCTGAATTAGAGTCAGGGCATCAGCAAGTGGCGTATCAACAAATTCCAAATGTTGGAATGTCACTTGGTTCAATTTTTTGACAACATTTTCCTGCCCGAAGCCGAACTGAGCCCCCCACAAGCAAATTGAAAAAATAGTCAAATTTATCAGTTTTTTCATAAATGTAATCAGCCGTATTTTCGCCAGCTTGGAATCTCGAAACACGTTGTCCCTTAACCCCATAAAGAATCCCCCTGACATCTCCCTTCCCCGATCCATTACTGATTTACGAGTAAACTAGGCTACAAAAACTAGTGGACTTTCGGTAATGTCTTCTAAGAGAGCATTAAACATACCACAAAAATTGAATGCAAGCCAATTTGAAATTATTTTACGGTGTCACCACTGTCGCTTGCAGTGCCATGGTGACTGGCAAGGCCGCCTCGCAACACGCCCCTCCCAGTGCTCTGATCAGGGCGAGGTGATCAGCGAGCACCGCTTCCTCCAGCACCAACTGATCGCGTTTCGCCTGGCGATAACTGCGTTCCGATTCCAAAACTTCCACCTGGGAAACCAGCCCGGCCTTAAAATTGGCGGTGACATTTTGCCGCGCTTCAGCGAGCGCCCTCACTTCTCGGGAGGCGCTTTGGCATTGGTTTCTCCGGCTGTGAAAGTTGATATAAGCGGCGTCGATCTCGCCGATCACGGTGACGAGGGTTGATCGGTACGAAGCCACTGCTTCGGTGGTTTTGCCCCGGCGCGATTCGAGGTTGGCCAGTCTGCCGGGATCGTAAATTGGAAAATCCAGTGAAGGCCCCAAATCCCGTCGCCATTCATCAAATTCGTCCAGGAAAAAATGCGGGGAAGCCCCCATCAGACTTCCTTTGAGGGTGAAAGAGGGCAATAGATCGAGCCGGGCGACCTCTTCCATCCGGTAGGCTCCACGCAGTCTGGCTTCCGCTGCCAAAAGGGACGGATGACAGCACACCAGCTCATCAAAACGCCGCGCCGCAATTGGTGGGACTTTGGGAAGCTCGCCGTGGGCGTCGCAATCGCGTTCCCGCCCGCCCCGGAGAGTATCCAGCGTCACTTCTGCGATTAGCCCCAGACGTTTTAGCTCCTCTTTGGCGCGTTCCAGCTTTTCGTTTTCTGCGACCATGCGGTGGACCTCTGTCATGTCGATAAGACCGGCTTTCTCCCGGTCCCGGAGGATGGCGAGGATGTCACGATTGGCGGCTACCGCTTCGTTGATCACTTCATTTTCCTCTTGGAGTCGATAAATTTGGAAACGAGTTTGAGCAATCCCAGTCGCCAGGACCAGCTTGGCGCCCGCCAACTCCCAAAAAACTGCCTGCCGATTCAACTCTGCGGATTCCCTGGCCCGTTGTAATTTATGGAAAAGGTCGATCTCCCATTTGAAATTGGTTGAGCCAGTCCAGGCCGCCAGTTCAAAAGGATCAAAGCCGGGGTCTTTTGCCCAACCAAAGCGGAATCCATATCCCAGATTGGCACTCGGCAGCAGGGCTGCTTGGGCTGCTTTTACTTGGGCGCAGGCCTGATCCAGACGGGCCGCGATGGTGTGCAAATCGGGAGAATCCTCGAAAGCGGTCTGGATATCGTTTGATAAGGCGTGGTCATGATACGCCAGCCACCACTGCGGATTGATCCGCTCCACTGCCCAGGCGGGAGTGTCATGGTGAGCAATCGAACAAGTCATTGCGGCGGCTGGTTCTTCGCGAGGTGTTAAAACGGCACAAGAAGTCAGCAGCACGCAGCCTCCCAAAAGTGGCAGAACTGTATAAATGGATTTTTTGATAGCGGTGGTGGTGGTGGTGGTTACAAACAGAATCAAGTTTATCCCAAACTTAACAGGGTACAGTCAGCGACTTAACAGGGTACAGTCAGCGACTTAATCAGGTTTTGATTTTTTGATAAACATAAATACTCCATCTTTTTCGGTGACTTCCCCGTCATCCAGGGCAAGAGCCCCGACGGCTGGGGCGTCTTTGTAAGGACTGGGATCGGTTACAAATACGGCTTCAGCGTTAATCAGGAGATTTTCCGCATTGGAACCTTCTGCGATTCTTCCTTTGACAGTCAAGTAACTCAGTTCTTTGATGCCGTGGAATCCCTTCAGGCTGGATTTGATGACTTTTCCATCCGGTCCCAAAAACTGGATCGTGCTGGTTGATTTTTTGATGACTTCCGCATCATCACAGCAGATATCCCAAGGCGTCGGGCATTCGTCTCCGGGGATGCGGTTGCAGGGTGTGAGTTTGGTGGGATCGCCCAATACGACGATGGCACGGCCTTCGACGAAGGGCTCCATCCGCCCCATCACCTCCCCAGCGAGGACCACTTCTTTACCTGGGGTTGGGTCAGCGAAGACTTCGGAAATCTGGACCATCCCGGGAGGAGCCTCGGAGACCAGAAAAGCATCGAGAGGAGAGGCGGCTTGAGTCGCCGGAGTAACATCCTTTTCGGATTGGCATGAGCAGAGCAGGCCTGCGGCACATAGAATAGTGAGATATTTTTGATTCATGGTTATGGTGTTTGGTTTGTAGAGGAATCTATGAGGATTTCTTTGGTTGTTAGGAAGATCGCAATGCCTTGGGCAAAGCGGGAGAAAGGGTACGCCAGGCGGGTGGGAGGATTCCCAGAGTTCCCAGGAGAAATCCTACTACCAGGCCGGTCAAAATAACCGCCGGGCTTAAAATGATTTGAAAAGTGCCCGTCGAAAAGGGGACGGTTTGCCCGTCGAGGAGCAGGAGGGCGGCAATCAGGGCCAGCAGGACGCCAGTCAAAGTCGCGAGCAGAGATTCCTGGACCAGGGAAACAAAGATGGCGAAGCGGGAGAAACCAATGGCCTGAAGGGTGGCCAGCTCCTTGATCCGGGCGGCGAAAGCGGCGTAGAGGGTGTTTAGCCCGCCAAAAATAGCCCCGGCTGCCACCAGCGCCGCAGTCAGCCAGGTCATGGTCTGGATGGGGCCATAAAAATCTCTCAATTTGTTGTAGTAAGTGTCTTCTCGAATCGCCGCGAGTTCGAGGTCGTTTCTCTGAAATGTAAAAATCTGCACGTCATCCAACTCCGCTTCGTCCAGATGCAG
>JBGSJM010000453.1:0-5407 GCA_041742015.1 Verrucomicrobiales bacterium | reverse complement strand
CAAATCTACGCTGCTCTACTTTGGTCGACCGTCGCCATATTATTTTGGGCAAACATCGGGAAACTGTGGTGGAAGCAACCCGACAATAACTGACCAGTTTTTCAAATGTATATTCATCTTACAGCCATACGTTTATCATTTCTGTTTGCAGTGGCGACAGGTTGTTTACTACTTACCAACTGCTCGGACAATGTAGTAAATAAAGCGCCCGTCCCCGAACTTCCCGCACCGGTTGATATGGCGACCGTCAAGCCTGGAGAAGTTTACCAGAAAGTATGTACCGCCTGCCATGGTGCCAACGGAGAAGGGAATCCCCTGATCCAGTCCCCGGCGATTGGAGCCTTGCCGAAGTGGTATGTCAAAGAACAGATCGAGAAATTCCGGACCGGGCTGAGAGGAGGGCATCCCGAAGACACCCTGGGTATCCTGATGCGATCAATTTCATTGAATCTTACCCCCGAACAAATTGACGAGGTCGCCTGGTTTGTCGAAAAACTACCCGAGGGCAAAACTCAACGCCACGGTGATACCGCCAGCATTGATCGGGGCAGGTATATTTTCGCCAATGAATGTATGGAGTGCCATCGATACAACGGACGCGGCGAGATCGTATTTCACAGTGCACCACTTGTGACACTGGATCGCGATTACCTGGTGCGACAGCTCAAAAAATATCGTGATGGCTGGCGTGGCACTGCCGGAAACGACATGTATGGTCAAAAAATGGTCAATGTCAGCCAGAGGCTCAACGATCAGAAAATTGAAGATGTCGTTAATTTCATCGGCGCGCTGGCCCACGGAGACGATCCCCGTCCAGCAATGGAATTTTGAGATGAAAGCTTTTCGTTCGCAACTTTTTGCGCCATGGTGGTTTAAATTCTCGCTTATACCAATGACATGAAACCATATCACACCATCGTTTTGCCTTGTCTCATCACTTTATTCTTATCAGGCTGTGCGGAAAATCCGGCTGATAAAGTCAGCAGAGCCACCGTAGATCCAGCTCCTGCTGCGGATGCCTCCGCCAAGGCGGCAACTGCCGCACCCACCGGGGAGAAAACCACCTTTGTGCTCGCCAAAACTGGCAAGATCGAGTGGACGGGCTCAAAAGTCACCGGCAGTCATAACGGAGGATTTTCCAACTTCGTCGGTAAATTTGAAATCGCTGATTCGCAGTTGGTTGCCGGGGGCAAACATTTCGTGACGATCGATATGGCTTCGGTTTTTTCCGATGATCCCCGCCTCACCGACCACTTGAAGACAGCGGAGTTTTTCGATGTGGTCAAATACCCGATCTCCCGATTTCAAATCAAAGAAGCCGTCTTGAAAGAGGGTGATAAATACGAGATCTCAGGCATCCTCGACCTGCATGGGACCGCGAAAAAGATCACTTTTCCGGCGACTTTGAAATTCAGCGGCAAAGAAACTCTGCTGGATATGTCAGCAGAATTTTCGATCAACCGCAAGGACTTCGGGATCGTTTACCCCGGCAAGCCCGATGACCTGATCCGGGATGAAGTGGTTTTGAAGTTTACAGTTAGTGCCATGCCCGGGGAGCCGCAGGAACTTGTTCTCATGGACAAAACCGCCGAGAGCAACCCCGAAGGTGGCCGCTTTGGAGGCAAAGGCGGTCCCGACGGCAAGGGTTGGGGCAAAGGCGGCCCCGGCGGCCCGGGTGGAGTGGACTGGCGAAACATGACCGAGGCAGAACGCGAAGCCCGCCGCAAACAAATGATGGTCGAAATGGACAAAAACCAGGACGGACATCTCGGTAAAGACGAAATGCCCGAGCGAGTCTGGACATTTATGAGCCGGGCCGACAAAGACGGCGACGAAAAACTCTCCGAGAAAGAGAGAAACGACTTTCGCGACACCATGCGGGCCGAGCGTGAACTGCGGGAACTCACTGGTGAAGGCCCCCCAGGCTTTCCCGGTCGCCCCGAAGGTGATCGGCCAAGACCTGAAGGTGATCGACCAAGACCCGCCCCTCCAGAGTAAAAACGTTCATTAAACAGGGTATGATGCTCGATTCAACAGGGTATAATTAACGAACTGGAAGGCTTCCGGTTTAATGTTATGTGCCCCCCGAATAAGAAAGTTCGGCTTCAATGAGAGGTACATTACTCTTTATCATAATTCTGTTTTCCACAGTTTTAGCGTGGTATTCACGGCACCATGTTCGCTATATGTTATGGACAGGCTTGCCAATTTCGCGAGACACAAGAATCATCGCAAGCAGCTATCCAATTGGATTTGGTGTGTTGGAGAGGTGGGTCAAGTTTCAAGCGCCGCAACACCGTATCGAATCGCTGATTTCCTCAAAGAATATGTTCGAAGTAAGGCCAAGCGGTTCATGGAAGAACGCTCCTGATTTTCTTGACTTCACGATCAACTCAAAAGTTTATTCCTCCAATTATTTCCACTCAGGATTAAATCGATACGCCCCCATCCCCCAGGATCTCAAAGTATATTTCCGCAATTCAAACAGAACAAGATTTTTAGATGGATGGACGCTATATTATAGCGTTTCTGAGAGCATCGCATTATGGAATAGACGCACATACTGAACAACAGTCAAAATAGGCTGGGGTAAGACACGGGTGACAACCACTATTAGCCAACGATCCTCTTTATTCATCCTCAACCCCGAAAACTTGAAGCAGAATCAAACACGGCGGCCTTCTCCATCACCTAACCGCCCAACCAGCCTCTGACGCTCGAATCAATTGGAAACGTGAAAGCTGAAACTGGTCCGCAATCAGGTATTCGAAAATGATTTGCGGCACCGAAGTGGTACGACATCTTACCTTACTTTTAAACTCAACCATGAAAACAACTTCAGGCACCACGCTCCTCCCCTCACTCGTTTTTATTGGTGTGGCCGTGGCACAGCTTTTCGGGGAGGATGTCAACTTTGAAACCCAGATCCGCCCGATCTTTGAGGCGAATTGCCTGGATTGCCATGGTCCCGATAAAGAAAGGGGAGGCTACCGGTTGGATGTCAAAAGCATCGCGCTCACCGGCGGGGATAATCACGCTCCCAATATCGTGCCCGGGAAGAGCGCGCAGAGTCCGCTTTTAAAATTCATCACCAGCTCAGATCCCGACGTGCAGATGCCGCCCAAAGGTGAGAGGGTCACTGCCGCAGAGATCGCCCTGATTAAAGCCTGGATTGATTCAGGGGCAGTGTGGCCGGATACCGCAAGCACCGAGATACCCAAAGCAGTGGATTGGTGGTCGCTTCTGCCGGTGACAAAGCCTACGCCACCAGCCGACCCGGCCAATGTCATTGATGCGTTTGTCCACGCCAAACTCCGCGAAAAGCAATTGCAGCCTTCACCCGCCGCAGATGCCCGTACCCTGATTCGCCGACTCTACTTTGACCTGACCGGCCTGCCGCCGACACCAGAAGCCATCGCCGCATTTGTGGCGGACACTTCGCCCGCCGCTTATGAAAAGCTAGTTGATGAACTCCTCGCCTCGCCCCGCTACGGAGAGCGCTGGGCGCGGCACTGGCTGGATGTGGTTCACTATGGCGACACCCATGGCTACGATAAAGACACCCCCCGGAACAACGCCTGGCCCTATCGGGACTATGTGATTCGAGCTCTGAATGAAGACAAACCCTACTCCCGATTTGTGCAGGAGCAGATCGCCGGGGACATCCTTTTCCCCAATACCCGCGATGGGATCGAGGCGATGGGATTTATCGCGGCTGGCCCCTGGGACAAAATCGGTCATGCGGAGGTTCCGGAAACCAAGATCGATGGCAAAATCGCCCGGCATCTCGACCGTGATGACATGGTAGCCAATACCATCGGCAGTTTTTGCAGCGTTACGATCCACTGCGCCCAGTGTCACAACCACAAATTTGATCCAATCTCACAGGAGGACTACTACTCCCTCCAGGCGGTGTTTGCGGCCCTGGATCGCACGGATCGCAAATACTATCCCGATCCCGCGACCAATAGCCGCTTTCAAGACCTGCAACAGAAACAAACCAGTGTCAGCCGCGAGATCACCGAGCTGGAAGCCCCGCTCAAATCCAAGGCCGGCGAAGCCTACGCAGCGCTGACCAAAAAGATCGAAGGTGCTTCCAAAACCGCTGCGAAGAATAATGCCAATGCCACTCCAGATTACGGCTATCACAGCACGATTTCCCCACAGCAGGAAACGCTGAAGTGGGTTCAGGTCGACCTCGGGAAAAGTAGCGAGATCGAAAGCGTCACTCTTTTGCCCTGTTACGACGATTTTAACCAAATTGGGGCTGGGTTCGGTTTTCCGGTTCGCTTCAAAATCGAAATCAGCGATGATCCCAAGTTCGCCACCGGGGTAAACCAGCTCTGGAGGCGGCACGACGAGACTTTTATGCATGATTTCAAGAATCCCGGTCTCACGCCTTTCACCACAAAGGGTGCCAAAGACGACGGCATCGCCGGGCGCTATGTTCGCGTGACTGCCACGAAACTGGCCCCGCGCTCAAACGACTTCATTTTGGCCCTCGCTGAACTACAGGTTTTTGATCTGAAAGGCGAAAACATCGCTTTGGGAAAGGTGGTCACCTCGCTCGATTCCATTGAGGCCCCACCGCGCTGGCGTCGGGCCAATCTCACTGATGGTTTTGCGCCGACCCCGACCACGGCGGATGAAAAAGACAAACTCATCAAAGAGCGCGATGCCCTTCTCCTCAGCTTTGCGGACGATGCCGTAAAGAGCAAACGTACCGCCCTGCTCGCGGAACTGGCCCAACTGGATGCCGGGATCAAAGCGCTGCCCGCCCCTAGTCTCGTTTACGCAGGCGGCGTCCACACCGGCACCGGCAGTTTTATCGGCACCGGGGCCAGAGGAGGAAAGCCACGGCCCATCCACCTGCTGGCCCGTGGGCAGGTCACCCAGCCCCTCCACGAAATGTCGCCCGGCACCCTCGCCGCGCTCACCTTTCAGCCCAGTCGTTTCGCCATCACCGCAGATGCACCGGAGGGCCAGCGCCGGGTGGCCCTGGCCAATTGGATTACCGATCCGCAAAATCCGCTGACCTGGCGTAGCATCGTCAACCGCGTCTGGCAATACCACTTCGGGCGCGGGCTGGTGGAAACGAGCAACGATTTTGGCCGCAACGGTGCCCTGCCCTCGCACCCGGAGCTGCTTGACTGGCTCGCCACGAACTTCCGGGACAGCGGCGGCTCGCTCAAGAAACTCCACAAACAAATCCTGATGAGTGCGACCTATCAGCAGAGTTCCTCAGCCAACCCTGCGGCGGAGGCCATCGATTCCGGTAATACCCTGCTCTGGAGGCAAAACCGCCGCAAGCTCGAAGCTGAAGCGCTGCGCGACAGTGTGCTCGCCGTCAGTGGGAAGCTTGACCTGACCATGGGTGGGGCGGGCTGGCAGGACTTTGTGATTGAAC
>JBGSJM010000452.1:0-16844 GCA_041742015.1 Verrucomicrobiales bacterium | reverse complement strand
TGATGAATACACCGGAAGCAGGGCTGATAAGATGGGTCTGCTGCCTGTTTTGAAGGACTTCATCGACACATTCGCCGGAACCCATTGGGATATGCTCGACGAAAATGCGTTTCCCGGTGCCGGTTTCGTGGCGGGCGGCGTTAAATTTGCCAGTCAAAGCTTCGATCCATTTTTCCTTTTCCGATCCATAGGTGAAGCGAAGGCGAATCTCATTGGTGGACGGTTTGGGAGGCTTGCTGTTGGATTCCTTTGCAGGATCACCTCCCTCCCCACCGCAACCAACTATCAGAAAAGATAGAAGGAGGAGGGGAAAAAAACGATAAAAAGCGTGGGTCATCTTTGAAGACTATCTTGGAACGAATCGCGGCTCCACTACGGAAACCTGACAATTTTGTCACGGAAGGGCAACAGAAAAGGAAAGAAAAGGAATTTCAATTGGACTGCTGTGGGGTGACCAGTGCAGCCTCTTTGGCATAGTATTCGCGGATCGGTCCCATAAAGGCCTCTGGATTGACATCGAAAGCCTTCGTGCAAGGATAACAGCAAAATTTGACTTGGTATCCATCGTGGATCCGCCCGTATTTTGGGCCTTCCTCTTCATCAAACTCCTTTTTGATGACCGCGCAATAATTAAAAGGATAGGGCTTGGGTTTTTCCGCCTTCGCCGAATGGGTGACGCAAGAGGTGAGAATCAGCGCTATTACCGAGCTGGCAAAAAATATCAAGGGCTTTGGTTCCATCACACGGGCGAAAGATTAAAGGAAAGATTTCCAGGGTCAACCGGTTTCGCTGATCCGTCTTTTACGATTTCGCCTTATCACAACGTAAATTTCTTGTTTTACGGTCACTTCCAGCATGATAAGGTGCTCCCATGAAATCGCCGTCCATCCCGGTATTGATAGGTCTCGTATTTTCATTGGTTTGCGATAAATCCCTGGCGATACCGAATACCTTTTTCGGTGGGGGAAACTTTTTTGGACCGGTGATCCCCGCCCAACCTGTTTTTGGCCGGGATCTCACGGTGGCTTTTTTTGAAAAGGCGAACTGGGACACAGCTTCCTTCCCCGGTCCATGGCAAACTCAGTCGGCGCTGGAGGGCATGTCTGTGAAGAAGATGACAGCCAATCCGACTCTGTTCGGGGCGGTCCCCATGTCGGTGTATGCATATGGGAACGATGAGACCCCAACCAAGGAATTGGCGATTCATTTTCTGGATGCCGGCCAATACTTTGGTTATCTATATGGCGGAGAGAAGACCAGCGAACAAAAGGCGACTGGTAATGAGAACCGCGCAAATTTCACCCGGCTTTTCAGCCAACTTTCCTCGGAATTAAGGCGACGACTCGATGAGGGCTGCGGAAAAGGGACTTTGGGCACGGTCGGCAAAAGTTCGCAATTGCGCACCTGCTATACCCAATACCAATGGCAGGATTTCGTTCTTCGGCTGGTGACGGTCCCGGATTACTCCGTTTCCCTATTCATCACGAAACAAGGGGAGGTTCCGACTTATTTTGATCCCAAAATTCAAAAGCTGGGCCGCAGCGAAAAGGAGAGCTTTTTTGCCACGCATGTCACCACGACATCGGTAGGTGATTCTATCATCGAAAGGCTGCCCATGTTTACCCAGGGGAATACTCCCTTTTGCGGTATCCACTCACTGGCCATGGTCGGACATTACCTGGGGCTGCGAGTGCATCCGGAAACTCTTGCCGCCGGGGCTGACTTTAAAAACACAGGCAGTGCCAAGGGCAGCCGGATTTTTGATTTGTACCGCAGTGTGGGTCAGGAAATCGATATGAAAGTCAGCACTTCGCCGAAGTTTGACCCCAAACGGGCCAGGCAGTCGATTGAGGCCGGTATACCTTTGATCGTGTGGCGTCGAGTATCGTTGGAGCGGGAAAAAGTGCTCAACGAATATCACCAGGCATTTGCGAATGATCCCAGTCTGGCAGTCCTGGCGAATCCACTAAACCTCTATCCGCAGCGCGACGCGAAGGGCAGCCCTTCTCATGCCTCGGTGATCACGGGTTTTAATGCCGAACGAAACGAAGTGATCTTCACGGAGCCATGGGGCGATTCAGCCCGTAATCGCCGCATGAGTTATGAAGAAATGGAAGCAACGGCCTACGCGGTTTTCTACTTCAAATTGTAGGCTGATTACTTCGCCTGGCTGTCGTCCTTCGCAGCTTTCGCTTTCTTGCCTTTCTTTTTTTCTTTCACCTTTTCGGGGTCTTTCCAAGCGGCAGGGACGTTGGTGGTGGGGAAATGCCTGGCGAGTTCGGCTTTGAGGGCGGTGTGCTCGGGATTGGTGGCGAGGTTGGTCCATTCGTATTCGTCGTTGCTGTGGTCGTAGAGTTCTTCGCCGCCATCGGCATAGCGGATGTAGCGCCACCGATCATTGCGGACGGCGTGGTTGTTCTGGCCGAAGGTGGTGACGCCGACACCGGTCCACGCTGCTGCGGGATCGTCGAGCAGGTTCTTGATATTGTCGCCTTCGAGCCAGGCTGGTTTGGGCAACGAGGTGAGGTCGCAGAGGGTGGGATACACGCTCATAAAATCGACGGGGCTTTTGCAGACGCCGCCGGGCTTGGTCACACCGGGAACGACCCAGATGAAGGGGGCTCGGGTGGCTTCTTCCCAGAGGGCGAACTTACGCCAGTGTTCTTTCTCTCCGAGATGCCAACCGTGATCACCCCAGAAGACGATAATGGTGTTGTCCTTGTGCGGGGAATTGTCATAGGCATCGAGAACGCGACCGATCTGACCATCCAGATAGGTGATCGTCGCGAGATAAGCCTGCACAGCTTCCTTCCAACGACCTGAGGCAACGATGTTGGTGTGATCGCCATCGGGTTTGGCCATTTTCACGCCCATTGGTGGGATGTCAGAGAGATCACCCTCTTTGGTCGGTGGCAACTGGATCTCAGCCAGGGGATGCATGTCATAGTATTTCTGGGGAACATTCCATGGCATGTGTGGCTTGTGAAAACCGAGGGTGAGGAAGTAAGGTTTTTCGTGGGTCTTGCCGAGTTCCGAAATGCCGTAGTCAGCGATGCTGGTGTCTGAAACAGCTTCATCTCCACCTTCTATGATCGGGCCAAATGCGAGGCCTCCAACACTGCGATCACTCACTTTACCCTTCTTGACGGTTTCCTCTTGAATCGTAGTCCATTGCTCCTTCCAACCCAATCCTCCATGCCAAAGTTTGCCCGTTCCGAGGGTGTTGTAGCCAGCATTCTTGACATGCATGACAAGTGATTCCTCGGGCTTGAGTACTTTTGCGAAGGGGGTGTTATTGTCATAAATCCCTGTTGTGCCGGGGCGCTTGCCGCTAAGCAGCGCAGCGCGCGAGGGATTGCAGACCGGGGCCGCGCATTGGGCGTTGGTAAAAGAAACGCCCATGGCGGCAAGCCGATCGATGTTGGGCGTTTTGGTCTGTTTGTTGCGATCAAAATGTCCGATCCAATGATTGAGATCGTCCACGGCGATGAAAAGGACATTCGGCTTCGCGGTGTCAGCCGCGACAAGCTGGCCACGAATGCCGAGGTTGAGCACTGTGACTAAAAGGAGTGCAAAAAGTAGTTTCATATTGATTATTTGGATAAAAAGTCAAAAAGCAGGCAGGAAGATTATTCAATTTGCGGCCATCTCACATCGGTTTTTGATGACCGCGAGAATGGAACCCTGGATCTGGTTCATGACCCACTCGCTCCACCAGCCGGCATAGGAATTAAAAGGAGTGGAAAGCCGATGGGAACTGGTGAGGTGTAAGATACATTTTCCGGTTCCATCTGGCTCGATGGAGTAGCGCCCGTCCAAAACATCGTAAAATCGCCCGCCGACGATGATGTGCTGATCAAAGGCGGTTCGCGGTATGAAAGCCGGATCGGCTTCGATTGTGAAAGCAAGGCTTTTGCCTTCTTCCCATTCGGTAACGATCTCGAAAAACGACACGGATCGCTCGAAGGTAGCGGTCCGTTTCCCGCCGACCCCAAAATGATCCAGCTCAGCCGCGATGGGGCGGGGAAAATCGAGGAGATAAATCCATTGAAAGGGAATCTCGTTTTTTCTGATCGGCGGGACACTGGCGATTTGCTTCCAGATCGTGGCGGGCGCGGCGTTGATCGAGATCTGATTGTGCATCGCCACGGTTTGGTGGGGCTGTTCCCAGGTGCTTTCCAACGGACCCATCGCAAACGGCAGTAAAACGAGGAATGACATCTGGAGCCTTCCATCGCGTTTTTTCAAAATGCCACCGACGAGGAAACCGCCAAGCCAGGCGAAGGGCAGCATCACCGGTATGGCGACTACGGCGCAGATAATCGCTTCGAGCTTGAAAAGGACGGCGAGAAGAACTCCCGAAGTCATGGCTATCATCGGAGCGAAATGAATCCAAAAATTTGATCGCTCGAAGAGGCGTATCCCGTAAAAAGTGGTGAGTCCGCCGATGATGATCGGTACGAGAAAAATGAAGGTCCACGAGACCATTGCGTAAACTTCACCGAGTTGACCAAAGGCGAAAAGCCCCCACATCAAGAGACCGTAACCGAGGGCGATCCCGAAGATGAGCAAGACGCGTTTGAGCCGATCCATGGGCGACGATAGACCGCTAAGCGGCGGGGTCAAATGGTTCTCGGGTTAAGCGAAGCACCCGTTCCGCGCCTTCCCGTCCTAGATAGGACTGGGTTGGCGGATAGGTTTCGATCATGGCAAACTTTCCACTTTTTACAAAACGCTGCTCAAGTTCCTCCAAATCGGTGCCGTGGGGAGGCCCTTCGCCCGGTTTATGATCATCGTCGTAGGGATCAAGGTAAAATACTCCTAGAAATTGGCCACTTGGTTTGAGAAGTTGGTGGACACAACTCACATAGTCATCCCGCCGCCCGGGCTCGATCGCACAAAAACAGGTGTGTTCCCAAACCCAGTCAAAGCGCCCCAGCATCTCTGCCGGAGGATCAAAAAGATCCCAAAGTTGGTAGGACTCATTTGCCGCTTTGGGAAAAGCGATGGCTTCAGCAAGAGCGGTTGGTGATATGTCGATCCCGAGCACTTCCGCCCCGTCACCACAGTGCGCGGCGATCATCCGCACATCGTGTCCCAGGCCGCATCCGGGGATGAGGATCGCGCCGCTGAGTTTGCAAGGATTGGCAGACAACCACTCCAACAATGGTGGTGCCGCTGCTCCCTTGTCCCAGGGTTTTGTGCCGTTCTGATAAAGTTCTTCCCAGTCAGGTTGCATTCTTGTTCTCTTTATGGCTGTATCAAGGAAGCTGCAAGAGCGTTTATTGCTTGATCTTGGCCGGGAAATCGTGACAGTCGGATTTCCAAATTATGAAAGACGAGTTTTTTCCGGGTATTCCCAAAATTGCTTACGAAGGACCAGATTCCAAAAATCCCCTTTCGTTCAAACATTACCAGGCTGACGAAATCGTTGGTGGTAAATCAATGAAAGAGCATCTCCGTTTTGCCTGTGCCTACTGGCACACGATGCGAAATGGACTTGCTGACCCCTTTGGGGAAGGAACTGCGGAGCGCCCCTGGGATGATGGTTCAACTTCTGTAAAAAACGCCAAGAAGCGAGTCTGGGCGATGTTCGAGTTTATGCAGAAGTGCGGGATCGAATATTACTGCTTCCATGACCGAGATGTCGCTCCTGAACTCGGGGATTTGAAGGCTTCGCACGATGCCTTTGATTCCGTGGCTGATGAGCTGGCCAAGGCCCAGAAACAAACCGGGATCAAGCTTCTCTGGGGAACCGCCTGCCTTTTCGGCCACAAACGATACAATCAAGGAGCGGGAACTTCGCCCTATGCTGATGTGTTTGCCTATGGCGCTGCGCAGATCAAAAAAGCGATTGATGTGACCCATCGCCTTTGTGGAGAAGGCTACGTTTTTTGGGGTGGCCGTGAAGGGTATGCCACTCTCTACAATACCGACATGGGCCGGGAGCTGAAGCATCTCGCAGCGCTTCTGCGAATGGCTGTTGATTACAAAAAAAAGATCGGTTTCACCGGAGATTTCTATATCGAGCCCAAGCCTCGCGAGCCTTCTACCCATCAGTATGATTCTGACTCGGCAGCGTGTTTGAACTTCCTCCGGGAGCACAAGCTCTATGGGGATTTAAAATTAAACATTGAGACCAACCACGCAACCCTCGCCGGGCACACCATGATGCATGAGCTGGAGGTAGCCATGGCTGCCAATGCTCTGGGATCAATCGATGCCAACACGGGTGATGAATTAATTGGCTGGGACACCGACCAGTTCCCCACCAATATTTATCTCACCACCCAGATCATGCTTTGCGTACTGCGGATGGGTGGGTTTACCAAGGGTGGGCTAAACTTCGACGCCAAATGTCGCCGGGAGAGTTTTACCGTCGAAGATCTTTTCCACGCTCATGTTGGCGGGATGGATGCCTTTGCCCGGGGCCTGAAAATCGCCCATGCGATCATAAAAGACGGTCGTCTCGAGGCCTTCAAAAAGAAACGCTACAGCTCGTTTGATTCCGGTATCGGTGCCAAAATCGAGAAAGGAAAGGTCACTCTTGAGGATCTCGAAGACTACGCATTGAAGAACGGCGAACCACAGACCCAGAGTGGTCGTCAGGAGATGCTGGAGAATCTGATCAACGACTTTATTTAATTTAACGCTTTTTTCCGTTTATCGAATGCAGTGATGGGATAGAACCCGTCACTGCGTTTTGTTTTAAAAAGAGAGGATTGAACCCTGTTTGATCACCGATTGTACCCTGTATGATCACACTCCGATCTCCGCTCCATCACCCGCAACACGGCGTCCAATACTCTTTCCAAATCCTTACCAAGATCATCTGCCAAAAAACGCAGCACGAAGTATCCGTGGGTTTGCAGCAGCGCATCCTTCCGTCGGTCTCTCCGATAAGCCGCTACATCTCCGAGATGCTGGCAACCATCAATCTCGATAACGAGTTTTGCCTTTTCGCAAAGCAGATCGACCTCCATCTTCCCGCGATCATCGAAGGGAATCGGCAGCAACACATTCAGCCGGAACTGACCCGTAAGAGTCGGCAACGTCTCGAAACGGCGGAAGATAAACGCCTCGCTGGCACTGCGGGCACGTTCGGCGCCCAGTACATCAGCAGCGCGGGTGGCCTGCACAAAGAGGTGAGCCAATGGTGTGTCAATTCCATCGCGGATCAGGCGACGAACGCTGGCTGCGTAATCTTGCTTCCACAGCGGATCAACAGGCAACGGCACCTCTTGCGGCCAACCAGGCAATGCGCTTGCGGGCAGCAGGATGGTGTAGCCGACGGCTTCGTAGCCAGCACAGCGCTTATCGAACATGCGGGACAGCATCGGCACATCAAGGTCAGCGTAGTCATAGACCTGCACCACCTTTTTGCCCTCATGCAGTCGATGCAGTCGGCCTGCGTATTGCGCGATAGTTCCGCGCCAGGATACAGGCATCGTGAGGAAGAGCGTGTCGAGCCGTGAATCATCAAAACCTTCGCCAAGGAAGCGCCCGGTGGCGACCACGACACGGTCTTCATCCGCCGGGATTGCTTTGAGCTGATCCAGCGCTGCGGCGAGTGTTTTACGCCCCATGCCGCCTTGCAGTGTGATGACGTGCGGAACCTCTCCACGCAAGCCGGCGGCTAGCATCTCCAGATGCTCGGTGCGCTCCGTCAGAACCACGGGTGAACGCCCTGCCTTCACCGCCTGTAGTACCTCCTTGATGATTTGAACATTGCGCGCGGGTGACCGCATCACCGCATCACACAATCGCTGAAACTCCATGCGCTTGTCTTCCTCTGGATCTCCGTCGGGCGTGAAGCCCGTGGGCCGCACCAGAACCTCATGCGTGAAAGGCCGCTCAGCCGCCTGCTGTCGTGCATCCACTCGATGACGCACCGGGCCACACTGCATGAAAATGATGGGGTGATGCCCGTCCTTCCTCGCTACCGTGGCGGATAAACCTGTGATATATTTCGCCTTTACCCTGCGAGCCACGAGTTCGAAGCTGTGAGCGGAGAGATGATGGCACTCATCCACGATCACATGACCGTAATCGGCCACCACATCGCTAACCACACCCTTTCGAACAAGGCTTTGGAGCAGCGCCACATCGACGTTTCCCGTGAGCTTTTTCTTCCCCGCACCCCAGCGGCCGATCTCAGTCGTTTTGAGACCGAGAAACTGCGAAAGCCGCTCCACCCACTGCTCCATGAGCTGCTGTCGATGCACGAGCACGAGGGTGTTCACGCCGCGTTGAGCCATCAACCACGCTGCGAGTACCGTTTTTCCAAAAGCAGTCGTCGCCGACAAAACACCGAAATCATGTGCTAACATTGCTGCCCCTGCTTTTTCCTGCTCGGGCCGCAAAGTGCCGCCGAACGCAAGTTGGATCTGCTTTCCGCCGAATCGCTCGTCTCGCAGCTTTGTTTTGATTTTCAGCGCCTTCAGCAAATCCAGCGACTCTTCCAAACAACCTCTTGGAAGCGCAATATGCTCCACGTGATCCTCCGCGCATGAGATGATGCGTGGCTTGTCAAACACAGGCAACCGCATCGCCTGTGCTTTGTAGAACTCCGGGTTCTGAAATGCCGCGACGCGAATCAGCGCATTGCGCAGCGACGGAGGCAGGCAGGCCTTCGGGAAATAAAGCGAGTCCGCCACCACCAGTTCGATGCTCGCAGGCATCTCGCCCGTCGGCAGAGAATCCCGTCGGCGCGAGGGCATCAGCTTCCACGGCTCCCCTGCATCCTCGTCTTCGGGAAGCGCCATTCGCACAGCAATGACCCGCCCCCGATCCTCTGCCTCGCGCACGATGGCTTCCACTTGGGCTTTGCTCATTCTCTCAATGCCCGCAAGAAACGCCCACTGATCCTCAAAGGGTTCCAGTTTCTCGCTCACAAAAACGCTGTTCCCTTTCTCACGTGCCACCTTTTGCAGTGGTAGCGCGATCAAATTGCCGAAGCCCCCGCGAGGCAGCGTGTCCTGGTTCGGAAAGAAGCGATCATACGATTTCATACCCGCCTCCGGCCTGCGCTCCATTGTCTCCGTCAACACAACAGCCCCAAGTTTTCTGGCCAAAACCGCCGGAATCGCCTCCTCAAAAAACACCCACACATGTCCACCCTCCCCGGAACGCGACCGCTCCAACACCGCAGGCACTTTCAAACGTCGGCATGAATCCCAAAACGCCAGCGCATCGGCGGTCCAATCGCCATCATCAAAATCCGCTGCCAGAAAGAAGCACTGCTCATCCAGCAACATTGGATACACCCCCGCAACAAAAGCCTTACCGCAGTCGTTCACACCTGAAAGATGCCGCCTGATCACCTCGTTCGTAACTGGTAACCACTTTTGATGTGGGCAATCGCCACATTTGATTCGCGGCTTATCGCAAACTCCGCGCACCCATTCATTCCCGCAAACTGGCGAATACCCCGCCCTCCCGGTCTTCAAAGACTCAAAACGCAGCGGCCAAACCTCCTGCCTCCCCCGAAACAGCGAACGAAAGAGTTCGATCTTCTCCTCAGGGCTGGATTGATTCGTGACGGGCATCCCGCAAACTCGGTTTGCCCTGTCCTATTCGTTGGCACTCAAATTCAACTCTCGAATCCATATGTTTCGAAATCTCACGGGATTATTGTGATTCTGTAACTCGATCTGCCCCCTGCCATTGACCCGATTGTAATTGGCCACTTTTTTGTGCCCAGTGGAACCCAAATAATCCTGCCGATGATGGGTCACCACACCATTGTGGATGACGGTGATATAGGCTTTTTTGAGGAGATTTCCCTCGGCATCCCACTGGGGGGCTTCAAAAATAATATCGTAAGTCTGCCACTCACCCGGTTTGCGACAGGCGTTAACCAACGGCGGCTTCCAACCATAGAGGGCGGAAGCCTGGCCATCCGCATAAGATTTGTTCTCAAAAGAATCCAAGACCTGAAGCTCAAAACCTCCGGGAAAAAAGACGCCGCTGTTGCCCCGACCCTGAGAGTTACCCTCTATAACCGAAGGCGAAGCCCACTCGATATGAAGCTGCACATCTCCAAACTCCCGCTTGGTCTTTATCGGACCACCCAAAGTTTGATCTTTACCCGGAATTTCGAAATACCCATCTTTGACAATCCAGTCGGCAGGTGAATTGTCTTTCGCCATGATCCACTCGGAGAGATCTTTTCCATCAAAGAGGACAATCGCATCCGATGGAGCCGAAGTGCTGGTTTCACCAGGGGACACTAAAGTCGGGCGCGGTCTTGTATCATCGTGAACCCGCCATTTCCCACCGGGTAGGAATGGCGTGTCGGTGTAACCCGTGGGCTGCTCCTTGGGCTTTTCTTTTTCGTCGGCTTGGACAGTGAGAAACCAGGTGAAAACGCCTGCAGCAACTAGAACTAATCGAGATATCTTCATAGAGCGGAATAAAACTCGAAAGCCTGTTGCCCTTCAACCAAGAAAAATGACTGATGTACGGAAAAACCGATCCCCCCCCCGTAAGGAAGGATCGGTTTGGTTAAAAGGAAACGAACGACCTAGTGTTTAAACCTGACCGAAGATGGTCTTGCCAGTTGAAAGCAAGTCGTCACAGCCGATCATGATCCGATCACACATTCCTTTTTCTGCCTTTTTAAGGTAGGCACGCGGATCGTACATTTTCTTGTTTCCGATCTCGCCATCAACTTTCATGACGCCCTCGTAATTCAAGAACATGTGATCGGCGATGGGACGGGTGAAAGCGTATTGGGTATCGGTGTCAATATTCATCTTGACCACGCCGTAGTTCAAAGTTTCGCGGATTTCTTCCAGTGTAGAGCCCGATCCACCGTGGAAGACGAGATCAAACTCAGCGGCCTGGCCATATTTGGCGATAACAGCGTCCTGCCCCTCCTTGAGGATTGTGGGGCGCAATTTAACAGCACCCGGCTTGTAGTGTCCATGCACATTACCGAAGGTGGCGGCAAAGGTGAAACGACCGATGTTGTGAAGTGCTTCATAAACGGCGAGCATGTCTTCCGGCGTCGTGTAGAGCATGGAGGAGGGCATATCATCGTGACCAGCCGCACCGTCTTCCTCTCCGCCGACGACTCCGGCTTCAACTTCGAGAACGATTTCGTTTTTCACACAGAGCTGAAGATACTCTTTGGAAATCGCCATGTTTTCCTCCAATTTGAGAATCGAAGCATCCAGCATGTGATTCTGGAAAAGATTGTTTTCACCCCGAGCACGGCGCTTGGCGGTTTCTTCAATTAATGGCTTGAGGAAACTGCCTGCTTTATCCGGCTGACAGTGATCAGTGTTCAGGGCCACCAGAACGTCATACTGCTCAGCGAGGCGATGGGCTGCTTCTGCGAGAATAATCGTTCCCTTTGCGGCGTTGTTGTGGTTTAATCCTGAGGCAAACTGGCCCGCTCCGGTGGAAAATTGAATAATACCATCAGATTTCGAATCAGCGAAGGCTTTCAGGGCCGCATTGATTGTGGTGATACTGGAGCAATTGATCGCTGGATAGGCGTAACCACCCTTTTGAGCGGAATCCAGCAAGGCTGCAAATTGTTTTGGTGTAGCTATTGGCATAATGTCGCATCTGTAACCCGCCCCGAAGGGTATTTCAAGCGAAGATGTCTTAACTGAATGAACAGTAATTTTGCGAAAGTAACTTTTGTCAATTTACGTCCACCCGCCTATGATGGCGGCGAGCCCAGTGATTTGGGGAATCCACCCATTTCAAGTTCGAGATAGGTATGTCGGAATCTATTTTTACCCGTGAAGGTTATATTCGGCCAGCAGTTTTGATTGCTGCCTATCGGGGAGGTATGTTCCCCATGGCGATGGAAAACCGCGGTGAAATTGGCTGGTATTCACCTGACCCCAGGGGAATCATCCCACTGGACGGACTTCACATTCCCCATGGTTTGAAACGGAGTTTAAGGAAAAAACCTTTCGAAATTCGTTTCGACACAGCATTCCCGGAAGTGATGGACGGTTGTGGCGAACGGGAGACAACCTGGATAAGCCTGGAAATCAAGAGAAGCTATGTGAAGCTTTTTGAATTGGGCTACGGGCACTCTGTCGAGTGCTGGGAGAACAGCCAGCTCGTCGGAGGACTCTATGGGATTGCCATCGGTGGTGCCTTTTTTGGTGAATCGATGTTCAGCCGCCGCACCGATGCCTCAAAAATCGCACTGGTGAATCTGGTTGAGCGACTTAATGAAAAGGGGTTCGAATTGCTCGACACCCAATGGTCAACCCGTCACTTAGCCACCATGGGATGCGTGGACATCCCCCGTTACGAATACATGCAGCGCTTAAACCAGGCATTGCTGTTGAAAGTTAAATTTTAAGCATTTGGATGGACTGTGTAAATCTCAAGGGGACGACCTAAGGGATTTCTTCTGAATCCACACAAATTTTCCCTCTGTTTCAACTTCAATCCATTCACCGGGATGGGACTTTCGTTGGCGATCAATCCACTGCTCTTTTTCCACATCGCCCACTTTCTTGTTTTTTGTCACAGCTTCGTATTCGATCAAGTAGCTGCGGTCGTCATTTTCTTCTTTTACCGTTTTCCTGACATAATCCATCGGCCACAAATGAGACTCTCCGTCATTGATTCGGATTGACAATCTACCAGTGTGGTTTTCTCCAACAATTCGATCATTTTTTAGAGTCTGAATGTCCTCCATCCGGTTTCGGCGCCGATCCATGACTATTTTGTATTCCCCGGCATCTTCACACATTTCACCGTCTCTGGACTGCTTGGAAGTCGCTGCGGAACCATGTTGGTAAACATGGACATCCATGGTCAGGTCAACCTTGATGGGGTCAGCAGCCTTCACATTCACATCGAACGGTTTCTGGCAGGACACGAGGAAGAGTGCAAGACTCACCGAAGCGAGGCACAGGCAAATATCCCAGGCACCACCAGGCACCATCCATTTGTGTTTGTGTTTCATTCAGGGTTGAACGTGCTCAGCCGATTTAACCAGCTTGTCTTTTTGATTTCGCCAGTCGTGAAGGTGCAGGTTCAAAATTCGGGTTCCGTAAGCTCCAGTGAACTGAAGTTTTAAAAGACCATCTTGATCTTTAAAGTACACCTCGCCGCCACCGTGATCATAGTCAAACTTTCTGAGATTATTGATCGCAATTTCTGACAGGCCGCGCTGCAACCCATTCCAGCTTTCCGGGAGATTCTCAAGGGCTTTCTCCATCAAAGCGATATCAAACCACCCGTCACCGACACTTTTAAGTTCCCTTTTGATGGCATCCACTGTGGCATCCTTACCACTTGAGAAAACTTTCGTCGAAACCTTCCCCCCCATCAAAAAGCCTTCTTTCACAACCGCTTTGGTTAACTCTCCTGTATTCAAATCCGTACCGGCAACCCAAGCATCCCACTGGCCATTTTTGTTTAAGTAATAGTTAAATGCACCATTGGCGTAACCACCGTAAGTTTCACCGCCAAAATTTCCGTAAATTCCATATCTATCAAAAGTAACCGTCAGGAAAAGTTGGCTGAGATCGAATTTCTTCCATTTTGCGGTTTTGAGGCGGAATGTTTGCACCAGATTGTTATTTTTTTCAGGGATTGGGAGGTTAAAATCAATCGCCCCCTCAAGGCCCGTCAATTCGACACCGTAGTCTGGGATTTTGAAGACATTCTGGTCCTCTGAAATGTTCATTGCGAGTTTAACTTTGCCTTCCGCTACGTTGGTGGTTGCGGAGAACGGGAAAGGCAGTGAAGTAATCGGAGTTCCGTATGGAGCAACCACCAGACGCCCCATATTGGCTTCAATTTTATTAATCAACCAATCTGATTTTTTACCGCCACTGGTGCCCTCTGGCGAAATAATGTGTGCCCCGCGCAGATCAACGCTGGCACCCTCGTTTATCGCCCGATATTTTCTCAAGTAATCAATCCAGCGAAAAAGACTTTCCCCAACATTTAAAGTTGGGGCGATCAGATCAATTTTCTCGATTTCCTGCTTCGCCAGTCCTGCGAGACTGAATTCGACAAAGACATCCGGCAACTCGGCCACGGTCAGGAAGGAATCGTAAGGATCCCGGACCTGAAGAGAGTCGATTTTCACCGCCTGAAGCTTATTTGCATCCAGCAAACCCTCAGCCGTGAGCGGAATGTCCTTCATCTTTGTCTCCAACCCGAAACTTAAACCCGCCATTTCCGGAATTAGTGAATCAAAATTCACTTTGCCTTTTGAAATTTCGAGATCGTCGATTTTCCAAAGAGATTTCCGTTTAATTTCTCCCTTCGCATCAGCCAGCAAAAATTCCAATGGAGGTGCTTCAGCCTGCACTGATTCACCTTCGTAGGGGAAAACGACCGCAGGAAATGAATTATTCCCGACGGTATCCATCGGCATCGGACTACTTTCCGGTTGCCCAAAAGTTTCAACCACATCCGGAGGATTTAGAATAAGGTCTATCCATTCCCTTTCATCTGCCCTGGCCCTCGGCGATTTAACCGAAGCTTCGGGCGGCAGATCCTGCGGTTCACCCTCGGGCTTTTTGACAACGTCCTTCAATCCCTCACCAACTCGGAGTATTCCGCCCTCCAAAGAGATTTTTTTGATTCTTTTATCCCGCTGAATACCAGCGGCAGTGAAGTAAATATGGGCTTTTTCAACCTTCACTACTTCTTCGGACTTGAGTGGTTCCGAATTTGGGAGCAAAGAATCTGGAAAAATACTAGGCACCGGGCCATTCGGGACACTATCAACTGCCGAATGATTACTTAACTGAAGATTGGAAATCTGGAGGTGATATTCCTCTTCACTGTTTGTTGCGCTGGGCGACACATCGGAATTCGTCAGAGAAAAATCGCCTTTAACTTTCGGAACCATTCCGTCCAAAGCTGCCCTCGAGTCCGCCAGCAGAGTGCCATGCAAAATCTCGATATCTCGGAATGCGAACACTGGTTGGTTGCCTGCCGTGGATCGATTTGCTGAATTGCCGGCCCATTCTCCGAGTGTTTCATCGGTCACACTCACCACCGGTTGTTCAATCTTGACTTCCTCAAATTCATTCAGTTCCAAATATTTGTCCCAGTTGATTCGGAGGTGGCCTTTGGGAAACTTAACAACCGGATCTTTTTCAGCAGCCACCCCAGGGCCATGAATCGAGAAATTCTTCAATTCAGCAATTTGCATACTTTCCGAATGCATGCCCTTATGATCAAACCAAACATTTTTAAGGGTGGTGCTCACCCCTGATTGAATTCGGGGAAACAACTTTTTTGTCTGGATCGAAAAAAAGTCGTCCATGACATATTCGGCATCAGGCAACTCGAGTTCATCAACCCGGAAAGGTTTAGATTCGCCTTTCGCCGAGCGTTCTCCGCCTTCCCTCCACAGGGCCAGACTGTCATCGGAAACCAGGAATTTAGCATTCTCAGCCCGGGCTGACTTGAGATGGCCTTCGTGGAGCAGAGCGCCCAACGATTCCGTGGCGAAGAGAACTTTTTCCGAGACCATCAAATTCGCCCTCCCCCCTCCGATAGAAAGATCCTTCATTTCGAGAGACAAAGCCCCCTGGGAACCAAAACGGCGATTTTTGTAGTTCAAGTTGTGCCAGTCCACAAGATCACTTTGAAATACGATATCAGGAATCAACGCCCGCCTGTCTTTGCCATCAAAACCAAGAATTTTCAGATCGAGATTATTCAAAACCAACTGATCCAGTGATACTTCCATCTCTGGCATGGAAATTTTGGAGGATGGTTTATCTTCACCGGGCAAAATCGAAGGAAGCCACTCGGGCATCACAGTAACCACGGGTCTGAGCATAATCAGGCTTAGCACTTTCCATTTCGAGAGGTTTTTATTGAATTTCCACTCAGCCCGCACTTGATCGATTCTCCCGAAAACTCCCTGATCACCAATTTCCAAATCCCGCAACTCGGAAAGAAAGGGATAGTCGGTTAGCCCATCGCGACCGAAGCCAAGTTGCCCCGATTTGAAGCTCCACTTTGAGCGCACAGGCGGTGACGAGGGCAGGTCAACATACAAGTCCCCCTCCTCAATCGTGAAACTCCCCGTAAAATTAGCCAATGCCTGAAGGTCAACATTCTTACCTTTACCGCTTCTCGGGTCCACTTCGCCCCTTTGAAATGTCCCTTCATCGATATACAATCTGGGCTCCTTTACTAAAATTGAATCCAGCTTTCGATTCGCACTCAAATCGCCAAGATTATAAGTTAACTCAACTGAGGGAGAATGAAACAAATCGGGCTTATCCAAAGCGTCTCTCGCCTTAACCCGGAAATTACTAATTTGCACCCTACCCCTCTCGCTAAACTCTAGATGATCAATGGTGGCGAGATAGTTTTTACTGAGCGTACTGAGATGGCGGTTTACAAAATAGACCCGGTTTTTATAAATATACACTCCGACGCCAAATACGCTTCCTACAACTGCCAAAAAAATCGCAAAAAAAGTGATTGCCAGAATAAATGGCCTCCTTCTGAGCCTTGGCTTCCGGTCAATGGCCTTCACTTCCTGGTTAAGTTTAGTCAAAATATTGAAAACGGCAAAATCGGTTATATAGGCGGAAAATAACCGAAATCGGAGGTCCAACCAAGTCAATAATTTCTCTTTTTAATATACAAAACTAATATATTAAGATTGATTAACTAAATTTGTTATCTCACAAAGTTCCAGTATTCCGAAACCAAAATACGAATGAAGAGCCGACAAACTTAGGGGACTGTTGAATTATTAAGAGATTGAGAAAATCATAAGATGCGTAAAAGTGTCGAATGATCCGACAGAAGCAGCTCCCCGTTCAGCCTGAGTTTTGGGTTCACCGAGACTCAATCGTCACGGTGAAGGGTTCCAC
>JBGSJM010000451.1:0-8779 GCA_041742015.1 Verrucomicrobiales bacterium | reverse complement strand
CGGTAACGGTTTCCGTAACCGTGTCGCCGTCTGGAGTCCCGGCGGAGTAGGTAAAGGTTACGGTGGCTGATTCACCCTCATCGAGGAAGTCAAAATCATTTCCCGGATCAAAGGTGACATCGGTTCCGTTGTTGGTCACGGAACCAAGGCTTGGCTGGGTGATCGCGGCGATGGTCAGTGGATTGTCGCTGGTGTCAGGATCACTGTCGTTGGCGAGGACGTCGATGGTTATCGAACTAGCTTCGTCGCCAATGGCTTCGTCAGGGAGGGTTACCGAGGGTTGATCATTACCCACTATCTGAACCGAGACGGTGGCAACTGAGGTTTCGCCATCATCGTCAATGATGGAATAGGTGAAGGAGTCACTCGCTTCATCGCCTTCGTTGAGGTATCCGAAACTATCGCCCGGATCGTAATCCACGCTCCCATCGGCAAGTGGGATGACAGTCGCCCCACTTGCCAGGGTGATAGGTTTACCTATAACTACCGTCTGACCATTAATGGTATGTAGGGATGGTTTTTCATTATCGGGATCAAAGTCATTGCCGAGAAGATTGATGTTTACGATTTCACCCTCCTCTGCTGTTTCAATATCGTCCACGGCAATGGGGGCGGAATTTCCCTGTCCTGGCTTGAGACCGCTGTTCCCATCGTTTTGACTGGGAATCGGTCGCTCTGTCAGGGCATCAAATTGATCCCCGAAATCTACATACCCAGTGTTGGACAGACGCATCAAAGTAAAGGAACCCAATCCCGGAAGATTGCCTACTGCTGACGAACTCATCTCAAATGTCACCACTTCTGCTTGCTGCGGCTCAAGGGTCACTGTAATCGGCTCGCCATCCCCTGCATATGAATAGAAGTCTTTGAGATTAACCTCGACTCCATCTTCAAGAATCAATTTGAGGTCGTTGCCTTCGGGTTGATGAGTTGCATGCACCGGGCGACCATGTTCGTCCACCAGTTGGACCTCATCACCCGGAGCCACAGGGAAAACTAGCCCTTCAGAAGAAACCGAAATCTTTTCTTTCGTTCCATCGGAATGAACGACAATTAGGGAATACGCCATGGGAAAATAGGGAAAAATTTAGATAAGTTAGTATACCATCTTATGATTTACAGCTGAATATTGTAAATCTAATGTATATAAATTATCTCTCTAATTCTGATATTTCAATCTAATTTACCTTCGAATATAAAAATTATATTTTTGGGTAGGCTGTAATTCTCCAAGAATCGATCAATTCCGTGGAACTTCTGAAAGGGGTACTTGCTAGTTAGCTAGTAGTTACTTTGGCTCTTCGATGGGAGCGGAGTTTTGGTGCCAGATTCCAAAAGCTGACGGAGGATCGTTTCAAGTATCGAGCTATTGGTTGGTTCACTGGAAGTGCTGTTTTGGTTGGCGATTTTGATCGAATGCCGAAGTAAATCTTCAAGGACAGGACCGTACTTGACCATCGCCTCCTGCGCAGCATCAAGATCTTCCTGGGAAATCTCTTTGCCATTTTTGAGGATGGAATCCAGGATCTCCGGCCCGAGCGCTTCGAATGCACCCGCCCCGGCTTCGCCATCACTGCGTTGTTTCATGATGCTGTCGATAATGGCGGGCGCGTTTTTCAAAATGGTGGCCACGACATCGTTGCTGCTGGGAGCTGCGGCGGGCTGCTGGATTTCTGGTGCAACGGGCTTCTGTTGCGGCACCTGATCGGCTGATTCTGAAAACACGCCTTTTACAATCCCGACAACACTGGACACTTCCGGGTATTTCTCCGCCATCGTATCAGCTTTCTGTTCGCTTGCGAAATCCTCACGGATTCCCCTAATGGGTTCTTGTGGTTGACCGATTTTTCTAGGGTCCCTTTCGGCCACTTTGAAAACGATCTCATCTGATTTTTCCTCCGAATTGCGATCGCAGGAAACCACCACCAAGGCGAAAAGCCCAAATGCAAAGGCGAGAGAAAAACAGGAGAATCTCATAATTCGTAAACGTTCGATAACTTGGAATTCTTGATATCCATTTTAAAGCCAAATCTTTGCCATACAATCCAAATCTATACCGGCAACAGGGAGTCCCAATATGCCTACAGTCCATAGATCATCTTTTTCGCTTGATAAATCCTCGCGGATTCCTCTACTCGGAACTACCCCAGCAACTCCCGAATCACCTTCCCTTCGCTGATGGGGACGGGGCGGTTGATCGGGGTGGGAAATTCAAACTCGTAGTCGATCCCGAGGGCCGAATGCACCGTCGCGTGAATATCCTCCACGTCCACGGGTCGGGAGGGGTCTTTTTTTTCGCCCGCCGGATCGGTCTCACCGATGATTTTCCCCCCAACAATGCCGCCGCCCCCGATTAATACCGAAAACCCATGGGGCCAGTGATCCCGGCCCGAAGCGGGGTTCAGAGTTGGAGTTCGCCCAAATTCCGTGGCGCAGAGGACGATGGTGTCACCGTAAAGATCACGGGCTTTCAGGGTGCGGATGAGGCTGGCGAGGGCCGGATCCAGCTCTGTGCCGCGTCGATTTTGCAACTCCATGTTATTAGCATGTGAGTCCCAGCCATTTAGAGTGACTTCCACGCAGCGCACTCCATTTTAGATGTGCCGGATCGCTGCCAGACAGCCCCGGCCAAAGGGCGTGTTGCCAAACGTATCCCGTACTTCGCGGGTTTCCTGGCTCACGTCAAAAGCCCCCAGTTGATCGGATGTCATCATCCGCCGGGCCCGCTCCAGATTGGACAAATGCTGGGTACGGGTTTGGTCGAGATCCGCGAGTCTCCCCCTGGCAAATCCTTTCTCCAAGACCGAAAGTGAGTCGATTCTCTTTTTCTCACGCTTCTCGGAGACCCGGGACCTCACATCGGGCACGGTTGAATTGGGATCGCCGATTCGAAAGGCATCGTATTGAGCGCCCAGGAAAACGCCACGACCGGGAGCATCAGCCGGGACGATTGAAATATGAGTCGGGATGTCGATATTTGGGTCGTCCATTTCGTGACAAATGACCGCTCCGATTGAGGGGTGCTCCAGGCCGGGAAGGAGGCGGTGCCCGGTTTTGATATTATAAGTTGCCCGGGAGTGATCGCCTTCGCTGCTGACCACGGATCGAATCACGGAAAAATCGGTCATCAAGGCCGCAGTCTGCTCCAGAGATTCGCCGAATTGGATGCCCTTCACCGATGTATTAATCGCTTTGGCCCCGTAAGCGATTGATTTGCCGGGGTGTGGATCAAAAGTTTCCAACTGGCTGGCCCCACCCTGCAGCCAGAGTAAAATGACTGATTTTGGCCGTTTCCGGGTATTGAGATCAGCCCCCACCGCGAGTTGATCAGCGATGGGAGTCAACCACGAAAGCCCGGAGAGCCCTACCGCTTTTAGCAAACTGCGTCTCGCCCAGTGGTCGCTGGTGCCGCAGAAAATTTGGCTTTCAAGTGGATCTTTCATGCGATTCAACAGGGTACAATCGGTGATTCAACAGGGTACAATCGGTCATCGGTTCCAGGAAAATTCGGTGGAATTCATCAGTGCCCAGTAGAGATCCTGGACGGCGCGCTGGCGGTTGTCGCCCTTTTGGGTTTCAATGTCTTTCTGGAACCAGGCCGCTTCTTCTGCGGAGGGCAGTCGGGTTAACACGGCGAGAAAGCTCGTCTCCACAGCCTGGCGGGGGGCTTTGGCGAGTGTGGCGATTCGGGTCGAGGCATTCATGATCGGATTGGGCTCGGTTCGTTCATTGACGAGTTTGCCATTCATGAGGATGAGTCGCTGTGGGATGGTACCACTTCCCTCGGCAAACTCGCTTTCGCCCTTGTCGCCGTATCGATTGACAAATTCGCGGGTTTCGTTGGAGCGGGTCAGTCGCTTGATGATATGGGAACTGGAATCGAGCGCCTGGATCGATGCTGCCTGGATGATGGAACCGGCCACTTGCTCGGGGCGGAGCTGGGTCAGGGGAAATGCGGCCCAGGCTTTTTCCTGCTCACCTGTGATCGGTGTGGAGTCATCCCCTGACTGACTGGAGCGGAGGAAAGGCTCGCAATTGGCGATGATTCGAAAGAGGGCCCGGAGATCAAAGTCACTGGAAACAAAGGCATCCGCCAGTTGCTCCAGCGCCGGGGGCACCGGCCCATCTATCGGGATATCGTCAATGGGGGTGACGAGCGGCTTCCCGAAGAGAATGGCCCAGACCCGGTTGGCTACGGCGCGGGAAAAGGAGCGATTTTCGCGGTGGGTGATCCAATTGGCAAGCTGCTCCCGGGCCGCTCCTTTTTCGGTAAAAATCTCGCTTTGAAAAGGCACTTTCATCGCGACGGGCTCAGCCACTGCTTTTCCCCGGAAGCGGGTTTCATAATCACGGGAGGGATTGTCCGTTACGCCATTAATGGCGATTTCCGATTGGGCAAAAAAGGCGGCAAGTTGGTGGAAATCCTGCTGTTTCCAGCGGTCGCCGAATTTGTCATCGTGGCACTGGACACAATCCAGGCTGACCCCGAGGAAGGCGCGGCTGGTCCGGGCGGCGAGCTTTATCTCATCCGGCCCATTCATTTTTCCCTGCATATTGGTCACGGTGATGAAATTGGCAGCTGGCGAGGTAGTCCAGATCCCCCGAGCCGCAATCAGCTCGCGGGCCATCGCGTCGTAGGGGCGGTTTATGGTGAGCTGGTCTGCGATCCAATTGACCATGCGGCGGCGGCGATAGACGAGGAAGGGACCGGTTTCCACGCCGACATAGACGCGGGCGAGCCGCTCGGCCATATACTGGGTGTAGCGTTGATCGCGAAAGAGGTGATCCAGCCAGGCGTTAAGCCGGTCTTTTTCCGGAGTGTTTTCCAGTCGGCGGATTTCCTCCAGACTCGGTACCGCGCCCGTTAGACTGAGCGACAAACGCCTCGCCAGGGTGTAGAAATCAGCCTCGGGAACCGGGGCCAGAGAGGCCTCCTGCCAGGCCGACCTGAAAATTTGGTTGAGCCGGTTGGTGTCCTCGGCATAAGTGGCTGCGTCTTTGGATGCAGGAAAACCGCTGAGATTGGGTTTCTTTAGCAGGCTGCCCGCCGTATAGGCAATCAAGATGCTGAAGGTGATGATCCCGAGTAGGGTCAATAAAAATCGACGCTTCGAAAAATCTTTGATTTGCTCGCTTTTGCTCATTCCTGCCCAAAATGAGACGCGAGCTTATCAACCATGGTTACAGGATTTTGTCACCAATTCAGGGCATGGCCGTAGCGTATTGCGATATCAGCCAATTCCGGGCGCATCGGCCATTCATCACATCTCTGGCTTTTGCTGTGGCGGGTGCTGGCTCCTTTTAGAGGCATACAGCCGATGTTATCTCCCAGTTTCCGGACCTCTTCGACTTCTTCGGGAGACAGGCGAACATCGGTCAGGTGGGCGGTGGCTTTGATTTTTTCGCGAATCGAGGTGGATTTTTCCCCGGCCTCCTGAATAAAGGTCGGAATGACACACTCAACCCCGGGATGGGACAGATTCCAGGATGCGGCATATTGAATCATGGAAAGCCCGTGTTTTTCAGCAAAAGGCCGGATTTTTTCAAGAAATTCACAGCCGTGCTCCACCCAGCCAGCCGGCCGATAAGAGCGGTGATCGCCTTCGCGAAAACGATGGCCGGGCTTCAAGTCATCAAAAAAGATTCCTCCGTGATCCAGTACCCGGGTCATGACCTTGATATCGTGGGCTCTGGCTGCGGGCAGACCGATGTGGGCCGGCCAGGGTTCCAGGGGATTGAGGATCACCATGGACCAATCGATGATGTTCCGGTAGGTTTCATAACAATGGATCAGGTCCAGGGTAAATCCATTGGCAGGCCCCGGTGCGATACCCAGTTTTCGAGTCATCCCCCTTTTTTTTAACTGCTCCAGACCGATCCAGACGGCTTCATGGGTATAGCCGATCTCGTCAGGATTATGTAGTAAAAGCAAATCGAAATAATCAGTGGAGCAACGTTCCAGAGACTTGGCACAGGCCATTTCGACAAATGCTCCATACGCCGACGAATCGCGCAACTGGGGATCTGTAAAGCGCGGATATCCAGCATTTCCTTTTCGGGTTCCCTGATAAAAATCATGGCCAATCATACCGACTAGGTTGTAGGTATCCCGGGGGACTCCATGTAGCGCCTGACCGAGAAGGGTATCGGCCTGCCCACATCCGTAAACATCGGAGGTGATGAAAGTTCGAATCCCCTCATCATAAGCTTGGCGGATACAATCGATATATTCCGACTGACCGAGCATTTCACCAAAATGCATAAATCGACCACCACTCCAAGTCCCATAAGCAACCGGGCCGATTTTCGTCAGGGTTTGAGGGTGTGAAATCTCAAGCGTATACATGTTTGTATTTTGGCATTTCGCCCCGCTTTTTCTCACCTTCAGTTACGAATGGCTGCGCATAAATTGTCATCGGTCTTTCTTCGACTTGGGTTTTCCCTCGATGGTGGATTTATACTCGGGGCGGTTTTTCCACTGTTCCAGATAGGGTTGATAAGCGGGAACCGTGTTCCAGGAGCGGGGCTCGGGGTGGCTGGGATCTACGGTTCCTTCCGGGTAGTCTTTTCCCAACACACTGGCATCCACGGTTTGATTCCATTCCTCGTAGAGTTTTTTGAGGCGGGCAAAAACCTGAGGCTCAGTTTGGGCCAGGTTTTTGGATTCGGTCTTGTCTTGATCGAGATGATAAAGTTCTTCAATTCCCTTTAGATTCAAATATTTGAATTGGTTATCAATGATCACGCCCCTGCCATCGTGACGAAATCCGAGTGGTTTTTCCCGATGGGCGATGTCTTTGTCAAAAAGCAGGCGCAGGCTGGTCCCATCATGGGGCTTCAACATAACGGCATCCAGATCAAGTCCGGCGATTTCCGCGAGGGTGGGAAAAATGTCAACCGTTCCCGCTGGGTAGTTGGAAACCCGTCCCCCGGAGATGATCCGGGGCCATTCGATCACACAAGGGACCCGCAAGCCACCTTCGTACATTTGGTTTTTCCCTCCGCGCAGCCCGCCCACTGTCTCGGGTCCGTATTCGATCAGCCCTCCGTTATCGCTGTTGAACCAAATCAGAGTATTTTCCGCCAACTCCAAGTCGCGGAGACCCTTGCGGAGGGTTCCAATTGATCGGTCCATCGCCACCAACTCGCCGAGATGATTCTGGGTTCCGGCTTTTAAGGCGGAAAAATTCGTCCGGTCATGGTCATCCGCAATCATCGGGCTGTGCGGTGAACCAAACCAAACCACAGTAAAAAATGGCTTTTTAGAAGCTTTCTGTTTCCCGATGAATTTCAGAGCCTCCGCAATCACGATCTCGGAGGAATCGCCCAAAAACTCTTCAAAAACACCCATGCGACTCAAGATCGGATTGCGATCAAAGAAGTTAGTGACCGACAACCATTCCTCAAAGCCAAAGGCTCCTGGTGAGTGAGCGTCTTCCTTCAAAATCGGAACCCCGGCACCGCGCAGACCGTTGAGATGCCATTTCCCGAAGTGCCCGGTGGCATAGCCCGCATCACGAAGAGCCCGGGCGATGTTTTTTTCTTGGAGACGCATCGCATAACCATGGTTTTGGACCCCGGTCCGATCATTGCTCCGCCCGGTCAGAACAGTGGATCGGGTCGGTGAGCAGTTGGGAGCCCCGGCGTAAAAGCGATCCAGCCTCAGTCCGTCAGCCGCCATGGCGTCGAGATTGGGCGTTTTGAGGTGAGGATGTTGGTAATACCCCGTCTGCCCCCAGCCCTGATCATCCGTCATCACAAGGATGATATTGGGGCGTTCCTCAGCCCGAAGCAAAGTGAAAAATGACAGCGTGAACAGGACAACACAAACAAATGATCTCATCCTGAGCATGTCCTTCGTTCGGGAAGATTTGGCAAGGGACGGGAATCGAGTATTTGCGGTTGCCTATGCAATCAAAGGCGTCAGAATTGTCACAATATATGCCCAGTTTTTGACAACACTGAAGCTGTTTCCGATGACAAGTTGGTTTAGGATTTGAGATGTCAGCTTTAAAAAAAATAGCAATCATGTGCTCCGGAGGCGACTGCGCGGGAATGAATCCTGCCATCAAGCAGTTCGTGGAATATGCCATATCGAGAGGGGTGCAACCTTTTGGAATCAAAATGGGATTTGCGGGGCTGTTTGAGGGGCAGATCCATCCCCTGAACTATGTTGATGTGTCCGGTATTGTTCATCAGGGAGGAACGGTTTTGGGTAGTTCGCGCTTTCCCGGAATGCACGACCCAAAAATACGTTCTGAAATCGCTTCCCGATTAAGCAACCATGGAATGGACGCTCTCGTGGTGCTGGGTGGCAACGGTTCTTTCAAGGGACTTGAGGCGCTACACAAAGAATTTGGAATTTCTGTGGTCGGTATTCCCGCGACAATTGATAACGATGTTTTTGGCAGCGAAACCGCCCTGGGTGTTGATACAGCTTCAAATGTGATTCGGCATTGCCTTGACCAGATTAGAGACACGGCATCATCTTTTCATCGTGCTTTTATTGTTGAAACGATGGGGAGGGAATGTGGATACCTCGCCATTGTCACCGCTCTGACTTCGGGTGCCGAAGTTTGCCTGGTTCCAGAAATTGATTTTAGTCTGCCGAAGATTGAAAACCGCCTGCGGTCACAACTGTCCGCCGGTAGAAAATATCTCATTGGAATTGTTTCGGAAGGGGTTCCCGGGGGCTCTAATCAACTCAAGGAAATGATCGAAACCAAACTGGAGATGAGCTGTCGTATCACTGTTCTGGGGCACATTCAACGGGGTGGCT
>JBGSJM010000450.1:0-15947 GCA_041742015.1 Verrucomicrobiales bacterium | reverse complement strand
CTTTTTCAACCCCGTTCACCGGATGAAGCTGGTGGAGATTGTCTATACCGAAAAGACCCGGCCCGAGGTCTCGGAAGCCTGCCTTAATTTTGTCCGAAAAATAGGGAAATCACCCGTATTGGTCAAAGACAGCCCCGGTTTTTTGGTGAACCGGATCTTGATGCCCTATCTGATCGAAGCCGGGAGGTTTTTCGAGCAGGGCGTTGATCCAAGAAAAATCGATGAAGCCATGCTCGATTTCGGAATGCCGGTTGGTCCCATTCAGTTGCTCGATGATATCGGTCTCGACGTTGCCCTTCACGTAGCTGATACCATGGAAAGTTTTTTCAAAGAGCGCATGCTGGTCCCCGCTGTTTTTAAGCAGCTCGTTGATGCCGGAATCCTGGGGCGGAAAAACAGAAAGGGAATTTTCCGATATGACAAAGCAGGCAAGGGCAAAGTAAATCGCGGAGCCACTGCTTATGTAACCGGCAGCCGGAATCTGCCGACTGAAGAAATCGCTGATCGCCTGGCTTTGTTGATGGTCGCGGAAAGCTACCGCTGCCTGGAGGAAGGCATTGTTGAATCCGCAGATGATATTGATTTTGCCATGATCATGGGAACGGGCTGGGCTCCCTTTCGCGGTGGACCAATCGCCTATGCAAAATCAATCGGAGAGGCTATAGTGGTGGAGAAACTTTCTGGATTTGAAAAATTGGATGGAATTACCTATGAAGTTCCCAAGTCGCTGAAAAGTTAGGACTTCCTCCGAAATGAAGAAAAAACATTCCCATTGGGTCGTTGAGTTGGCGGAGTTGATGGACAACCCGTATCCGGAAATTCGTAAACGGGTCCGCCGGATTACCGCCACTGAGCCATTCCAAAAACCGCCCGAGGAGAGCATCTCCGCTTATCGCGAAACCATCTGGGAGCAGCTCAAAATCATCGCGGATGCCGGAATCGGAAAAATTGGTATCCCCGTGGATCTGGGGGGCGAGGGTGATCAACAAGCCTTTATGGCTGCCTTTGAAACCATGTCCGAGGGCGATATTTCTTTATTGATCAAATTCGGCGTTCAGTTTGGACTTTTCGGGGGCAGCATCCAGAACCTCGGCACTGCCATCCACCACCAGAAATATCTGAGCGATGCGATGACCAGCAAGCTCCCGGGATGTTTTGCGATGACCGAGGGAAATCACGGTTCCAATGTATCCGGCCTGGAAACCACCATTACCTATCAGCCAAAAAATGAAACCTATATCGTCCATACTCCGAACCAGTCGGCTGGAAAACAATATATCGGAAACGCGGCGCTGCATGCGCAGATGGCGAGCGTCTTTGGCCAGTTGGTGGTGGAAGAAAGGAATTACGGAGTTCATTGCATCCTTGTGCCGATTCGGGATTCCGCCGGGAATGTGGCTCCTGGAATCCGAATCGAAGACGATGGTCCCAAAATGGGATTAAACGGGATCGACAACGGTCGGATCTGGTTTAACCAGGTCGAAGTGCCCCGGGAAAATCTTCTCAATCGCTTTGGCGGGGTTGATGAGACCGGTGCATATAAAAGCGAAATCGAGAGGGAATCGCGGCGCTTTTTCGCCATGCTTGCCACCCTCGTCGGCGGCCGGGTCAGCATCGGGATCGGAGCTCTCACTGCGGCGAAGCGGGCCCTGAAAATCGCCATCGCCCACGCCGAGACGCGGCGGCAGTTCGGAGAAGAAGGTAAACCGGAAACGATTCTGATGGACTACAAACTTCATCAGATGCGGCTCATCCCCCGGCTTGCCAAAACCTTTGCCCTGCACTTTGCCCTGCGCGAATTGATGAGCCGCCATGGCAAGGCCGAAAACGCCGAGGAGGAGCGCCTCTACGAGCGGGATGCAGCCGCCCTGAAAGCCGCTGCCACCTGGCACGCCACGGACACAATCCAGACCTGTCGGGAAGCCTGTGGCGGTGCCGGCTATCTATCCAAAATGGGATTCACCGCATTAAAGGCAGATACCGATATCTTTGCCACCTTTGAAGGGGATAACACCGTGCTACAGTTGCTGGTGGCCCGTGAATCGCTCAAAGAATTCGACCACAGTCTCAAGTCCGGTGGCCCGGTTACGGCGGCGATTGAGCTTACCCTGGGCCAATTGAAGCGATACCAACTCAGCTTTGCCCTCTTGTTTTCCCGAAATGAAATTTCCACCACGACGATGCTGGAGCTACTCAAACTGCGCGAGCAGCAGATTCTCTTCGAGACTGGTCGGAAGATCCGCAAACACGTCAGGAAGGAGGACATGACACCCACTGCCGCCTTTAATGTGGAAGGCCCCAAGCTGGCGGAGTTCGCCAAAGCCCATACCGAGCGAATCGTTTACGAGCGTTTCCGAGAATCTCTCAGCGTCGTCAATTCCCCGAAAGTCCGCTCCCGGCTGGAGGCTCTACTCGAAGTTTACGGCCTGACTGTCATCGAAGAAGACCGGGTCTGGTTTCTTTCCAGCGGCCTGATGCCGGTATGGCTCTGCAACGCCCTGAACGGGATGATCAGCCACCGCGTCGGAGAGATCCGAAAATATGTCGCAGGTCTTGTTGATGCCATGAACCCCTGGAGTATGGAAAACTAGCCCAGGCTAGATACCTAGCGTCATTTTGACCTGCTCCATCGTTTCCCGTTGGCGTTTTTCTACGAATGCCCTCGCCCCAGCAGCCTTTTGCCGGGCGGCAGCGGGATTTTTCGCGATGTCCAGCACCGTCGGGACAATTTTGCTAACCTGCTTTTCATCGTCCAAATCAAAAAGCCAGTCACCGAGACCGATATCCTCCCACATGTATCCTTTGCTGGTTTGTTCCGCAAATCGGCACACCACTGCGGGGACCCCATGGCCGATACACATGATGGGCGAGTGCATTTCGTTGCCAAAAAGTCCGGCACTTTTGATGTAGGTGCTCACCGCTTCCCCGGTGAGCCAGTAGTCTGGTTTCCATACAACCCGTGACAATATTTCGGCGGGGAGTTTATCGTAGAGCATCTCCTTACCAACCTGCATCTGGGTTTGATCCTCCGGACAGATCAATACTTTCAAATCGGTCTGTTTGATCACTTCGATAATGGCATTTCGCAGGGGAAGGTGATCGTGCTCCTTCATCGCTTCGTTTCTAGCCAGTTTCACGGGGTCCACTGCTGCTTTTTTCTCTGCGATGGTCCAGTACGGGGTGTAACGCAACCGGGGAATACAACAGAGAAACCGGCCCTCCTCCAGACCGTTGGCCTGCAAAAAAGCTGCCGCCTTCTCGTCGTCTCTCAGATCGCAGGCGAAAGCTCCATCGGGACCAAATTCCATGACCGGACTGTTTACCCCGAGTTCTTTGGCCAGGGCGAGGGATTTTGAATCCCGGAAAAAGACAAACTTCGCCCCGCTCAGGGCATCCACTGTTTTTGCCAGTGCTTCCTGATTGGTTTCCTTGGTCGAGGTGGACCCCCTTTTCGAAAAAGTAATACCATAAACACCATAGGGCCGGTTTCCGGTCTTTTCCCTCCATTCAAAAACCTGATTTTCACCAACCAGAGAAGGACCGGACCCGTGGAGAAAAAAATCGCAGGTGGCGTAGGCCTCCTCCAGCAGGGCAGATCCCTTGCTGGCGATCTTCAGCTTCGGAAAGCGGTTTTTGAGCAATTGATCGACCCCATTGCCCAGATTCGATGGATACAAATAAATCTCAGCCTCCGGCAAATGGGTTTCGAGAATCTTCAAAACCCCCGGAGTGTGGGCAATGTCTCCGATGTTGACCGTCTGCCATGATGATCGCAACAGGATGCGTTTTGGTTTGGTTTCCAAGCAATTACCCAATGCAGTGCCCAGGGTGGCGATGGCAGATTGAGCCAGAAAAAAACGACGATTGATTCCCATCAGTTCAGCGTAAAACGTGGGCCGGAATATTCAAGACAATCTTAAAAATCGAAATTGTTTCATATTTCTTACACTTTTATGTTTCCAAAATTATTGCTTGATGTAACCTCATTTTCCTTCGATATGACTTACGTGAAGGAAAACGAAAACAGCAGTGAAAATGTGAGCGCCGGAATCTCAAGCACCACCCGTGCACGAGCAGCTCAACCTAATTCCGGATTAAAAACTCCAGCCAAAGGCGGGAAAAATTTTGTCCTCGATACCAATGTGTTGATTCACGACCCCGATTGTATTTCCAAATTTGGCGACAACCACGTCTGCATCCCTTTTGAGGTGTTAACTGAGCTGGACCGATTCAAAAACGAGCAAAGTGATCGCGGTGCCAGCGCCAGATCCGTGCACCGCCAGTTAACAACTATTTTTGAAAACTGCCCGGAATCAATCACCAAGGGAACTGCCACCGTCGGTGGGGGCACGATTCGCTTGGTTGTTGCGGACTACGGCAGCGAGGTCGCCAGTCAGAAACTCGCCCGATATCGCCGGATTTTGACCGACGACGAAAAGATCGACCACCGCATTATCGCCTGCACCATCCTCGTGGCAGATGCCAACAAGGGTAATACCATATTAATTACCAAGGACATGAATATGCAGCTAAAAGCCCGTGCCCTCGGGATTTGCTGCGAAGACTACCGGAACGATAAAGTCAAACACTCCGATGTCCTGGATATTGGCTTCCAGCGTATCCCTGTCGAGCCCAATGATTTGCAGCGCTTCTCCAGCACGAATTTCCTCGCGCGGGAAGTGGAGGGGCTCCATGCCAATCAATATGTTTTGCTGGAGGCCGGTGAAAAGCGCACCATGCCGGCCCGCTACCTGGCCGGGACGTTTCACAAATTAAACATCCCAGATTCTCTGAAAAATCCAAAGGGAGTTAATCTAAAACCCATCAATCTCGGGCAGCGCTGTTTCATGGATGCCCTCTTGAATCCGGATATCAAGCTGGTCACCTGTTTTGGTGCCGCTGGAACCGGCAAAACATTGGTTGGTGTCGGGGCTGCGCTCCACTCCTTTTTTAATCGCGATTTTCAGGGCATCACCATCAGTCGTCCGGTGATCCCGATGGGTGAGGGCATTGGCTTTCTCCCCGGTGATCTGAATGAAAAGATGAAACCCTGGCTTCAGCCCATTTTTGATGCATTGGATTACTTGATCCCCGCCTCTGGCAAGAAAAAGGGTGACGCGGGTGAGATCCATCCCTATCAGGATCTCATCGATAGCCATGCCATTGAGGTTGAGGCACTTTGTTTCATCCGGGGGCGCTCGATTCCGAATCGCTACTTTATTCTCGACGAAGCCCAGCAACTTTCTCCGCTTGAGGCAAAAACCATCGTCACCCGCATGTCCCGTGGCTCCAAGCTGATTATGATTGGTGATCCCGCCCAGATTGACAATCCTTACGTTGACAGCCGCAGCAACGGCCTGGTTTTCACCCGTCAGAAAATGACCGAATCCCCGCTTGCTGCCCACATCTCCCTTGAGAAAGTTGAGCGGAGCGATCTGGCTGAAGCAGGTGCTAAGTTGATGTAGTGGTGACGGTAAAGAAGGGGGGCTAATTGGCAGTTTGATTCATGAAAACCTATTTTACTGGATCATATTGCCAAGCCCAGTCACCGAGATAGTTAGGATTACGGGGGTTATTTGGAGCTGAGGGCTCTGCGGAGTTAAAGTCTGCTTTTCCATTATCGTCTTTCATGTCGAAAGCCACGCTCCATAGCCGGTAGCGGCCCTTCGGTGTCTTGGCGTATCGAATTGGTTTGCCATCACAAGGGTCGAGCATGACTAACGGCAGGAATTCGGGCACCAGCGAGGCTAATGAGTCTGGATACTCGCGGTGTTGTAAATAGTACCTTTCCAGGGCAATGGCGGCGCGAGCTTGTTCATTTCGCGTTTCACTCATTACTACCTTGCCAATGATTGAGTGATATGTTGGAAATCGCTGATACACTGACCGTAAATCGATCCGCAAGCGAGGTATGGGAATCGCCTCCAATTCATCTTTGATAAGTTTAGCTTCGGCCAATGCCGCCATTGTGTTGCTGGTTTTTAGCTTTCGAATGAGGCGCATTTCGCGTACTGCCATCTCTGATTTCCAAGTATTCCTTAACGGTTTGTTTACCCACTTTGCCAACGTTCCGCTGTAAGTGACGCCCGGGATTTGATCTTGATCTAAGAATTGTCTCGACATGGCCAACTCACCCCGGAGTGGCACAAGAAACCTATCTGCGGATTTATCTTGCCCAAATTCCGGCTCTAACATCACCAACTCATTCTCGCCGAAAATTCGCCTTTCTAAACCATACCACAAGGCTTTTTCAGCCCGCTGCTCTACCGCGGAACCAAACATCCAACTCATCAAAAGGGGATCTGACTTACACGCTTTGGAAATTCGTTTTATGGCGATAATACAATGAGTTGCTTCGCCGCTATTTCTTGCCTCAATTGCGGCCAAAGCGCGCAGATAAAGCCCAAATGCAAGCTTAACGCTAAGATTATAATGGCCATTTTGTTCAGTATTGGGCTGGAAATTGCGCTCCCTAAGGGATGGAACAAACTGAGAGCGGCCCGTTGTCACCGATTCATCAGCAAGTTGCTTAAGGATTGGGGCTATTTTGTCCAGAGCGATCAAAACACCTTGTCCCGAGACTTCCTGGTTAGAAGGAAAAACGTAGCCCGTTCTTTTGCGCAGCGATTTCATCCAATTGGACCAGTCAAGGGTCTCCCCGAGTAAGTAATCACTTGGAGGTGCTTCGAGAGCCTCGATGCCACGTATCTGCTCCTCCAGCGCCTTTCGTTTCGCCCCAGGTTTCCCTAAGTTTCCATTCCCGTCGATGACCTCAGTAATCCCATGCAACGGCTCGATGGCGAGCAGATTTTCGGTGGCAGGGATCGTTTCTGGCAATAGCAGTCGAAAATCCAGGGTTTCCCCCTCCTTCTCGATCATGGCTTGGATAGCGTTCCAGCGGGCTTGGCTGCTCTTGCCTGCCCAGTATATGAACACACACACCATGATTGCCACGAGTAAGGTGACCATCCACAACAGGTTGGCCGTTAGGGAAAAGCGACGGTTCATAGCGGTGGCCAGGCGAGCAACAAAAGCCAGAGAACAAAACTATTCAATGATCGCCGGAAGGTTCCATTCTCCGACTGAGCCTGGTTTTAGGTTGCGGGCGGGAGGAAGAAGATCTTTGATAATCACCCCAAAGATATCCTTGACCACCACTTTCTGACTGCCGTAGTAAGAATGGCCAAGCAGACTGGTGTCAATTCCTGAAGCATCGACTGTATCCATTTGGTTGATCACAAAGATTCCAGTTCCCGATAGGCCCAGCCGTGGGCTTCCGTTGAAGCTGGCGGAAATTTTCAGGGCCGTGTCCTCGGATGAGGAGTACATCGTAAGACGTTTGGTATTGGGCGCAAGTTTTGGGAGGATTTGTTCTTTGAAGATGTCCCGATCCATATCAGGTGCCGCCAGGATGACATTATTCAGGTTTAGCTGAATGCCTTCATCCTTGGCGTTGGCGATGGCATAAGCAAGCGCCCGGGTGCCCATGCTATGGGCAATGATATGAATTTTGCCTACCTGGGACTTGGTTTGGAGGTCTGCGAGCACTTTGGTCAGGTGGGGAACCGTCCACTCGGAGTTCTCTTTGTCGACCGGGTACTTGTCCAAACTTCCCTGAGATGGCCAGCTATAACAGAAAGTGACTCCGCCAAAACCAATGTCGTAGGAGATTTGCCCGGTTCTCCTCATGGCATCTCCCCAGGCTACGTTGAAACCGTGAATAAACATCAAGAGTTCATTGGCAGGGCGAGTGGTGGAGGCGTCGTGGATCGAGCGGTAAAAAGTCGACTCTTCCATTAATTCGGGTTCCAAAAGGATGACGTGTTTTTCAGGAACCTCTTTGAACTCAAGTTTCCACCACTTGGGACGCTCGACCTGCCCCGCAACATGGCTTTCCGGAATGGTGACGATCGCTTTTCCGTATTCGAGGTGCGCACTTTCATTATTGCGGCTGATCCCGTAGCGCTGATCCGCAGCCGCGATGGTTGTCCTCTGGCGGTCAGTGGCATAAAAAACTTCCACTTCAGAGAATTTTTTAGTTGGAATCGCTTCCTCGCCTACTGCTGCACCCGGAGTTAAAGTGGTTTTATCAGGCTCTGGAGCGCCCGAACCAACCGGATCCGGAGCTGTGCGTCTCATTGCCGGAGCAGGAGGTGGTGGCGAGGGAGGGGCTTCGGCACCCTTGATAGCACTTTCCTCTTCCTCTGACGGTGCGGTCATCGCCGAAGGTGAACTGTCGCTCAGGGATGCGAAAAAAAGCAGCGCCAGCCCGGCCAAGGCCCCCAAAATTATCAGTAAAACAATTATCAACCAGCTTTTCGATTTCATTTTGAACTGATAATCCAAGCACCCCAATTGTCGAAAAATTCTTTAACTCTCGGATGGAGATTATGACCGTGAACGGATTAAACAGGGTATAATGGCGCATTGAACAGGGTACAATGACGGATAGTTTTGCATTAAACAAAAATATAGAACCAAGTTGAGTCAAGCAATGAAAGTAGGGATAGCGTTGGGCGGAGGCGGCGTTCGGGGACTGGCTCACGTTTTGGCTTTGGAGGTCATAGAATCATGCGGTATTACTCCGCACATGATCGCGGGAACAAGCATGGGAGCGATTATCGGAGCGCTCTACGCATCGGGTCAATCGGGTGAAACGATCAGAAAGGGCATTGAACAACATATCGTTCTAAGCCAGGATGATATGCGGGCCATCAAAGGAAAACGCCGCGACCTTCTCAAATGGCTCTCGTTTGCCCGGCCTTCCTGGTCGAAAAGTGGAATGATCCACCCCCGAAAATTTCTTGACTCGTTGATGAAAGACATCCAGGTGGAGACATTTGAGGAATTAGCGATTCCGCTCCAGATCGTAGCGACGGATTTTCACTCTGGAGAGGCCCATGTCTTTTCTGAGGGCAAACTACTCCCGGCGATACAATCAAGCATGGCGATTCCGGGTGTTTTTATTCCGGTTGAACATGAAGGCAGGATTTTGGTGGATGGAGGATTGGTTGACAATGTTCCCTATCAGTTTTTGAAGAGGGATTGTGATTTTACCATCGCAATAGATGTCGCTCCGACGAGAGATCCAGATTCGAAAAATGTGCCGAACCTGCTAAATGCCAGTCTCGGCATGTTCGATATACTCGTCGACGAGGTTACCAAACTGAGACTGAAGCAAAATCCGCCTGATATCTATATCCGCCCGGTCATAGAGGACATTCGAATTTTCGATTTCGATAAAATCGAACTGCTATTCAAACAAGTTGAACCCTCCATGGACCTGTTGAGAACTCATCTGCAGAAATGGATGGAATCCGAGCGTGAGATCGGATAGGATGAACCATGAAAACCGCTTGTCTCATCTGTGTTATCCTTACTCTCGCATCCTTGCTTCGGGCCGAATCAAACTGGGAACAACGCCTGGAAAAAGAACTGCAAAAACTGACCGCAGATGAGCTGCCGGGGATGGCTGTGCTGGTCGCCAGGGATGGAAAAATCATTTACCAGGGCGCTTTTGGGTATGCTGATCTTTCGAAAAAGAACCCCGTGACTACGGAAACAAAATTCCGGATCGGCTCGGTGACCAAACAATTTGTGGCGGCAGCAATCCTGCGACTGGTTGACGATGGGGAAATCACTCTCGATGACAGGTTGGAAACTTTTTTTCCCGGTTTCGCCAATGGTGACAAGATCACGATCCATCAATTGCTCACCCATATCTCGGGAATTCACAGCTACACAAGTAAACCAGATTTTCTTAGTCGAGTTGTCAAACCAATCGAGCCGATGGAGCTAATTTCCTGGTTTCGCGACGACAAACCGGATTTCGCTCCTGGTAACGGTTTTCTCTATAACAACTCCGCCTACTTTCTCCTCGGTGAAATCATAGCCAAAGTCTCTCAAAAATCACTGGATGCCTATTTGCAGGAGACATTTTTCATACCACTGGGTATGAAAGACACCGGGATTTTTGTGAATGCCACACCTCCACCGGGAGTGGCCCTGGGTTATTCCATGGTTGAGGGAAAGGCGGAGCCGGCACTGGATTGGGACATGTCCTGGGCCGGCGGGGCCGGGGCGCTATATTCCACAGTAGGGGATCTATACAAATGGAACGATGCTTTGTTCGGCGGAAAAATCCTCCGTCCGAAATCATTCCAACAAATGACCACACCAGTGACCCTCCCGGCAGGAGTAGATGGGATGAGCTACGGTTATGGGCTGGTGATCTCGCCAATGCATCGACTTCCAGCCGCCAGCCATAGTGGTGGGCTAAATGGCTGGTCGAGCCAGTTGATGCGGATCACCGAACAGAATTGCACCATTGTCGCCCTGGCCAACGCTCTGCCCCCGGTGGAATCTCACGCTCCTGGTCTGGTTGCGGATCGGATTACGGAACAATTCCTCGCTGCCGAAATCAAGGCCCGCCCTCTGCCGAAAGAAAATACCAAAGTGAACCAATCAAACTATACCGACTATGCCGGGCGCTATGATTACAAAACTGCGGTATTAACTGTCACCGTGGAAAATGGCCGTCTCATGGGTCAACTCACCGGCCAGGAGAAATATCAAATCTATCCGAGCGATATTGATGAGTTTTTCTGGAAAATCACGGATGCCAGTGTCGCGTTTCTTCGCGATGAAAATGGCAAAGTCATTGGTGCCCGCCACACTCAGGGAGGTAGTTCATTCAGAGCCATGCGATTGGTTGAATCCGAAGTGAAACTGACCAAAGCCCAGCTCGATGCCATACTCGGGGAATACGACTATGGAAATGGAGCCAAATTAACCGTGACTCACGACGGGGAAAACGTCTTTGCCCAACTGACGAGCCAGCCCAAGCTACCGATTTTTCCCAAATCCCCCACCGAGTACGAATGGAGGATCGTTCCAGCGACCATCAAATTCACAGCGGATCAGGATGGGAAAATTACCGGAGCGATACACAGTCAGGGCGGCGCAACGATCAATGCTCCTAAAATCAAATAGACCTGACCTGATTGCGGATCTGTTCAATCGGTAAATGCCCCGGCATCATCTCGGAGGAATATTTGATCACCATGAAGAAGTTTCCGATTTTCTTTTCAGTTGCCGTTCTTGCCCTGTCTGTTGTCTTTCTGATTGCGGCCAGCCCGCCGCCAGGTGCGACGCCGGAGCCGCCCCCGCAGCCGGTCAAATCGATCGCGCCCCATGTCCCGGCCGACTGGAAGGCGGGCTTTGCACAGGCCATCGTCACACCTGACAAACTCATCTGGATGGCTGGATATGCCTCGCGCAACAAACCCGCCGAGGGCAAGGTCCAGGATCTTTTTGCGAAGTCCCTCGCGCTGGAGGATCAAACCGGCGGGCGCTTTGTCTTTGTGACCCTCGATCTGATCGGCGTGCCCCAGCCTTTACGCTGGAGGGTCGCGGAACGGGCGGAAAAGGAGTTTAAACTGCCGCCTGCCTGCCTGATGCTTAATGCCTCGCACACCCACAGCGGCCCGCAACTGCGCAGCACCCCGCCAACCGAAGAGGAACTTAAAAATGACAAAACCCGTGATGCTTGGGAGTTTACCCAGGTGCTGGAGGACAAGATGGTGAAAATCATCGGCGAGTCGCTCGCCCAGCTCAGCCCGGCCCGCCTCACCTTCGGCCACGCCCGCTGCGGATTCGCCATGAATCGGCGCCGGGATTATTCCCTGCCCGCAGATCATCCCAATGCCAACAAAGCACCCAATCCGGATGGACCGGTCGATCACGATGTGCCGACGCTGAGAATCGAGTCTCCCGAAGGCGCTTTGCGGGGTGCCATATTCGGCTACGCCTGCCACAATACCTGCCTGGGATTCTACAACTACTGCGGGGACTATGCCGGTTATGCTCAGGAATATCTTCAAGCCAGTCGTCCCGGCTTTCAGGCCCAGTTTCTGATGGGTTGTGGTGGCGACCAGAATCCCTATCCACGCCGCTCCGGTGTGGTGCCCGGGGTCACCGATTTGGAGCTGGCCATGCAGCACGGGCGCTCCCTCGCCAATTCGGTGGAAATGGCCCTGACGGTTAATCCCCGGGGCGTCACCGGCCTCATCCGGGCAGAGTATGAGGAGATTGATCTGATTTATGCCGACCCCAAAAAACCACTTCACAAATACCCGGTGCAGGTGGTCAGGCTGGGAAAAGATATCACCTTCGTTGCCCTCGGGTGTGAGGTGACGGTTGATTACTCGCTGCGCTTCAAAAAAGAACTGGCAGACGGAGCCGCCGTCTGGGTGGCGGGTTATTCGAACGACTACACTGGTTATGTGCCCAGTCTGCGCGTGCTCAAAGAGGGCGGCTATGAGGCTGCGGCTGGCTGGGCCGAGGATGTGGAGGATCGCATCGCCAAAAAAGTCCACGAACTCCACCAGAAAACAGCCCATCCATGAAAATTCATCCCTTTGCCTTTTTTGCTCTTTATTGAACCCTTATACTTTGTGTCGGGTTTCGCCAACGGGCTCAGGGTTGTGGGTCAGGTCTCCGACCTGACGGTTGCGGCCTCCTCTGGAGGCCTATTTCTGTTTCAGTTCGGACTGGTATATACTGGGAGTCGGAGACTCCCGGAACCGGCAGGTCGGAGACCTGCCCCACAGGCCCGTTCTACTTTTTCATTTCAAACGTGGCGATTTCCTGATAAAGGTTGGTGAAGTTTTTGTTGATGTTGCCAATTTTCACGAAATTGCGAGATGTGGTTTTTGTTCCCAGGGCGGTGGGCTGGGGAGTTCTGGCGGTCTGGCTGCTTCTGTGGTTTCCGGTCGTGGCGGAACCGATGGTGAAGACTTTGGAGTATGCCGATTTGTTGTTTAAGCAAAAAGAATATGACAAAGCGGCCTGGCAATATCATTTGTTTTTGAAGTATAATCCCTCCAGCGAACAGGCCCAGAGGAGCTGGTTTCAGCTCGGTGAATCTTATCACCAGGCGGGCAAAGTCAAAGAAGCCAGGGCCGCTTACGAAAATCTCATCGTAAAATACCACCGTGGTCCTCTGGTTGGCGAGGCATCTTACCAAGTGGGAATGATTAACTTTCAGGCCAATGATTTTAGTGGTGCCGCAGTTGATTTTGAACTCGCTTCCCGGGAGGCAACCGCCGGGAAGGTCAAATATCAGGCAAAATTTTACCATGCCCGTTCATGGCAATTGCTGCAACAGAATGACAAGGCTCTGGCTCTTTTTGAGCAGTTGATTGGGGAAAATCCAGATCCGGAGTTGATTCATTTGCGTGAGAAAAGTATTCTCGAAACTGCCCGGATTTTTTCCGAAAAGGGTGAGCATGAGGTGGCCCACCGTCATTTTGATACCCTGATCCAAACGGCAAAAGATGACGACGTCCGGGAGGAAGCCATCGTCCGGAGTGGCATGGCGGCAGTCCTTTCCGGTCGTGTCGCAGAGGGGGAGACGATCCTGAAAGCTGTTGGTGGATTCCGGAGCAACAGCCCTTGGAAATCTGCCGCTGAGGTGGGAGCGCTTTTTGCGGCTTTTACCAAAGAAGACTACAGCCGGGTGATTGCGATCTACAGCACCGGAGCGATCACGACCACCGCTGGGGAATACCGGCCCAAAGTTCTTTTTATGGTGGCAGAGGCTTTTCGTATACTAGGCCAGGAAGATTCAGCCAGCCGGCTTTACACCCTGTTGGAAAGCCGTTATCCGGCAGAAAAGGAGGGGATCGAAGCAGGGTTTCGGAGGCTGAACACACTTTATCGGTCCAATAGCGGAAAGCTTCCCTCCGCCGTGGAAAAATATGCCGAGGCAGTGAAAAGCCACGCCCCCGAGAACAACCATATCGACAAAGCCTGGTTGATGCTCGCGGAATGGCACTTTTTTCACGCGGAAAGAGGAGTGAAAATTAAGGATTTGGAATTTGCCAAAAATCAGTATCAACTGGCAGGAGTCGCTTACCAAAAAGTGCGCGAAGATTTGATCGACGCGAAGCTTTTGCCCACCAAGCTCTACCATCAAAGCTGGGCGGCTCTGGAGAGCTCCGACCCGGTGGCTGGCATCCAGGCAGTGACCAATCTGGCCGAGCGATTTCCAGAAAGCCCGCTGGTCCCCCAGGCCCTCGCCAAACGCGGGGAGATCTGGCTCTTAAAGGAGGATTTCGCTTCTGCGATGCGGGATTTTCAGGCGATTATCGAAAAATACCCCGATTCACCCTCTTTGGAGCTGGCCCTTGATCGGAAGGGGCGAATTTACGCCCACAAGCGGATTCTCCCAGAGATGATCTCGGCCTACGAGGAATTGCTGCGCCGTTTTCCCGAGACCCGGGGCCGGGCCGAGGCCCACTTTTGGATCGGGGAAGGTTATTTTGAGCAGGAGATGTATCGCGAGTGCATTGAGCATCTCGAAACTGCGCGAGATCAAGATCCCGAAGCCTTTGCCAACAAAGCTGGAATTCGTACTATCATGGCGTATTACGCTCTAAAACAAGTTCCCGAGATGACCCAGGCTGCCCGGATTTACATCCAATCCGGCAGGGATGCCGGAGTACCCTCGGCCCGAAAGAAAACCGATAAAGCTTTCGAAATTCCCGAACATGTCCTGGTCTATCTGGCCAGGAAACTGTCGGAAAAGGGGGAGTATGAAGATGCCTTATTTTTTCTTGAGCGAATTACCACCCCGACCACACCCGAAAAGACCGGCGCGGATGTCTGGAAAGAGTGGGCGATTGCGAAACTTCACCTCAAGGAATACTCCGAAGCGATCACCGGGTTTGACTATTTTCTTTCTCAGTGTCGTGAACCGGCGAGACGCGGGGAAGGCTATCTGAATCAGGCGCGGGCCCAGTTTCACCTCACTCGGTATGAAGACGCTCGGCTCAGCGCCCTGGAGTGCCTGCGAGTAGTTAAACAGGGGAGGGTCAATGCCGAAGCCCGGATCTTGATTGGGGAAATCGCCCTCCAGAAAGGTGAACTGGAAATGGCCGCCCGGGAATATGACCTGGTCTCCCAAATTTTCGATGATCCCGAAATCACATCCCAGGCCTTGGGCAAGGCCGCAGAGACCTACCACAAACTTGGGATGAAAAGCGATGCCGCCCGCCTGGAGCAAAAGCTGGCCGACCGGGTCGCCGAACAAAACCGCCGTCAATCCCGCCGGTGAAAAAACTGGTGGAGTAAGGCGGAGTGAAAGAAAGCCAAACCCTGCCTCCAGACCACTCATTCAGGAGTCAAGGATGGCAATGTTGTCGTAAAGGATGGCAATGTCGGCGTGAAGGATGGCAATGTCGGCGTGAAGGATGGCAATGTCGGAGCAAAGGATGGCAATGTCGGCGTAAAGGATGACAATGTCGGCGTAAAGGATGACAATGTCGGCGTAAAGGATGGCAATGTCGGAGCACAGGATGGCAATGTCGGAGCACAGATTGGCAGTGCAGGTCTGCATTGCCAATCTGCGGAGCTGAACTGCCAATCTGCGGAGCTGAACTGCCAATCTGTGGAGCTGAACTGCCAATCTGTGGAGCTGAACTGCCAATCTGTGGAGCTGAACTGCCAATCTGTGGAGCTGAACTGCCAATCTGCGGAGCTGAACTGCCAATCTGCGGAGCTGAACTGCCAATCTGTGGAGCTGAACTGCCAATCTGCGGAGCTGAACTGCCAATCTGCGGAGCTGAACTGCCAATCTGCGGAGCTGAACTGCCAATCTGCGGAGCTGAACTGCCAATCTGCGGAGCTGAACTGCCATCCGTTGTGTGTGTGATTGTACCCTTCCATGAGAAGGATATTTCAAGTTAAATCAAAAAATTTATTTTTTGGTGTTTCCTTCCGGCGTCAGTCCGACCGACGGCCCAGTGAAGGTTTTCAATTCGTGGTTAAAATGGTTCATATTCACTTTCACTTCGACTTCTGAACAACGAATCCTGCTTCCATTCGCACTCGTTTGGAACCCAATCGCGGGCTCCGGTGCATTATTATTTTCGCTTCGTTTGTCC
>JBGSJM010000449.1:0-3850 GCA_041742015.1 Verrucomicrobiales bacterium | reverse complement strand
CCCCGGTGGCAAGCGTTTTTCCATCGGGGCTAAAACGGACCGCATTGACACGATCCGCAAATAGCGATGGATCGTTCACCCCTCCCAAAGTGCGCTCGAGGACCCATCGGGAAGCAGTGGAACTGGTAAAAATGCTGCCATCGGGATGAGTCGCCGTAAAAATACCATCGTTCCGGCAAAAAAGCATTCCCGTGGGAGTCGCAGCGGTGGCAACTTCGTCGATGGGTGCACCTGTCGCCACTGCCCAAACCATCAATCGACCATCCCCTTGTAAGGCCGCCGCCATTTGTCCATCAGGTGAAAGACCCACAGCAACCACAGGGCTGACCGTTTTCGACATGGATTGTTTTGCAGCAACTAGATCAGCAGAGGCTTTATCCTGAGCTTTTTTTGCGGTATCAATGGCAGCATTGGCCGCAACCAGTGCCGCCCCATTTTTCGCTTTGGCATCGGTGATGCGCTTGATCTCGACCTCTGCGTCTTTGATGTTGTTCTCCGTGGCGGAAACTGCAGCGAGGGCAGATGTTTCAGTCATGGCCACGGGGGAAAATTTTTCCTGGGCATCTTTGAGCATCTTTTCCAGAGCCGAGTCCGCCTTTCCACCTGGAGCTTGGGCAATCTTAACAAGGACCTCATCGACAACTTTTTGAGCTAGTGCTTTAGCGTCCTGAGCTGGCTTAACCGCCTTTAGTTTTTCAGGAAGAATTTTTTTCATCGCGACAATGGCGTTATTTGCCTTTTTCAAAAGTTCTTCGAGAGCTTTGTTCTGAGCGTCGATTCGCGCCACTTCAGTTTTCTGAAATGCCTGCTCCAGGGTCTGCCGGGCAATGGTCCAATCTAGATCGGCGATCTGCTTTGAAAGTACCACGCCCCCGCGAAGTTCAACAGTCGCTTTGCTGTTTGCGATGTCCCACACTCTGACCACCCCATCGGAACTACTGGTAATTATCAGTTTGCCGTCAGCAGAAGAAGCAAGCTGAAGCACGCCTGGGGCAACGAACTCCTTAATAATCTTAGCCTGTGCCAAGCTCCACAATCGGATTCTACCGTCTTCACCATAGGAAATCAGGCTATCGGATTCAAATCCAGCAACGAGTAATTTGATGGTTCCGCTGGCACCTTTTAATTCTTTCGAAGCGTTGAAATTCTGATCCCAAGTCCGAATAATTTTGTCTTCTCCCGCTGTGGCAAAAAAGCGGCTGTCACGGGTCCAGGTCATTGCATGAACTCCAATCACTGCAGCCTGAGTCGCGATCATCCGCCCCTCACTCCCCCCCCACAACCGCATGGTTCCGTCCGCTGAATAGACCACGATTTTGGCCACATCAGGGGAAACAGAAATAAATTTTATCTCTCCCGTTCCTACACCATCGATCTTGCGAATCAATTTGCGGTTACTGAGATCAAACATCTGGAGTGCTCCGCTTTGATCCAATCCGATGATTTGTTTGCCATCCTCCGTGGACCGAGCCATTTTGAGCCCGGAAACTGGTGCCGACACCTTTCCAGAGTGCTGGCTGGATTCCAATTTCCAAATTTTCACTTCGCGATAACTTCCACTGGCCAGCCGGGTGCCATCAGGGCTAAAAACCAGAGCCTGAACCATGGCCCGGTGTGCCCCCCCCTCTTTCTCGGCAGGGTCGATTAGTTCACCAGAAAACTGCCGGGTAGCGAGGTCGTAGAACCCGATCTGATTTGACCTCCCACAGGCTGCAAAACGCCCATTCCGGGTTAGGGCAACGCTGTATATTGGATGAACGCTTGCCGCTGCCTGTTTCCAAGTTACTTGGCGCTCTTGTTGCACCGAAGCTTTTGCACCTTGATCGATCCAAGTTTTTAGGACCTTAATCTCTTCGGCAGACAGGTTCACCGCGCCGGATTTGTTGTTGGCCGGAGGCATTTCGATATCACCCGTATGAACTGATGCCTCGACAATGAGACTTTCGGCGCTTTTTCCAGGGACTATTCCAGGCCCGGAATCGCCACCTTTTTTCATTAGGTCGGGAGTCTCCATGTTGAGCCCCGCCTTGGTGGTGGTTTTATTGTGACAGGAAATGCAGTTTGACTTAAGAAAAGGAAACACATCCTGATAAAAATCAAGATCCTCACCCCAAGAGGAGGTCATCCAGTTGCCACAAATTAGGAGGCAAACCAGTTTAAATTCAAGTCTCAGACTCATTACGATTGTACCCTGTTAAGTCAATAACTGTACCCTGTTAGGTCGTTCACGGTACCCTCTATAATCAGACTCATTTTGCCGCCGTTATGGTTGGTTCAAGGGCTTTTACCGAAATTCGAACAGGGGTTGAGACGTAAATATCAACAATTTCTTTCGGCGCAGCAGCATCCGTGGCGGCCTTTACTTTAGTGGCAACTTTGGCCATAGTCGCTTCGGCCTGCTTCTGCATTTCAGCAGCAACTTTGGCGGCGTTCATCATTTCGGATTTTTTTTCCGCAGGAGCGTTGGCAGCATCAGTAGCGAGTCTTTTAGCCTCTTTGGCAACAGCAGCGGCTTCCGCTTCGGCTTTCTTTTTGAGTTCTTCCGCAATTTTGACTGCCTGTGGATTATAGGAATATTTTGCCACTGCAGCCCCATAAAACGCCAGGGTGTATTCGCCCGGCGGTGTTTTCAGAGCCGCCAGATCAATAACCGCCTCGGAACCAGAAGCTTTGACAGGCATCTCGAATTCCTTAACCTTATCAAAGCCATCGCCATAAGCTTTGAATTTGATCGAGGTGCCAGAGAAGTCACCCCGCCAATCTGCCTTGAGGGGAATTTTGAGAGTCTCACCGACCTTGGCTTCCCAGACTTTGTTTTCTGCTGCTGAGATACTTAAGGGGGAAGCTTCTGCATCACTCACTGAAACCGGGATGTCAGCAAACAGACGGGGACTGGGAATCTCGCCTTTGGCGTCCTTGACCGGCCACTCCATGGAGGCAAGTCGGCAAGGACGTGTCACCATGGTTCCATTGATGGTTGCCCGCCCCATCGCCTTGGCGAGAGAGGAACTCCGTTTGGCATTGGCAGCGGCGCTGATCACGAGATGCCCCACTGATTTGCCGGGTGCGATCCGCAATCCACTGGCGCTCACCCCGGCGGGCAGCCCTTCCATCGTCAAATCAATGGCTCCATCAAACCCATCCCGACGAATCACCGCCACCTCAAGAACCATTGATGCACCGGCTCGCAGGGCAATCGGCTTGGAAAACGCGGCGCGATCTCCATTGCGCAAAGTCATGTGAACGGCCCAAGTGGCAAGCGCGAAATCGGGCAAGGCCTGTCGAACGATGAGCCGATAAATGTTACCCGGTTCATTGCGGGTGCCACCAAAAAGATCACGGACCTGAAGTCGGTAAACGCCATCTTCTTTTGTCTCGAACTTACCTAACACATCTGGTGAACCCGGATCATAGGGAGGACCATCATATGAGTACCCATTGGAGGAAACCTTCATCGGCGGAGCAATATCGTAGAGTTCTGCGACATCCACGAGTGTTTCCTTTTCGCCAGTCATGATGACCTTTTGCACCAGAACAAAAGGATCAGTGGATAGACCCAGCCGCTCAGAAGCTACCTCCACCCACCAGGTTTCGCCCTTTTTGGCCGAGAATTCATAGGTATCAACATCCGCCGCCGGGTAAAAGCTCCCCGCTATATCCATGGGCAAGTTGACTTTCTGCGCCTCCTTCATTTTGTTATTTGGCTCCATTTCCGAGCTTTTTGTAGATGGCGAAAGACCATGTGGTGGCCAAGACACTGCACTTACGGTGGTCGTTGTGGGTTGCTGCGGGGCCGGGGCATCACCCGCCACTTCTTGCAGGGCGAGCCGGTAAAAATGCCGTTCACCAC
>JBGSJM010000448.1:0-12484 GCA_041742015.1 Verrucomicrobiales bacterium | reverse complement strand
GGTGGAACCCTTCACCGTGACGATTGAGTCTCGGTGAACCCAAAACTCAGGCTGAACGGGGAGCTGCTTCTGTCGGATCATTCGACACTTTTACGCATCTTATGATTTTCTCAATCTCTTAATAATTCAACAGTCCCTTAGAGACCGCGCTCTTTACATCTATCTACTGGAGCGGAGTTAAATAACCCATGGCTTTCATCCACACTTCAGCGTTTTGAGACCAATTTTTAATAGCTTCCGGAGTGTTTTTCAAACCAAAGCCATGTCCGCCTTTCCCAAAAATATGTAGTTCGGCATCTCGATCATTTCGGCGCATCGCCAGATAAAAAATAGCTGAGCCCTCCACGAACTTTCGATCTCCGTGGGCGACGACCAGAAAGGCTGGCGGTGTGTTTTTCGAAACATTTACTTCGGCAGAAAGTTTATCGGGATTTTTCTCGTCCTGGAGATACGCCGGATAGACCAATACCCCAAAATCAGGGACGCAGGATGGCGTATCAAATGCCGGGTCGGGCGGGTAGGAACGGGAACCATCGGAAGTTAGCGCCATCGCCGAAAGGTGTCCACCGGCTGAAAAACCCAATATCCCAACTCGTTTGCTTTGAGAGGCCCAGTCTTGTTTTGAGCGAATCATGCCAATTGCACGGTGGACATCTTGCAGGGGGGCGACGTGTTTTTCGAGATCCTTCCGTTTCGGCACTCGGTATTTCAAAAGCGCGGCATTAACTCCGATTCCATTTAACCACTCACAGACTTCCTTTCCCTCATGAGAATAGGCGAGTATGCTGTAGCCGCCTCCCGGACAAACCACGATGGTGGTTCCCGTGTTTTTGTCGGCGGGGGCTGGATACCAGGTTAAAGTCGGTATCGAAACATTTGACATGATTTCAATTTGGTCCGGCCCCTTTAATTCCACGCTCTCTGGTGGAAGGGTGAGCCCCGCATCACCGGGGATGGCACCAGTAGCCCAAAGTGGAATCGGACTGGAGGGTTCAGCTTTGGCATATACAGCCATGAAACTTATCGATAAAATGATATAGAACTTTTTCATACTTAATTTGCTTTCAAATATAGGTTTCGGAAACGATAAATCGCTCCTTTTTCGCCGTGATGCTGGATTCCAATGTAGCCTTCAGCATCCATTTTGTCCTGTATGTCGGTGATCGTCACATTGTTTAGTTTGATGATAATCCGGTCGCCCCGGCACATGATTTGATATTTGTTCCAATCATTTCGTTTCAGGGCTCCGGCCACTTCAGGTTTCGCCATGTGGGCGAGAGATGCCTCGGAATGAGGAAGAAAAACCTCTTCCGACTTACCTGGCTGACTTGGCCAGACCCACTTTCTGCGCCCTTCGTCGTAGAGTCCACCGGACCAGCGACGATCAGAACCATCGCACTCAGCCTGGTAGCCATACACTTTACCCGGCTCAACATGAGCGCGGAACATGATTCCTGAGTTGGCCTGACCTTCCGGCAATTTGATTTCCCCCACCAGGGTAAAATCGCCATAGGTCTTTTCGGTCACGAGGAAAAATTTCTTTTCCCCTGACAGGTGGATTTCCCCATTTTTCACAACCGCTTCGCCGTAGGTGTAGGGATTGCGCCAGCCAGTCAAGTCTGTTCCGTTAAAAAGAATCTCCCAACCACCCTGTTTCAGCTTTTCATGAGTTGCAGGAAGGGTGGCAACGGCTCTACGATCTGCTGCGTCAGCAGTACTCTCGATTCCTTCGCTGGACAGTGGCCATTCATCGGTCCGGAAAAGCGAGGCAGGCAGTCCGATCGAGTTTACGAGGTTGGCTCCGAGGGGATTGGCGGCCCAGGCGTAACGCGCAGCAACTGGTTTGGCGACCTGCGGACTCGATATTAAAAGAGAGGCCCCGCCTTCTTCGACTTTGGCATCTGCCCATACCCATTTTCTGTCCTCTCCCGCGATCTCGAATCGCTTCAGTGGCTCCGCATTGGATGATTTTAGGCCGCCTCCACTGTGATTAAAATGCACCCGGATTCCCCCTTCCACGATTTCGTGGCGGTTGTAGATCGGCCCGGAAATGGGGCCATCCAGCTTTTTGCCATAATGCTCGCTCAAGGCCCAACGGGAAAGGCGCTTGCCGACGTCTTCCTTGTTTTTTGGGTGAATGTCTTTGGCGTCTCCAATGTCATTGATGATGGCGATCCCCGTTTTCGGTAGTTTCCGGAGCGTTAGAGTCTGGGCATTTTGCAGCTCGGCCCAGTCATCCGGTGTTCCTGGTTCTGTGGATGGTTCGAGGAAATTGGCGAGTTGCACCAGGTAGAAGGGGAACTCATCGTTGCGCTGTTTCCTCCAATCGGTGATCAACGCTGGAAAAAGGGTTTCGTACTGAACGGCACGCGAACGGTTTGATTCACCCTGATACCAGATCGCCCCGGCGATGGCGTAACTGTTCCACGGCGCAATCATTTGGTTGTAGATTGCTGATGGACAATTCGATTGAAGGTTCGGGGCCGAAGGTTGTTCCGGCTTTCTGCCCAGAGACTTTAGATTTGGATTTTCACCTTTTTGTTTGGCTTCCTGGAAAGCCTTCGCCTTCTCTTGCCAAGCACCCAGAGCGGCTTCGTATTGCTTTTGGGCAGTCGCAGCATCGTAATTGGCCTGCTTGTCAGCCCACTCAGCGAGCAGTTTTTTTGCTGACGGGGTCGCCTCCAGCGATTCCCGGCTGGTAAAGGCCTCGGTGGGTTTGCCTCCCCACGCTGTCGAAATCAGCCCGACCGGCACATCCAGACTCTTGATTAGCTCCAAACCGAAAAAATAACCAACCGCAGAGAAAACCGGGACGGTTTCCGGCGTACAGATGACCCACTTTCCGCCGGAGATATCTCGTTGCGGCGACTCTGCGGTGCTCGTTAGTGTGGTAAAAAGCCTCAGTTTCGGGTGATTGGCAGCGGCTGCTGCTTTTTCCCAATCCAAAGAGCGATTTACCGTCATCGCCATGTTGGACTGGCCGGAGCACATCCAAACTTCTCCAACCAAAACATCTTGGATGGTGACGGATTCCGTGCCGGAATTCACTTTTAGGCTTTGTCCAGTGGCATTCACCTTCATCGCCGCTAGTTGAGCCGACCAGACCCCTTCCACATCAGCCTTTGTTTTTACGCTTTGGCCCGAAAATTCCAGAGTGACCTCAGCCCCGGCGGCGGCGTTTCCGAAAATCGAGGTGGGCTTGCCCTGCTGCAGCACCATGTGATCTCCAAATACTTTGGCTAGCTTTAAAGCAGCCTGAGGCGCAGCCTTCTCCTGCGCACCTAGTGAGGAGATACCCAAAACCACAAAAATCGAGAGTAAAAGTTGTTTCATTCTTATCCTTTATCGGACCCGACACGATAGATCAAGCCTCGAAGCAGGCGGATTTCCGTGAAATGACTTGAGCGCTCCAATGTAAAAGCTATTCTGCCCGGCATGAGACTTGGAATCATCAACAGCGCCTTTGCCCAGGCCGGGCTCGATACCGCAGCCGGGTTGGAACACATCGCCCGGATTGGCTTTGATTGTGTCGATATTTTTACCGAAGCCACCACGATTTCCGAGTCAGAAGTCCAGGTCATAGAGAGCACCTGTCAAAAGCTTAGTCTCCCCATCATCTCACTACCGGTTGTTGCCTGTGGTTTGGTGGATTTTAATGATCCAGTGCGAAAATACCACCTCGACCGAGCCAAAAGCTTTATCGACCTTACCGCCCGTCTCGGGGGCAAAAATCTGCTCCTCGTGCTTGGAGAATACATTTGGCAGCGCGAAGTCATCCCTCCAGAGGCCCAATGGCAGTGGGGCGTGGAGGGAGTCCGCGCCCTCGGACAATACGCCGGGGAACACGGCCTGGAGATTGCCCTGGAGCTGGAGCCCTTCCGGCTCAGTCTCCTAAATAACCTCCGCGAAATGATCCGTTTTATCGACGACTGCAACCTGCCCAATGTAAAAGCCAACATCGATATCAGCCATCTCGTCCTGGCCGATGTTTCTCCTGCCGAAGTTGCCAGCCTGGGCCGCCGGGCCACCCACGTACATATTAGTGATTGTGATGGCAAGGTCCATGGTGATTTGCCACCGGGCCACGGGGTCGTCAAGTTCACCCCCTACCTCCAGGCCATCAAAGAACTCAATTTCGACGGGGTCGTCTCCATCGAACTGGAGTATTCCCCCGACCCGGCCAAAATCGTGGAATGGGTCGAGACCGCTTACACCGCCACCGCTGAACTCATGAATCAAGTTGATCTGCGTGGCTAAACTTCGTCCTGAAGCATCACTCCATTATTCAATTTTCCGCTGGCGACTCTTTTCAATAGGTTAATAATTCAATTCAGTTTTATGAAAATCTGGTTTTACGTCGATACACAAAAAGCACAACTTCAAATCCCCGAGGACCGGGTCCAGGAACTTGTGAAACAGGGACTTATCCTTCCCGCAACCAAAGTCTGGACAGGCGGCATGCCCAATTGGGTGAATGCCGGGGAGGTGATGCCACAATGGTTTAGCAGCCCAGCCACCACACAGTCACCGCCACCACAGTTGTCGCCAACCGCACCTCCAGCATTGCCGGTTAAGCGAGACATCAAATCCCACGAAATTGATTTCGAGATTTTCGGCAACGACATGCAAATCGTTGAGATCGAGCTGGATCCAGGTGAAACCGTCATCGCCGAGGCCGGTGCGATGAACTACATGGAACAGGACATCCAGTTCGAAGCCAAAATGGGGGATGGCTCCGCTACAAATGACGGGATCATGGGCAAATTGCTCGCCGTCGGCAAACGAGTGCTCACTGGCGAGTCTATTTTTATGACCCATTTCACCAATCGCGGCTCAAATGGAAAGCGCCGGGTCGCCTTTGCAGCCCCTTTTCCCGGTCGAATCATCCCCATCGATCTGGCCAAAATCGGTGGAGAGTTAACCTGTCAAAAAGACTCTTTTCTTTGTGCCGCCCATGGCACCAAAGTCAGCATCGCCTTTAGCCGCAAACTTGGCACCGGTTTTTTTGGCGGCGAGGGATTTATCCTCCAGAAACTGTGTGGAGATGGCAAAGCCTTTATCCATGCCGGCGGCACCGTGATCGAGCGCGAATTAAAGGGCGAATCTCTGCGGGTGGACACTGGCTGTCTGGTCGCCTTTACCCCGGGAATTTCCTACGATATTCAGAGGGCCGGCAACCTGAAATCGATGTTTTTTGGAGGTGAGGGCCTCTTCCTGGCCCACCTCAGCGGCCATGGAAAAGTCTGGTTGCAGAGTCTGCCCTTTTCCCGGCTCGCCGAACGCGTGGCTAGCCAGATGGGACCCGGCAAATCGCAGGGGGAAGGCTCCGCCCTCGGTTCCCTGGGGAATTTATTCGGCGATTAGTCGAAAGAGCGCTCAATCAGTGACGTATTGAGTTGAGCGATGAAACTCACCCTGCTTTTAAAACTCTTCCTGCTCCCGGTGCTCGTAATCGGGGCGATAGGGACAGTCATTCTCTGCCACCGGGCGGTCGAGGCGGCCTCCCAAAACCGGCTCTACTCCACCCCCCACGACATTCCGCAAAAGAAAGCCGCTCTGGTTCTCGGGTGCGCCAGAACCGTGGCCAATGGCCGCACCAACCTCTATTTTCACTATCGAATCGCTGCCGCCGCCGCCCTCTTTCACGCAGGGAAATGCGAATACCTCATCGTCAGTGGCGACAATTCCCGCAAAAGTTACGACGAGCCGACCGACATGCAAAACGCCCTTATGGAGTTGGGAGTTCCAGAGTCGAGGATTTACCGCGATTTTGCCGGTTTTAGAACCCTGGATTCCATCGTCCGGGCCCGTGAAATTTTTGGTCAGCCCGATCTCATCATCGTATCCCAGCCCTTTCACAACAAACGAGCCATCTTTCTGGCAAAAGCAAATGGCATCGAAGCGATTGGTTTAAATTGCAAAGAGGTCAACTCCATGGCCAGGTTTAAAACCAAAGTCCGGGAATCCCTTGCCCGGGTAAAAATGGTGCTGGATGTCTATCTCCTGAGAACCGCCTCAAAATTTCTGGGACCACAGGTGGCATTGGGTGATCCCCCGCCCCAGCCATAAACCTTGCGGCGCGAGAGCCCAGCTACCCAGCCAGTGTAGGAATCAGCAGTGGCTCTTTTGTTACAACAGAGGCAAACAAAACCGTCCAGTTGGCAAACAAAACCAACAAGATGGCAAACAAAACCAACAAGATGGCAAACAAAAAGTTTTTTCTTGCCTGTCATCCCATTGGATGACGACTCCATTTGGTTTGGTTCGCTATCCAGCTACCTTGACGACGCCTCACATCGCTTGGATAGCCTTGGGCTTCCCTTATTCCTGCGGCCTGGCTCTCTCGATGGCGCACCAATTCCCCCCCCCGAGGAGGAGGAGAAGGTTGATTGTAATCTCTTGGATCAGCGACTCTACCCAGTTGAATCGCCGATTGTACCCTGTTTAATCAACCGTTGGGACTGCGGTTAGCGGATTCTCCAGAGATGTTTGTCGCTGCGCAAATAAAGCGCGTTATCGCTCAGTGAAGGTGTGGCGAGGATGGTTTCCTGAAGGTCCAACTGGCTGACGACGCTTCCTTCCGCTCCGCTGAGATCCACGCACTGCAAAAGCCCTTTTTCATTCACTATATAGAGATGCGGCGGCCCTTGCGATACTGCGGCCACGGGACTGGCGCTGAACGGACCGGTCAGGCGGGTCCGCCAGAGCCGCTCTCCATTTGGCGCATTGCCGCATGTCAAGACGCCGGCTCCGTTGATGGTGAAAATCTTGTCGCCGATTAATATAGGGCTCGCCGTGGCGGGGCGCTGGCTGCCTTCGTTCCAGATTTTGGTGACCTCGGCCCCATCGCTGGTGGCTTTTACGGCGGTCAATCCGTTTGATGGTATATATATCGTGTCTCCCGACGCCACGCTGGAGGCTATAGTATCCGCCCCGAATTTATATTCGAAGATACTAGAACCCGTGGTGGGTTGCACCCCGAGTAGGCCTTTGCTGGATTGCAGGGCGGCGATCTCGGTAGCAGCGACGGTTACCAGCACGGGTGAAGTCCAGTTAGCGGCTTTGGGCCGGTCGATTTTCCAGCGGTTCAGGCCGCTGGCTGTATCAAGCCCGGCCGCAAATGACTCGGAATCGTTTTCGATCTGCACAACCAGGGTGTCCCCCGTCACAATCGGGGATGAGGATAGCCCGATACTGTTCGAAGCATTGGGGTAATCAAGGGTCAATCCCCGCATCCATTTGATGTTCCCCTCAAGATCCAGGGCAACCAGATCATTGGACGAAAAAAGCGCAAACACCGTTTTCCCGTCACTCGCTGGCGTTGGTGCCGCCACACAAGTCTTTTCATGGCACATGGTGCGGCCGGTTGCCCAGAATTTGCGTTCCCAAAACTGAGAACCGTCTTTGGTTGAAAAACATAGGACATGGAGCTGGGTTTGTTCGGGGCCGCTTGATGCGGTGATGATGATTTTTTCCCCGATGACGACGGGACTTCCGAGCCCCCGTCCCGGCAAGGGGATCTTCCAAGTGATCGACTCTGGCGTAAATTTGGTGGTGAGTTCCGCGCATTCAGTGCTGATCCCGCTGCCAGACGGCCCCCGGAAATTGAGCCAATCGGCGCGGAGCGAACCGCAGGTCGTGGTGATCAAACAAAAACTAAAGATAAAAGATTTCATCATGTGTGGGTGTGTTATCTGGTTGGCTTGCGATCTGTGGAGAGGATGGCGGTTCCCGAGCTGTCGCAGACCCGGATTTGAAACTGCCATTCCTTGGTCCAGTCTTTCTCCTGCTCATCTTGACAGACTTTTACGAGGATGGTGTTGGAGCCCTTTTTGAGCTGGATTGGTAGTCGGTATTGGTCGATGCGCATGCCCCGGTGATACTCATCCCGTCCAAAGACAAATGCGCCGTTCCACCAGATTTTCCAGGCGTTTTTGCAGCCGAGGCGCAGTTCCGCCTCCTGATCGCTGGCTGATTCGAAGGTGGTGTAGGCGTAGCCGGTGACTTCTTTGAGCGGGTTGTAGGGCTGGTTGAAGTCCACCATTCCATAATCATCCGTCGTGGAATAAGGCCGCCACTTCACATCCATTACCTTGCCTGGAAAGGTTGCGTTCAGATCTATACTTGGAGCCTTTTCGGGACCAAAAACCGTATTGAAGCCACTTCTTCCGGTGTTGTCAAAGGGTCCGGCCATCTGCCATTGCATGAGAAATCCAAAATGGGTCGGCAAATCCAGAGTCTGGTTTAATTTTTCCTTCAATTGTTTGGCGATTTCTTTGATCTGGGCAGGGTCCCTGGCGGAGTTGAGAGCGGACTGCAGGACCGTGGTGGCTTCCGCCGTTTTTCCCTGATCGATTAGCGCCTGCCCTTCACCCATGAGCACCTCCACCGCCCCCAGTCGAAGTTCCGGCGAGGGATCGTTGAGAAATTTTGGTTTTAACTCGGTTGCCTTGGCGGCATCCACCGATGCGATCAGATCAAAAGCGAGTTTCCTGGCCTGCGAAGGGTGTTTTTGATCGTGGAGAAAGGCCTCGATGTCCGCCAGCGGCAGTTTTGCAGGAGATTCTTTGGTGATCCGCGAAAAGATCACCTCCACAGCGGAGCGAATCCAGTTTTTGGCGACCGGGCCGGAGTGATCCATGCTTTTGAGCAGGGGCACGATTGCCTCTTCATTAAGTTTGACGAGACTCTGCCAGCTCGCCGCCGCCTCGGTGCTTCCCGCTCCTTCCGGGGCGATTTTCTGGATGATGGCCACCGCTTCTTCCACCGAAGCGATTTCGGCGGGGAGCATCGCCCCAAAAGTCAAAACACCCGTGATGATACAAAATGTCTTCCGTTTCATGCGGTGAGAGTAAAGGCGACTTGGGCTGAAGTGCAAGAACGTCTTCTCGCCGCCACAAAATCATTTAGGTATGGCAATCACAATCACCAATTCGGTGTTACCCCATCGTCTTCGCTCCGCTGAAGACATTCGCTATGGCGGGCTGTCAAGCGGGGGCTCCAGGGGACTTCGAAAGCCGTGCTCGTTCTTTTCACCACCGGGATGAAAGTCCCACCGGGGAGGAATTTTGCGCCCTATTAAGGGTTTGAACATGTAACCGTTAATCACAATGGTTTCGTCTTCGATATGTAAAGGAAAATATTCGGCAATTTTAAAAAACGCTCTGGTGGTTCGCCCCAATGGATATCGTAAAATCCCATTCTCTGCAGGCCAATACTGAAACCAACTTACCATCAGACCCTCGTCAAGATTTACTTCGGTTACGGTCGTGTTACTGTCGATGAAGTGCCAGGCACACTTATGACTGATTTTATGGGTATCAGATTGCCCTGGAGTGTGAATCCAAGATCCCAAAATTCGCCCAACGTCAATCATTTGATCATGTTTGTTAGAAGGACAAAACTTTATCGATCACAAATCCTTTTTGATCCGCTTTCTGAACTCAATAATCGCCTGACTGGCGAAGTCCATTCTCGAACATTCCACCAGGGCATCGATATCGATTCCCGGAAGTATCACACTGGCGGTAATCTTTATATATTCACCTAAATTGAAATCGAATTGATAGATCTCCAGATCGTCATTCCGCCAAATCCAAAGTTCCGGAATTTTAAAACTTTCGTAAAAGGCCCGCTTACTCAGCCCGCCGGTGGTTAAAGCCACTTCAATAACCAAATCGGGCCACTCTTTCTTCTCGTGAAAACAGTAGGATTCATCTGGTTCACCACCCGCTTTGTCGGGTTGGCGCAAAGTGGCATTCCCACAAATCATAAACTGAATTTCTCGTTCCAGGCACCAAGCCTCGACGAGACACCCCAGATTTGATTTTCGGTTTTCATGCAACAATGATACTGGAGCCATAATTTCCAAATAACCGTTCAGAAATCTCACTCGAACGCCCGAATCTGAGAACAGTTGCTCGATCGAAAGGTATTGCTCCCACGAATAGCCGGGCAAAACCAGTGAACCCTGCTCTGCAAACCCTTGTTCAATCAGCTTTTGTGAGATAACTTCTGTCATCCTTTCAGGTTAGCCCTGGAAGCCAAAAAGTTCAATTTTCTTTATGAATTCAAAAACCGCCTAACGCTGGCACGTGAATTCGTCCCCCATGCCAATCGTCAGAAAAAAGTCGTTCACCAAGTGGTAATATTGTCGGAAGCGATTCCCGCATCCTTGCCCGAACTCCAGATGATAACCGAATCGGAGAGGATATCGGGCGTGTCGGCATTGTTGTTCGTTTGTCCCCAATGGGGGCTTTCACTACCACCGCCCAGGTTTGGTGGGGAAATGGCTGGATTCGGGACGCTGCCGCGATTGCCAACATCCAACCGGATTCCATAGAGGCGTCCAAAAGGATCCCAGAGGGTGCCGCTCTCATCTTTGGCCCGATGGATTCCGTTGATAAAACGATCTGAGTCCAGTCTTCTTGCGGTACCTCCTCCTGAAAAATAGCTTTGGGAACGCGGATTTCTCTCAATTCCGATCTTGGTTTTGGCTCCGAGAAGGATATCCATGATGGCTTCATTCGATTTCAAATCGATGAATTCATTTCCCGCTGATCCTGTCACGGGCAATCTTCGGTAATCGGTATGGCAGGCACTGATCGCCGTTCTAACGTTGAGGGCCGTATTTTTCGCAGATGCACTCTTGGCTTTGCCCATAACTATGGCCGCGCCGCTGAAACTTAAACCGGCCAAAAGACCTATAATGGTAATGGTGACCATTATTTCAATTAAAGTAAAACCGTTTTTGGATCTAACATGTTGGTGGCTCATCGATATGATTAGTGTCTCTTAAAATGTACTGAACCGGCTTTACAATGTAAATATAATTCCACATTATTTTTGAAAGCGGGTCCTTAGAGTCGCACGGAGGCTTCGATGGACTTGAAGGCGATTCTTCAAAAAATGCGATTTCCAAGTCAATACCGAACAAAGATCACTTGCACAGAGGTTAAATTGAATCTACCAATTCTGCCTTCCGCTCCGAAGGTTTTTTGGAGTTCAAGAATGATGCTCGGGTGGCGGAATTGGTAGACGCGCAGGACTAAGGATCCTGTGGGGCAACCTGTGCGGGTTCGATTCCCGCCTCGAGCATTTTTTTCTATCTTAAAGACGGCGGCGGGACGCCTCCGCTTCGTAACCTAAAATTATGGCCACCCAGACCCACTCCCAACGGTCCACTGCGATCCTTCTCATCTCCTGTCCCGACAAGCCGGGTATCGTCGCTGCGATCTCAAATTTCCTGTACGAAAACTCAGGTAACATCGTCGATGTTGATCAGCATGTTGATCCAGATGAAGGCGTCTTTTTCATGCGGATGGAGTGGGAAATTGCCGGGTTCGGCATCGCCAGGGGCCAAATCTGCGAGGCTTTTTCGAAAATCGCGGAGCGCTTTGCGATGAACTGGACCCTGCATTTTTCAGATGTGGTCCCAAAGGTCGGTCTTTTTGTGACCAAAGACAATCACTGTCTCTACGATCTGTTATCCCGACACGAAAGCGGCGAGTTGTTGATGGACATCCCTTTGATCATCAGCAATCGGGAGGATCTGCGCCCGGCGGCGGATCGCTTCGACATTCCCTTCCATTATTTGCCGATCACGAAAGAAAACAAGGCATCTCAGGAGAAAAGGGAAATCGAGCTGCTCCAGGAACATGGCTGCGAGATCGCGATCCTCGCCCGCTACATGCAGATTCTCAGCGGCCAATTGGTCCAGGCTTTCCCCCATCGCATCATCAATATCCATCACTCGTTTTTGCCAGCTTTCCCGGGGGCGCGGCCCTACCATTCCGCCTGCAAACGCGGGGTGAAAATCGTCGGAGCCACCAGTCATTACGTGACCGAGGATCTCGACGAGGGCCCCATCATCGCCCAGGGCGTGACCCAGGTTTCGCATCGCGATTCGGTTCAGGCCTTTATCCGGAAAGGCCGGGACCTGGAGCAGACTGTGCTGAGCCGGGCCGTCTGGTTGCACATCAATCGGCGAACTCTCGTCTTTGGAAATCGCACCGTTGTTTTCGGGTGATTAGCAGAGTTTTTTTACTGACCATAACCTGAAAGCTCTTCGCCCGAATAAAAAGAAAATTCAAAAATTAACGAAAGATTGTAAAAAATTCAAATGGCTATTGACGGGGAAAATTTTCTTTTGTAACAGTAAGGTGCATGAATACCACTAAAGCAAGCATGACCTTCGCACCTTCGCACCTTCGCACCTTCGCACCTTCGCACCTTCGTAGGTATTATTGTGCTTGGATTATTGCTTTGTGAATTTGGTCGCGGGCAGACTTACGATTCTAGCCAGACTTACTCACCGGCTCCAACCTACTCACCGGCTCCAACCTACTCACCGGACCCAACCTACTCACCGGCCCCAACCTACTCACCGGCCCCGACTTACACGCCGGCCCCGACTTACACGCCGGCCCCGACTTACACACCGGCCCCGACTTACACACCGGCCCCGACTTACACACCGGCCCCG
>JBGSJM010000447.1:0-5789 GCA_041742015.1 Verrucomicrobiales bacterium | reverse complement strand
GGTGGAACCCTTCACCGTGACGATTGAGTCTCGGTGAACCCAAAACTCAGGCTGAACGGGGAGCTGCTTCTGTCGGATCATTCGACACTTTTACGCATCTTATGATTTTCTCAATCTCTTAATAATTCAACAGTCCCTTAGGTAGGACAGTGAGTTTAATTGGATGTTTAATTATTAGCGAATGATTTACGTCAATTTCGCCAATTCCTCCCCACATTGAGGCGGCATCATAGTCGGCAAAAGATGCGTGTTGCATACACTGCAGACTTGATTTTGCTGCCAGTCCAGGACTTGCACAAGAGTGTATCAAGGCGATGAAAGGATCGAATAGGACGACGTCTGCGGCTGGACCTCGATGCGCAACAGGCGGCCAGCGGCAGACTCGGAGATGTTGGCCTTGATGGGAGAACCTGCGGCATCTTTGATCGTGACTTTCGCCACATTCCAAGTCGCTGGCGCGGTGATCTCGATGGTCAACGGTTATTCGTAAAGTGTCACATCGGTGGTGCAGTCGAGTTGGAAGGTGACGCTCTTCGCGTCGGATTTCACCAGCGTGAGCTTCGCGCTGTTGCGCTCGGTCAGATACTTGTGGATGTCAGCCATCCCAGCTATCCAAAGTTTATCTTGATGCTGTTTGGCGATGTCGAGCGCAGCTCGGAAATTGGCCTCGCTGCTGCTCAGGCCTTCTCCGATGTAATGGTAATGCACGCGGCACCAGAGGCCGCGATTGATGTGGGTTTCCAGCGCCTTGCGGAAAGCTTCAACACGCCCGCCGTAGCTATCATCCATGCCGAGCGAGCCGCTTGAGGCATCGAACTGATGGTATTTTTCGAGGTAGTGTCGCAGTGTGCGCGTGGTCTCCCACTGCGTGCCGCCGCCGAGATTGAGCGCAGCGAGCTTACTCTTGCCGGGCGTCAGTTTCCAAATCGCCTCCGCCGCGCTGCCGATTTCACGATCCATGTCCTCGTCGCCCTTTGCGCCGCGATGATGCGCGGAGTGGTTCGCCAGCTCCATGTCTCCCTGCTTCATCACGGCTTCCCATTCGGTCGGCTGTGTCTCGAAGGTGAAGTTTTGGCGGCTGCCAGGCTCCTTTGGGCCTGGATTGACCATGAAGGTCCCTTTGAAGCCGTATTCGCGCAGAATGGGAATTGCCCTGCTGAGGTGAGTGGGATGCGAGTCGTCAAAACGGATGCTTAGCGCGGCGGTTCGGCCCTGCGGATAGTTTGTGATGCGCACCTGCGTGCCGCTAGTGACATCCTGGATGATCCGTTCCTTTTCGGAGATGGTTTTCGGCCATCCGCCGGCTGGCTCGATGGCCTGCACCACGCAGGAACTCCGATCCGGTGGCAGAGGGATGAGCAGCTTCTCCCACTCGATGCCAGAGCGCCGCACGAGCATCGCCTGTCCGGCGGCATCACGAACCTCAACATCATTCACCGGCCATGTTTTCGGACCACTGGCTGGAAGTTCGATTCGCAAAATGAGCGGCAGGGCTTCGCCCTGGCGATCAACATCGAGACGGAGCTTGAACTTGTCCAAACTTGTCACGCTGACCTTTGCTGGACCTGTGTAGCGTTCAAACGCAACCTTCACGCCACTGAGATCGGGAGATTGGGCTGACAAAGTTGCCTGAATCAACAGGCTCATCAGGAGGATTCTATTTGTTCGCATTGGCTTATTTTAACAGCGGCCACTTCACCGCATTCGCCACCAGCCTGTGCACACCCGCGACTTCCATGTCCTCTGGTGCACCAAGGCTGGTGAAAGATGCGGGACCATTTAGTTAGGCTCGTGGCCCCCAAAAATGATCGGGGATTTTGGAAAAATCAAGTTTTTCTGGTTCGTTTTCTGCGTGTTAGGGGGGGCGTGACTTCCGGGCATGGAGAATATCCAAATAAAGCAGCCTCCTTGTCCTCATTATCCTGTTGTGTTTGTCCCGCCTTTATGACGCTGAACCAGTCCACATGAATCTGATTGACCACCATTGAATTCCAGCCTAATTATAAATCGTAGAACACGAATTTTATGGAAACACGGATTCAAATTTTTACTTTGTCAGCTGCTTTATTTCTGTTTTCACTTGCTGACGTTTCGGGACAAGGCGGTGCCTTTCCAAAGACCAGTGATGCGCCCAAGCCCTCCAAGACACCCCGGACAGTTGACTTGAGAAGCGCTCCGGGCAGCGAAAATGCGCTGAAGGCTCGCGCCTCTTTTGCCGAGATTCGGCTCGAATCTGATTCTTCAAGAGGAGCTGCGGGGATGACGGGAAGGATGAATGTATTTCGCAAGTTTATCCGCGTGGAGATTTCCAATGCGCCGCGGATCTCTCCACCGAGTCTCCTGAAGGTGAAATATGATGTCGAAGAGGACGGAGGGAGAACCACCAAAGAGGAGTCCGTCCCCATTAACCTCTTGATTCCCCATTTTACGGTCGATACACCAGGGTTTGAGGATACTTATGGAACCGATGTTAAAAGTTCCATCGGTATTACCACAATTTCTTCCACCAAATACAAGTATCCGGAGGCTAATATTGTTTCCCTTCACGTCACGGTTACTGATAAGGACGGCAATGAACTATTTCTGGGGAGCTGGCCGAGTGCGGAAACCAGGGGGGCGAATCTTCCCGATCATCTCAAGGTCAGAACGTTTACTTCGACCGACGGAAAGAAGCTGCAGGCATCCGTGGGCGGAGTCGACGGCAACAACGTGACCCTAATGATTAACGGGAAACCCTTTAATGTGGATCTATCCAAATTGAGTGCGGGTGATCAGGAATTCCTCAAAAAAATACAATCAAAGTCCGGTCCCTAGGAACAAAACTTTCCAAATAGCTGTTGGCGGATGCTTGGTTTTGGCCTCAAATTCAGATTAGTCGGTTTGGCGGCATTCGATGGTACCCTGTTAAATCACTGATTAAACCCTGTTGAGTGCGGGACCGTTCCCTGTTCAATCACAGGGTATTTAGGTTTGGTTTTGGTTCCCGGAGATCAGGGCTTTTCAGGTTTAAGGGTTCCATCGGCTCGCACATGCTCACGACGCAAGATGTATCGTGCCAGCCACTCATCTGCGGCCACTGGAAGCTCGCCAATGTTGGGTATCATTCGGCACAATTGATAGGAAATTGCTTTTTCGAGCCCTTTTGTTTGAGCCGTCGGTCCGAATGGGATTGAGGGGGGTAGCTCAAAGCTGGTTCACCATCAATCGTTTGCAGATTTCCCAAGCAAGCGAAGGTGATTCCATGCCCGCAAGTTATGATTTTTCACGAAAAATCCAGAGAACGCCCTTGAAAAACTTGATTTCCCAAAAATCCCAGCTCATTTTTCATGAACGCGACACTGAAAGACAGCCAATGAAACCATTTTTAGTCCTTTCTCAATCAATATCAATTAATGAAAGAATACGATATTAAGGCCGCACTCGCTTGCCTCCAGGCGATCAGTTCTTGGTGGATCCCCAACCAAGTTGGATCTGGATGGCCGCTTCCCTGCACGGCGGAGAGTAGGCGCAGGAGCGGATGACTGGAACAGCAATCTTGGCTCAGAACTTAATCTTGACGCCCGAATTGATCTGCCAAGTGGTCAGGTTTGCAGATTCGCCGCGACGGATCATATCGGAACCGGTCGGGTTAGTGATGACCACGTCGCCTATCGCGGTCAGGTATCGATCATATTTGCCTTCGAGAAAGAGAGCCATGCACGGTGACAGCTGATACTCGGCACCGGCTTGAGCTCCATAAAGCGGTCTGGATTCCAGATCCCCATTGTACGTGGTTTCCGTTTGCCAGTGGTGGTCGCGGTCGGAAGACGCAAAGGATGCCTAAAAAACCCATGGTAGGGGTTCCACAACCCGCTTTTTGAGTCGAAGGTTGGGGATATTTTTTCTGATTTTCCGGTGTATCCATGAGCTGAAACGAGGTGCCATCAATTGCTTTCAGACGAAAGCCATACCATAGATCAGAGGCATTGATGCGGGCTTTCGTGTAGGATTCAACCAGGCTGTGAACCGTGTCTAAAAATCTCATGGAAAGCCTTTTGCGAGCTTCGCAATAGGAGCCGGAGTTGTTTGATGGAATTTTTAGTTCCTGTCCGGGTGATCTTGATTTATTAGCTTCCGCATACCAATTTTGCACGGTGACCAAAACCTTGGCACAGGAGGAATTACACTCTAAAATTTGAGATGCCCATGCCCAGAAGGTGACAACTTCCGGGAACGTCCGGGTGCGTTTTTCACTGCTGGCCTCATGGAGCAGTTGAATGGGGACAATATCGTTGAAAAGCACTCCGTAATCGGTGATTGAGTTTTGAAGGTTTTGCTGAAACAAGCCACGCAAATTTTCGAGTAAGCTGCGTCTCCGCCTGCCATAAAGTTGCGTTGGAATTCCCGGTAAAAAAGGTGTCTTCATCACACGAGCCAGTCGCTTTTTTCCACGGTTTAGCAACCCTTATTTTCATCGAAACTTGATCTTAAACTAGTGCCATTCGGGTCAGACCTGGGTCTGTCCCCACGGAGACGCGGAGAAAGAAAGTGGCTTCTTCTAAAACCCTCTGCGTCTCTGCGTGAAACTTCAGATTTTTTGTGGGCTACAGGTAAAAGCGAAGGATTGGGATTTAGACAACAGAATGGGAGACAGCAGAATGGCAGACAGCAGAATGGGAAAAGCGGAGTGTTGTACATTACGGGCCGGGATCTGGAGAGCGGGTGGCTTCTCCTAAAACCCTCCGCGTCGCTGCGTCTCCGCGTGAGACTCCAAATTTTGTGGGACAGGGGATCGTCAAATCGATTGCGACTGTCCCTCAATTTTCTTCAAAGAAAACACGAGCTTCCATGAGCAAACTCCGGTGCATGACCCTTTCAATCTGATTGATGTTCAAAACATCGATTGTGACTCGTCCCTCGGGAGTTTTCCCTGTCAATTCCGCCCCCTTCCAAACAAAATGATTTGTCCATCGTTGATTTCGGGGATGAAACAACTGGGTCAGCTCTCCGGAATCTGGATCATATCCCGCCACATTTGAGCCTTTAGCCCCATTGCACTGAGCACAGGCCCAACACAAATTTTCCAAGGTGGTGGGTCCGTGATGCTTTTGGGCCTTAATATGATCCTGCTCATGGGGAAGAATCGTTGCACTTTGAGGCAATTGACAATACTCGCAACGATCCCCGGCTCTTTCCCGGACCTGGTCCCGAAGTGCCATGAAATTACAAATGAGCGAGGGACAAGCGGGCTTTTGCCTGGAGCAAATCGATCAACTGACCAACCCGAAGATACTTCTGTAGATTGGACTGCTCTTCTTCCGAAATGGAGCCCTTGTTCTGGGCTTGTAAGAGGTCACGAATCAGGTTTCGGGTGGATTCTGAAAAATCCAATTCCAAAATGGCGTGTGCGGCAGCGGAACTCAAGCCACCGCCCTGGGGTGAAATAATCTCCGAAAGGATTTCTGCTTCTGAAATTGCCATCATGATTAATAATCCCTCCGTCCGTGGGCGTCAAATAACTGATTGCTCAACAGGTCCAGTCATCCGGTTTTTAGTGATCCTTGAATTTGGATGCCCTTTCTGGGAATGCCTTGAGTCGTCGTTTCCTGCGAAATGCGGCAGTATTCGCACCGGTTGTCCGCCCGCTCGCGAACGAATCTCCGGGTTTCCTGGTCCAAGCTCAGGCGGCGGTTTTGGAAAGGGATTGGAGCGTCTTGACCCTGATGATCGCAATGAGATCCAGGTCCTCAATCAGCCGCTGGTGATCCTGTCGCCCACGGTACCCTGTTGAATCGCGAATGGTACCCTTC
>JBGSJM010000446.1:0-18926 GCA_041742015.1 Verrucomicrobiales bacterium | reverse complement strand
CACTTGCTCAACAATTTGGCCAGATTTTCTTGAATTATAACGAACACGCCCGTTCATCGAGCACGATCGGAGTAACTCCCGATGACCGTTACCGCAATCGCCTCCAAACCCTGTACCCGAATCATCGCTTCGAAAGGCTTGCCCCGCTGCTGCATGTGGTACGGCAGATCAAATCCGAAGTCGAAATTTCCCGGCTAACCAGAGCCTGCGAAATCACCGAGCTGGGTTTTCGTCGAATTCTGGAATTTGTGGAGCCCGGGGTCATGGAATACGAAATCGAAGCAGAATTTGCCCATGAGTTTCTCAAACATGGTTCGCGTGGCTTTGCCTATGAGCCGATTATCGCCAGCGGAGTTAATGCCTGCATCCTTCACTACATTGAAAACGATCAGCCGTGCCAGGATGGGGATCTTTTGCTTTTGGATGTTGCTGCTGAATACGGGAATTATAACGCTGACCTGACCCGTACCATTCCTGTAAATGGAAAATTCACGGATCGTCAGCGTGCCGTTTACGACGCGGTGCTGCGGATCTTCAGGCTTTGCATCGACGAACTGATTGTTCCGGGAAAAAACATTCGGAAAGAGTTTGCCCCGCAGGCCGCCCGTGCCGTCGAAGAGGAACTGATCAACCTGGGCTTGTTGGATCGTGCCGTGGTTGAAAAGGAAAGGGCGAGTGGCGAAACTTTAAAGGAGGAAAAAAGAGCATACCGAAAATACTTCATGCACGGTGTTTCCCACAGCCTCGGAATCGATGTGCACGATGTCACACCAGCCAATCCAAACTTTGTCGAAGGCATGGTGGTTACCGTGGAACCAGGCATTTATCTGCCGGAAGAGGGTTTCGGGATTCGACTTGAAAATGACATTATCGTGAAAAAAACCGGTAACATCGACCTAATGAAGGACATCCCCATAGAAGCGGAAGAAATCGAAGCGCTCATGAAGGGCCGCAAACGGTCATCTACGTAATTGCGTTTCGCTGAAATTGGTTATTCTTAGATTGACTGTTCGGCTCTATACCGTTAAAGGAGTGATTCCAATGACTTTAAAATTTTCCTTCGAACGGGTTAACTGGGTGAACACGATTTTCATGCTGGTTATTTGCCTCACTGCATTGATTGGCACTCCTTTCTATGTCCACCATTACGGGTTAGATTCATTCCAAATCGGCATGTTTCTGTTCTATGTGATGGCGACGGGCATGAGCATCACTCTGGGGTATCATCGCTTATTTTCTCACCTTTCCTTCAAAGCGGCTTGGCCCGTAAGATTTTTCACGCTAGTTTTTGGAGCCTGTGCCTTCGAAAACTCAGCTCTAAAGTGGGTGTCAGATCATCGCACCCACCACAAACATACCGATGATGATGAGGATCCTTATGACATCAGCAAAGGATTTATGTGGGCTCACATCGGTTGGATTCTGTTTAAGACCGAACCCGCCCAGCCCTTGGAAAATGTAAATGATTTGAAAAAGGATAAGATGATCATGTGGCAGAACCGCTTTGATAAACTGATCGCCGTGGTGGTCGGATTAATCTTTCCAGCCATTCTTGGTTACATTTGGAACGGAACCGTCGGGGCCTTGGGCGGCTTCCTGATCGCCGGTGTGTTTCGAGTTTTTGTGGTGCAGCAATGTACATTCTTTATCAATTCGCTTTGCCACACCATTGGTCGGCGTCCTTACAGCACGGAATGCAGTGCGCGGGACAGCTTTATCATGTCGCTCTTCACCTTCGGCGAGGGATATCACAATTATCATCACGAATTTCAGCATGATTATCGGAACGGAGTCAAGCCTTGGAATTTCGATCCGACAAAATGGGCCATCTGGACTCTTTCGAAATTGGGGTTGGCCAAAGACCTGCGCCGGGTTCCCAGAAGTAAAATCGTCCTGGCAGAACTTAACGCAGCCAGACAAAGTGCCGAGAAAGAACTGGAACGAATGCAAAGTCTTCCCGATACAGACTGGAAAGAACGCGCCATCAATGCCATCAAAAATTTGCTCGAAAAATTGCACAATATTCATGAGGAATTTGTTAGAGAAGTGATTTCCCGTCAGGTGGAGCTTTCCCGGAGTTGCATGTTGAATTGGAATCGTAAAACCAGGGAGATGCTCGACGAACTGGCTGATATCAGGTTTCGATTTGGTGTTGCTTAGGGTTAGGCCCTGCTTATGGGGATACTGAAGATTCTTTTCCCCTTCATGTCCCTGAGATCCTTCGGGAGACTGTTGCTTCTTTGCCTTTGGGGCGTCGGGATTGCGGGTGGCTACGGGATTATCCACGATCAGGTGACCTACACCTTGTCGCCGGAATATTTTACCAAGTTTAAGTTTATTCAGTTCTCTGGAGTAGATCCCAATATGGGAGATCGCATTTTTGCCGGTGTGATTGGTTTTCTCGCCACCTATTGGATCGGGTTAATCTTCGGTTGGGTGATGGGCCGTGTCACCATGAAACCTCCTGATCACATCGTCCACCTTCCACTGGCCATCAAAGCTTTGCTGGTCATGGTGATTGTGACCTTTGGCTTCGGATTGAGCGGGTACCTTTATGCCACGCTCACTTTTGACTCCGTCGGTGAGTCGTGGGAAATGTGGCAGCAAATGTATCGAATTGAAGATATCGCCTCATTTTATCGCGTCGGGACGATTCACAACATGGGATATATCGGTGGAATCGTTGGATCGATTGTAGCCTTGATTTGGCTGCAAAAAAAGATGGCCGGACTGGCCCGTGCGAAAAAACTTTGATTGTACCCTGTTCAATGCGCGATTATACCCTGTTAAACCGTCAAAGACATGGGACATTCCATTTTCATCACAGGCACCGACACTGGAGTTGGGAAAACTTTTTTTACCGTCGGCATGATTCGGGCTCTCCGGAGATTGGGGGGGGATGCTGTTGGTTTTAAACCCATCGAATGCGGTGGACGAAAGGACAGTGAAGCGCTCCAATCAGCTTCCGGTGCCACCCACAGCCTTGACGAAATAAATCCCGCCTGGTTCGAACGACCGCTCAGCCCCCTGGCCGCTGCTGATTCGCCAGAGGAAGTAGCACTGGATAGAATTCACGCCGCTCATCTCCGACTGATGACTCAACATGAACTGGTACTGGTGGAGGGCGCTGGCGGGTGGCTCGTCCCGATTACTCCGCAGATCTATATGGCAGATCTCGCCGCAGCACTCTGCAATGAGGTTATCATCGTCGCTGCCAACCGCCTCGGGGTGATCAACCACACTCTCATGACTTTTCGGATGATTCGGCAAATGAACCTCAATTGCACCCGGCTGGTTTTGAATCACCCTCCTGGAGCAGAGTCCCTCTTTGCGGGTGATCTTTCATTGAGCAGTAACGCGGAAAACATTCGAAAATGCGAACCCTCCCTGGGGGTGTTTCCCCTTCGTGACGAGGCCTGTTTTGAGCATCTGGCCCGGACACTGTTTTTGATGTGATTTTACCCCAATCAGAGCGTGGACATTTCAAAATATTAGTCGATATATCCTGCCGTGAGCCTGATCGTCCAAAAGTATGGAGGCACCTCAGTGGGGACTCCAGAGAGAATCCGCAATGTGGCCAGAAGAATTCTTGATACCCTGGAAGAGGGGCATCAGGTAGTGGCTGTTGTGTCGGCGATGTCGGGTGTCACCAATCGCCTCATCGAATTGGCCAAAGAAGTGACCGGAGCCACTGAACCAACCGAACGCGAAATGGACGTGCTTCTCGCCACCGGCGAACAAACCACCATTGCGCTTACGGCCATGAGCCTCAACTCCATGGGGGCAAAGGCCGTCTCCCTGACCGGTGCCCAGGCCGGGATCGAGACGGATGGAGTTCACACCAAAGCCCGAATATCCAATATTTCTCCTCAGGAAGTCCATCGTCTCCTTGACGATGGCAATATCGTGATCCTCGCTGGTTTTCAGGGAAAAACTGCCGATGGAAAAATCACCACTCTGGGGCGGGGTGGCTCGGACCTGACGGCCATCGCCATGGCTGCCGCGATTGATGCTGATATTTGCCAGATATACACAGACGTGGACGGAGTGTACACCTGTGACCCCCGCGTCGTGAAGGATGCCAAAAAGCTCGACGAAATCAGCTACGATGAATTACTGGAAATGGCCAGTTCGGGCAGTAAGGTCATGCAGTCCCGATCAGTGGAGTTCGCCAAAAAATTTGGCGTGACCTTTGAAGTCCGCAGCAGTTTAAACCGAAATCCCGGAACTATTGTTCGAGAAGAAACTATGAGTATGGAGTCTGTCGTCATCCGCGGGGTGAGCCTGGAACGTGAGCAAGCCAAGGTAACCATTACCGGCGTCAAAGATCACCCCGGCACGGCTGGAAAGATTTTTGGAGCCATTGCCAAAGCCAACATCAACGTCGACATGATCGTCCAGAACGTGTCCAAGACCGGCATCACCGATATTTCCTTTACCGTCCACAAAAACGATATTAGCAAGGCCGAAAACTCCTTAAAATCCGTTCTTAATCAAATTGGGGACGAGGTGACTATCGAATCCGAAGACGGCATCGCCAAACTCAGCGTCGTCGGGATCGGTATGAAATCTCATTCCGGAGTTGCCGCAGAGATGTTTGCGGCCCTTTCCGAAGCCGGTGTTAACATCCAGATGATCTCAACCTCGGAAATCAAAATCACGGTGACCGTGGCTGAAGATCAGATCGAAGACGCCGCCCGGGCCGTTCACGCTGCCTTTAATTTGGGTGATGCCAAGATTCAGGGGCAATAAATCCGGGTTAACTCCAACATCGCCGTGGGCGATCTAGAACCAAGCACGAAGTAAGCATATCCTCAATCAAGTCGTGAAACGGATCACTCAGCGACACCGGACGACGATATGGAAGATCGATTGAAGGCATGTTTTCAGGCAGAACGTCCGCGATCACCGATGGCTGCCCGTGGCGCGACTGATGCCCAGCGAGCGTAGCGAGCCCGCATCGGGCGTTACACGGGTAGCCGTTGAGTCGACCGCCTTGTGCAACTCCCTCATTTCATTGCTTTCTTGAGGGTGACTGCTCCATCGCGCGGATTAGCATCTAAATCGATACTCCCATCAAACCGGTAGTAGTAAATGGAGTGCAGAATGGATTCAGCGATCTTGCCACCGCAGGAGGGACAGCGCGCTGGGTGGGAAAATCCCCACTCTGTTCCATCTGGCGAAGGGGCGAGTGCGGCCTCTAATCTTAATCGATCACTTTCAGATAGAGCCCACGGATGCTTCTGTCCTACAATCTCTTCATAATCCAGATCAAAGCTGCTCCAGATCAAAGTACTGTTTCCGCTCTGATTATAGAGAAAGCCTTGGTTCCCAAAGCCAGCGTGATACGGGTATGGCTGATTACATGCGGTCGTCTTGCCGCACGAAGGGCACTTAACCGAAGTTGGCGTGACGACTTCTCGTTTCATCTATTTTGTCAAACGTCAAGGTGTGGCACCGGCTACCGGGAGCACCGCTCCGCAACAGGGTTAAGGGTTGTAGTCAAGAGGGTCATTTCGACTCGGGGCGGGTAACCGGTTGTCCACCACCGCCTTGATCTGCATTCTGGTTTTTGAGGCGTGGTAGCTTGAATGGGATGTCGGAAATCTCCCAACGCTTCTCAATACGGAGAATCAAATCGTCACGCTGCTCTGCCGTCACGCCCTGGTCGGTAAAATCTTGGACCCGCCAGAACGGATAGTGGCAATAGACGATCTGACGCTGAACGTAAGTTTCGCAGGAGAAATCCATCCCGCTGTAATCGGCGTTCGAATCGGGACACGTAGTCGTCATTGACGGTAAAGGTCGTCACGTAGCCAGCCTTCGATCCCGAAGTCGTATTCCACTCTTGGGCTATCTGACTCGCGTATCCGAAATTCGTGACCGGGTAAAAAATCGGTTGCTCGGGAAGACGCGGTGGAAAGGCTCTCATTCCGCTGTTGAAAACGAGTGCGAGTTCTTCGATTCCGACTGGCCGGTAGAGGATCATTTCATTGCAGAACGTCGAGTCCTCCTACGCCGGACTGGGGGCGAGGCTTCGACTGCGGGTTGCGGTTGTCGCGATCATGACGGCTGGGACTGGCTGAGGGTCAGTCGTTAGGAGTGACGTCTTGTTCTGCCATTTGTTTTTCGGGGTAGATGTCGCAGGTCGCCGCCGCCTCCATTTCGGAACGTCGCTCATACCAAACGTGTCCGCACCACAAACAAGTGCACGCGATGGGTGATGCAACAATCCGTCCACATCGTTCGCAGCGATTGATGAAGATCCAGTCTCGGTATGTCTCGAAAATTCGTGTCCGAACGCGCTCTCGAAAATCGGATATCCCTTCGTCGATCACTGCATCCACTTCGGGATCCTCAAGATAATCGGGGGTAACGCCATATCGGGGAGCCAAATCCGGCGAGTCTAGGCGAACTCTCTTCGCCCTCAGCACAGCTCCGCTGTAAAGTTGGCGTTCCCGATCAGTCTGAAGGTGCATGTAGTTCTTGCGAATGTATCGCCGAAGAGCCTCTTCTTCGTCGTAGCTGTCGGCATTCATTTTTAGGCAGAACGTCGAGGCGACTCACGGCTGTAAGCCGTTGAGTCCGCCGTCATGTTCGAAGCTTCTTTGTCTTTCAACTTGTCGTAATACTGCAACATTAGTCTTTCGCTCCGATTTCCTCTACGGGAGTCGATCCACTGCTTGAGAGTGAGCCCGGCCTGCGCCGCAGTCAGCACAAACATGAAACCAAACATCCCGCCCAGCGCCAATCCGCCATAAAACACACTCCGATCACTTGGGATATCGGCTGCGACTCTCTGAACGAGACGGGCAAAACTAACAAGGCAGCAGAATAAGGCAAGAAACAGGGCGGGCCAAATCCAACGCATCCGCCGAAACATGCGATCATGCCCACGAATCTTTTCGACATATTCTTCATCGAGCAATGGTCGTTTGTGAAATGTCAATTTACTTCGAACAGTATTTATTCGTATGCTCCCCCGAGGTGATATCCACGAGGGATGTTCGAAAAAGAATGTCGGAAAATCCCCGATCTGACAAGGGATTTTTCCGGGAACGTGGGTCTATCATGGCACCGAGGGTGGCGGGATTTCCGAGGGCGGGAAGTGGGTCTGAAGGTGCCTTTTTTAAAAACTGGTTACAGGGGCCAAGGGAATGGGGACAGAGGTATCGATCATCCGAGCGGTGCTATTCCTTTGTCCTTTCAGTTGCAGGATTTCGATAAGCGACACGCTGCCGCCCCTGGTCCGGGAGTGGACCAAATATTGAAAAATGCCGCTTTTCCAAGTGAATGGACATGGGTGGTGGAAAATTTTCGGTTTCCTGACTGCCGATGGATCACGTGAAAGGCTAACAAAAAGCCGGGAAAGGTGTCGAGATCTTTTTTAGGGGAGGCAGCAGGAGTAGGCAGGCAGATCTCATACCCCGGATAATTGTGAGCGATTAAACAGTTTAAGGTGAGCGACTTAACAGGGTGCGATAATCGATTAAACAGGGTGCAATGAGGTATTTGCGCCTCCCCAAAAAGAAAGGCCAGCGGGAATATGAGTCATAAAAGGGCATCCAATCGGGTGATGGCGTCGTGATGACCTGAGCCCAGCCAACCTAACGATCCAAAATCGCCACTAAACGGGATGACAGGCAAGAAAAAACTTTTTGTTGGAAATCTTGTTGGTTTTGTTTGCCAACTAATCTTTCGGCTCTATTTCCATTGGCCCTCATATCCGGGAATCAAGTTGAAAAACCTGGCCCGAAACGGCTGACAACCGATGGAGGCAGGTTACGAAACTCGCGGCATCTTCAGTGGTGTTGAAACGACCGAGGACGTGGCGGTCGAGAACTCGTTGCCTGGCCTGATCTGAAAGTCCCGCCGTCATTTTTGTTTCCAAAAATCCCGGCAAAATCGCATTCACCCGGATATTTCGTTTCCCGTATTCTTTGGCGAGAGACTGGGTCAGGCCTATCAACCCCGCCTTGGCCGCTGCATAATTGGTCTGGCCAATCGGCGGACATTTTCCGGAAAATGACCCGATATTGATGATGTGCCCGGTGTTTTGCCTGCAAAAAATCTTCAAAGCCGCCTGGGAACAGAGGAAACTACCTTTCAAATTGGTATCAACAACCAAACCCCAGTCCGCTTCGGAGAGGCTGGAATGAACGATATCGCGAGTCAGGCCGGCGTTGTTGACCAGCAGATCCAGTGAAGTGATGGAAGTAAAATAGGCCTTCACCGAAGCGGCGGAGGTCACATCAAGCTCATCCCGCCCGGGAGCAGCGACCTGATATCCCTCACGGCTAAGTGCATCCGCCATGGCGATGGCCAGATCTCCCCGACCACCGGTGATGATAACTTTTAGAGTTTCCAATCGAGATCTAAACGATTACTTAAATGGATTGGGCGTTGCTGGAGTGGTTGCTTCAGGAGTAGTGGTGCCCGGCTGAGGAGTGCTGGATACGGTTTGAGGAACGTTGTCCAACGGTGTCACCACAATGGCATGTTCATCGTAGGCGATTCGGCACCTGGTTTGTTGACCGATGTATTTGAGCAGGGTGGTCGCCGGAACCTGCCGTAAATTCATAGTCACCATAGAGCTGGATCGTTGCTCGGTGGACCCGTTAAAAATAATATTGGGGGTGAACTTCCCCTGGGTTAGTTCCGTGGTTCTTTGGGAAATGTAGGTTAACGCATCTCCCAATGGAACATCTTGAAAATCAACCGAGGGGATCATGACCTGACTAAGAATCGCTTCCACTGTCTTTTTGGGGCCGCCACCTTCCTTTAAGGCCAGTTGGCATTTGTTGCTAAAAACTCTGGCGTTGATGTAGTTGGGTTGAGCACGGAGGACTTGCTGAAATTTGATTAAGGCACCTGCGTAATCGCCCGCGTTATAAAGGGCAACCCCTTCCTGATGGACTGCGGCAACGGATTGCTGAGCCTGAGATGTGCGGGAAGACAAGGTCAACAGTCCAAAGATAATGGTGAGAATCGTGAAGTGGTATTTTATTTTCATAAGCTTGTTGGCCGGGAAAATCCCTTTTTCAATAGGGACCGCTCCGGAACGTGGTTTATTAGGGAATATTACCAAAAAGCCTAATTCGAGTAAATCCAAATGCGTTCGAAGAGTTGGAAAATTGGGTGATTCTTGGTGTGAAGACCGCAAACTGGTTGACCTTCAAGAAACCTAAAGCGTTGATAACACACCTACTTACTGGACGACGTGTGAGATGGTGTTATACTTTCTCCATCCTGCCTCTCACTTTCTTCAAGAATGAAACTTTTTAATGCCATTTGGTTAAGATGCTCTCTTGTGGCGGGAATCATGCTGCTTTTCGATATGGAGCGGGCAGGTGCCCAGGGCACGGTTGGAACTCCCTATGTCAGTCCCACGGCAGCGTCCTCCGGGATGACGATGGGCCTGGAAAATGGAGCCACGTCGGAGACGATGCACATGATGCAGGTCCGCGCTGCGGCTCAGGAGGCAGAACGAACTGCGGCGGCAGCGGCAATGGCCCGGGCAGCCAATGCTTCGATTGAGGAAAACAGCCTCAATACCGCACTGGAAAAGGCCCGTCGCACCAGGCAGGCAAAAATGCAGGCTTCGGAAGAATTAAAATGGCAGCGAGTGACCTCTTACAATGCCTATAACAAGGTCAGCCCCAGTGAAATGGCAACTTGGAAGGATGCTGAGGGCAATATCAAAGTCGGTCGGGAAATTCCGGCAGATTTTGCCGCATCAGTCAAAAAACAGGAAGCCGCAGATGCGGCGGCCAGCCAGAAAGGCCAAAAAAACTTTCAACCCATCAAGAAAATTGGGGATCAGGTAGCCAGGGCGGTCGGGGTTGAAGAACCAAAGCCCGAATCGGGGTTGTCGATGCCCAAACCGCTTCCAGTTGAGCCGGTTGCGCCTCCACCAGGTGGCGACGGTCGCTCTTTCACGATGCCAAAATTCCGGCTCCCAAAAATTCCCTTTCCCCAGTTTGGAAACAAGGAACCGGAAGCGGCCACGCCATCGTTTGCTGCGGCACCCCCACAACAGGCACCTCCAACACAGGCTCCACCTCAGATGGCCTCATCCTCAGCGTCTTCCAGCAGTCAGGCGCGACCTGCCGCGTCACTTGTTCCAACGGAGGCAGTGGCTACTGCCCGAAGTGCCCCCGCACCTCGTGAGTCATCTCCGGTGGTGATTCAGAAGGCGAGGTCTGGTGCGGATATGATGCGCGCCGACACTGGCTCCCCCGCGCCGCAAGTCGGGAACCAAGCAACAAAACTTACCGCACCAGCACCAACAGTTGCCGCCGAGGAAAAAAAAGCTGGCTGGTTCTCCCGCCGCCAGTCGGAGCCTGAGCCGGTCATGGCAATGGAACCCGAACAGAAGAAACTCTTTGGATTTGGCCGGAAAAACGAGCCAGCACCTCCCGCCATTAGCAGCAGCCTGTTTCCCAGCGACCTGGTTCCTGGAGCCCCGGTCGGAAATGGCACCACCGGGTTGACCCAGGCGTCTGCGCCGAGCGTTGCTCTCCCGGCAGTGGAGCCGGAGTCGAAAAAGCGGTTTTCCCTGCCGGTTCCAAAACTGCCCACACCCAAAGGGATTGGGAAAGCAGCTTCTGGAGTTTCCTCCACTTCCGTCATCAACCGGAATGGGAATTCCTATTACATTGTGGAGCAGTCCGCCCAGTTTATGAAATATGGGGCCACCCCCACGGATACGACCATTCTGGCGGTTTCTCCTGGCATGATCGTAAACATGACGAAACCCGGTGAGGGTTGGGCGACCGTTCAGTTGCAAAATGGTTCGACCGGTGTTATTGAGACTAAGAATTTGCGGGCCGCTTTGTCCAGTGAAATTCCCGCCATAACTCCTTAACTTTTTTGATTGAACTGATGAAGAGCCGTCTTCCCTCCTGTCTTGTCATGTTGTTTTTTTGCCTCTATCTGGGTTTCGATACCCAGGCCGCAGAGACAATCACCATTGATGGCAACACGATTCGCAACTGCACACTGGTGGAGCTTTCGAGTGATGGCGCGATCTATCAATCCGGGGATACCAACGAGTATCACACCGTTCCTTGGGCACAGCTCACTCCAGTTCAACAGAGTGTGATCCGCAGCCAACATGGCACCGCATTGGTCAATGTGATTTGCGATGCCCGCTATATCGATGGCACGGTGTTTCACGCCAACAAAGATGGCGTTGTTGTGCAGATGGTTCCAAAAAAAGAGGGCGAAAAGGCAACCGGGGCGAATGGTTTTTATCAGGGTGCCAGGGTGATTACTTCGGGGCTGGTTTTGATTAGTGATTTGCCTTTGGACATGCCCCGCAGCGGCGGTGACCCGATCAAGGCGTTCGGTTTTTTCAAGAAAAAAGGCCTGTTTGATATGGGGATAGCCGCTCAGGAGATCGAATTTCTCACCACCCTAAAACCTGAGTGGTATGAGATTTCCGAATGGAAGAATTCCACCGGCAATGTGATGAAAGCCAGGTTGCTGGGAATCAAAGGAGACAAGGCGCTTTTTGCCAAAGAGGACAATTCCCGATTTGTTTACAGCCTTTCCCAATTGGATGCGGCCAGCCAGAAAAAGGCGGCGGAGATTCAGGAAAAGATTGGGAAATTTCCGGTTCCTTGATTGGCTAGAGTTTCCCGGATGGGTGAAATGGTACGCGATACTGGAATTGAACCAGTGACATCGTGCGTGTGAAGCACGCGCTCTACCCCTGAGCTAACCGCGCGGATTCCAAATGGCGAAATTAATCGCCCATCCCTGCAAAGAACATGGCCCAGAGCGGAACAAATTCAATCTAAGTCTCAAAAAATATTTTGGGAGGCAAGATAAAAGCCCCGATTCAACAGGGTTAGATTGGCCGTTGTACCCTGTTAAGTCATTGATATGCTGGAGGTGTAATCTTCTCGTTTTCAATCCGATCGATCAAGATTAGCATTTTCACTTGGTTATCAGCGACCCTAGCTGCGATAGTTGAGAATACAGCAACGACTGATAAGAACCCCACAACTGCTCCGATTTTATTATGGTTGAATAAAAACAGATGAAAGGAAGCGAAGTTCCCGCGAAATATTGGAAGTGCTTCGTAGAAAAGGTATGCCGCCATGGCAAAAAAGAAAATCACTATCACCAAGACCAACCAAATGAAAAAGCTCCGAACCTTTTGTTGTTGTTGGATTAGCGCTTTTCTTGCCGCTTCATCGACTGCGGCATTTTCAAACATTTTGTCGGATTTCGCATAGATTATCTTCATACCACTTTATTTCCCGCTCAAAAACGCCAGCAAATCCCGCAACTCCGCATCGGTGAGGGACATCACCAGCCCGGGCGGCATGAGGGACATTTTAATTTCGGTCCGGCTGATGACGTCGGCTTCGGGGAAGGAACGTTCTTTGCCGGTGAGATCACGGAAAACTTCGGTGCTGGAGGAGCGGAGAAGGATGCCGGTGAAATCGGTGCCATCTTTTAGCTTCACCAAAGATGGGTAAAACTGCGGGGCAACTTCGCGCCCCGGCTCAAGGATGGAGCGGAGCAGGGCGGCCCGATCACCCTGATGAGCGACGAGGGTGAGATCCGGGCCCACGACGGTGCCGCGACCGCTGTGGCGATGGCAGTTGGCGCAGAGGGCGACCTTGGGGTTAAAAAAGAGGCGGCGACCGTTTTCGATATCGGGCTGGCCGGGCAAAGTGTCGATTTGTTTGAGCCAGGCCTCGGTTTGGTCGAGGGGAGGACGATCCGCAATCGGCAGGGTGAAGCCCTCGGTAAAGCGCAGAGCCCGCCTCGCTTCGTCGCGGATGGTGGCGTTTTCACTGGTGGCTAGCTTTTTTAACAGCGCGGTGTCTTCGGTGCCGAGGATGGCTTCGGCTCGGATTTGGGGACTGCGCTTTTCATCCCCAGCTATCTCGGCGCTGGCTTTGCGGGCGGAGAGGGTTCGCACCGCTTCAAGTTGGAGGATTTCGTCCGGGCTGTCGGCGAATTCGCGCAGCAGCTCCACGGTCAAGGCTTTGTGAGCCGGTGGAGCGAGGCGGAGGGCGTAGCCTTTGAGGCGGGCCGGGGTGGCGGAGTTGGTGATGCGCTCGACGAGCACCTCAGGATTTGTTACGCCCGCGCCCGGTTCGCCGCGCAGGGTGTTCCAGGTGGCGAGGACGGCTTCGAAAAGGCGAAAATCGAGCGCAGGGTCATTGAGCATGGTCTCCACCTGCGGCTGGAAGTTTTTCAGCACCGCATCAGCGATCCAGCGCAGACATTCGAAGTGCATTTCGGGATCGGGATCATCGAAAAAGGCACGGACCCATTTTTCGTCGTTTAAATCTGTCCGGCGCATCGCGACAAAGGCCCAGACGCGATCCTCGGGTGAGAGGGCTTTCACCATCTCAGGCGTCAGGCCGGAGCGGGAAAGCGCGGAGAGGGCCGCATCTGCGAGATAGCGATCATTTCCCCGGGCGAGTTCGAGGAGTTTCGCGGTTTCAAGCCTGGTCTGCCCGCTACGGAGGGCTTTCGCGAGGGTGGCTTCGGGCGTTTCGGGCTGTTTTTCAGCGATCCAGGATTCCTGGTCGATTTCCAGCTTCCAGAGCCGTCCGCGGCCATGGATCGGGTAGGAGTTGAAAACCCAGTCGGTGAAGTAAAATGCACCATCCGGCCCCCGGGCCATGTCCACGGGGCGGAAAAAATCGCTGCCCCGGACCAGCGGGATGCGCTCGGAGGTGTAGCCAGCGCCTTTTCTAGTCAGCGGAAAATAGTCGATACTGTGGTCGCTCCAACTCGGAATCATGACACCACCGCCGAGTTCCACCACCGCGCAGGGGCCTTCGCCACAGGGGTGCACCATGCCCAGGGTGCCGCGCAGCTCTCCATTCCACGCCACAAAGGGATGCACCGGGGCGCTGCCATAAACCCATTGAAAACCGTAGTCAGCGTCGTCGACCACATTCAGCAGGCGACAGGGCGGGCGGCTCCCGGGGTCGTTTTCAGCGGCGAAGATTTCGCCATCGCCACGCACCAGCAGGCCAAAGGGATTCCAGAAACCACGGGCGATGCGGCGGAGCCCCTTGCCGTCAGCTGTGCAGCGGAAAACACCGCCTTCGCCGCGCCCGCTGACTTTCGAGCCGTCCGCCCCGGTCAGGGTCCAGTCTTTGCCGAAATTTTCACCGAGGGAGAAAACGAGTCCACCATCGGGGTGCCAGGCCATGCCGCTGAGGCCGTTGTGCGGGTAATCGGCCACCGTGTCGAGGCTGGCGAGGCTATCCTCCAGATCACCTACGCCATCATTATTGTAGTCTATGACACGGAGGATGCGGTCGCGTTCTGCGAGGTAAATCCAGCCTGTCGGGCCGACTTTCAGGTGCATGGTGGCATCGGTTTTGTTGTAAAAAACCCGGCGGTTTTTGCCGTTTGCGTCAAAGACGAGAATCTCGTCGTGTTCGGGGCCGCTGTAGCCTTCCGGTCGGAAATGGGTGTGGCAGGCGACCAGCCAGATATTGCCTTTTGCATCCACATCAATCCCGGTCGGCGTGACCAGATCGGGATGCTCCGCCAGCAATGTGAGCTTCACCCCTGGCTGGAGCGTCTCAATCTGCGGAGACAGATCCGTCGGCACATCAGGAGCTTTGGGCGGCTTACCAGACTGGGCCAGAGCCGCCAACGGCAGCAGGACAACGAGGAGAATGCCAGAAAATGGTTTTTTCATCACTTGGTTTTAGGGATTTTGGAGCAGGCTCAGAGCCAGATTGGCCATCGACTCCACGCTAAGGCCTAAGGTCGGCTCCGGCTCGGGATAAAAGAAGGGAGAATGCAGGGAGGGGAGGGCATCTGCACCCGGTTTCAGCGAAGCCTCGTATTTTTCCCTGCTCTGGGTCCCGACGCGATACTGCAAGCCCGGCACCCCGAGGTGCTTGGCGAAGCGACCAAAGTCCTCGCCACCCATTTCGGGCAGGGGTTCGTGGATGTTTTCTTTGCCGATTAATTTTGAAAACAAATCGATCGCCGCTGAGGTCAGGGCGGGATCATTATAGGCGGCTGGGGTAAAATCATTCTCCAGGATCACGATCTCGGGCGGTTTGGGGCAGCCAAAGGTCTTGCAGGTATCGGTGGTGATCTGGCGGATGCTGTCGAGCAACAGTTTGCGGACCTCATCCGTGTAGGAGCGCACCGTGAGCTGTAGCTTCACTTCGCCGGGGATGATGTTGTGTTTGGTGCCACTCTTGATCGACCCGACCGTGACCACCGCGGGCTCGATGGGATTCATGCGGCGGCTGACGATGGCTTGCAGCGCAGTGATGACATGGGCGGCGGTCACAATCGGATCCACCGTATCGTGCGGGCGGGCTCCATGGCCGCCCTTGCCAAAAATGGTGATGTCCACGGAATCCACATTCGCCATCGCAAAGCCAGAGGTGAGACCCAGAGTCCCCACCGGCAGGTTGTGTTTGACATGGAGCGACAGGCAGTAGTTGGGCTTGGGAAACTTTTCGAACAAGCCATCATCAATCATCGCCTTGGCACCGCGCCCGATTTCTTCGGCTGGTTGGGCAATCAGGACGATGGTTCCTTTCCAGTGCTCTTTCAGCCCGGCAAAAAGCGGAGCCAGGCCGATCAGCATGGTGGAGTGGACATCGTGACCGCAGGCATGCATCGCCCCCACCGAGGTGCCATCGGGATTTTTCACCAGGACCTTGCTGGCATACGGCAGCCCGGTCTCTTCGATCACCGGCAGTGCGTCCATGTCGCCCCGGATTAAAACCGTTGGTCCCGCCCCGTTTTTCATCACCGCCACCACCCCGGTGCGACCGACGCCCTGAGTGACCTCCCAGCCTGCCTTTTCCAGGTGCCGGGCCACAAAAGTAGCGGTCTTTAGCTCCTGAAATGACAACTCGGGATTGGCATGGAGATGTTTATACGCCTCCACGATCTCCGGCAGGTGGCCATCGAGCCACTGGCTGACCACTTCCCGATGGGCCGGAGCGGGTTGCAGCTTAATGGCGCGGTTTGTCAGGGCATCCTGCGCGCGAAGCGCAGACGGCGCGACGATGAGGCAAAACGCGAGTAAAATACCAAGGGTAGCTGGGCTCGAATCCGGTTTCATGCCGCATCTTCGCAGCATTCCCTTGGCGTGCAACATCCGCCATCAGGGCTTCCCGCAGGTCAAAAATGGGTCGTCTCTGGAGCCAGCGGGGAGAAGCTTCAACCGCGTAGCGGTGGCTTCCAGCCGCCGCTGGGGCAATGGGATCTGGTGATTGAACAGGGTACAGTGGCGGATCATACAGGGTACAATGGGTGTGTTTAGGGGGCGTTCTTTCTGGAAAAAATTGCTTTTGTTCAGCCTGAAATTTGCCTAGCTTCGGGTCATGAAATTAAAAGGAAAAACCGCCATCGTCACTGGTTCGAGCCAGGGGATTGGCTTTGGATGTGCTCTCGAGCTGGCCCGGGAAGGGGCCGATGTGGTGATGAATGATCGACCCGGTAGCCAGGTCCTGCAGCGAGCCGTGGAGGAGGTCGCCGCTCTCGGAGTCCAGACCCACGGGGTCGAGGCTGATGCCTACACCCGCGAAGGCTGCCAGAAAATAGCGGATGCCGCGATGGAGCGCTTCGGAAAGATCGACATCCTCATCAGCGTGCCGGGCTTTAATCTGCGGAACAGCTTCCTGGATTTTGAGCCGGAGAATTTCGACAAAGTCATTGCCGGAGTGCTCACCGCTGGATTTCACATGAGCCAGCTCGCCGCCCGGCACATGGTGGCGCGGGGCGCAGGTGGGAAGATCGTTTTTATCTCCAGCGTCCTCGCTGAGATTGCCAACGCGAGGTGCCTTGCCTACACCACGGGGAAAGCCGGCCTCAATCAAATGATGAAGCTGATCGCGGTGGAAATGTTTGAGCACCAAATCAATGTCAATGCCATCGAGCCCGGTTGGATCGACACCCCGGGCGAAAGGCTCACCTATGATGACGAGACCCTCGCCGCCGAAGCCAAAAAGCTCCCGCTCCAGCGGATGGGCACCATCTACGACATTGGCAAAGCAGCCACATTTTTATCCAGCAGTGATGCCGACTACATCACCGGAGTGATCCTCCCGGTCGACGGCGGGTACAAATTGCGACACTGCCGTAATATTCCCGAGGAGAAAACATCGTGAGGCTGATTGTCATGTGCTCAACAATTGTCGCAGTGCCGCCAGGTTTTCGCTTACATCGAAAAATGCTGCCACCTCGCATTCAAATCCTGACAGGACGTGGCTTCTGAGCCTCCCGGAGGAGGACTTTTGCCGCAGTTCATAAGATTCTCCGTTTAGAATGTATTGCTCGATTACGCTGGCATCGGCGTCGACGATCCAGTATTCACCCACGCCATTCGCGGCGTAGTCTTCGAACTTGACGCCCCGGTCCCTTTCTTCCGTGGAAGGCGATAGAATTTCCACAACCAGGTCGGGCACGGGAAATTTCAGGGTGTCATCGTCAAAGGATGCCGATTTTTCCCGCCCAAAAAACACGATGTTCGGCTCGTAATCGTTGCGGGGAAAGACGCAGAGACATTTTTCGACGTTCACCGTACCGACCTTGTGCACTCGGGCGAAGTTACCCACCAGATTGGCGATCCACCCAGTCACATCGAGATGCCGGTTGCGGGAGGGAGAGTGGAGAATGGCTTCGCCGTTGATGAATTCGATTTTCTGCTCCGGAGTCATCTCCTTATAAAACGCAGGACGCCGCCGACGTTCCTCGTCAAGCTGGCACCGGAGCAATTCGATTATTTCGGGGAGTCGAGGGGAATGCCGAATCGAACCAATCAAGTCTTCAAGGCTTGTCATCCAGGCAGAATAAGCGCTTTTTGATCAGTTCAAAATGTTTTGTCCGACCTTGGGGAAGCAGCCAAAATTTTGTCCTGCAGCGATGCCGACTACTTCGCCGGAGTGACCATTCACTGACAGCCTTATTCGATCCAGACGGAAACCGTGAACTTCCCGGTTGCCTTCGGGCCGACCCAGCGGACGCCATTTCCTGTTTCCGGACCATTGGGGGGCCCCATCCACGGTTCGATGCAGAAATAGGGCGAGGCATCATCCTGCGTCCAGGTCACGATGGCGTTGTCCGAGAAATCGTTGCCTTGGATCTTAATAGCCAGTCGCGAGTGGTCTCGGAGACACTCGCAATAGACGGTTTGCCCAAACAGGCCCAGATGAATGCGGTCGACCCAGGCGGGATTTGAAAGCAGCCCGCTCGCTGCAAAATCCTCCCGGATCAGACTGCCATCAACTGCGTGGCGCCAGGCACTTGTCGCGGGAATGGTTAGCTGATAGTCCTCGCGGCTGGTGTTTTTCGCCCACGGCAAAGTAAAATAGAAATGATGCCCCGCCGACCAGGGGATGGCCGCGTCGCCCAGGTTCTCCAGTAGGAACTCGACGGTCATTTTCGATTCGGAAAAGGAGTAGCTGACTTCAAAATGATAGTCGAAGGGATAGATCATCGCATCGCCAGCGGCGGGAATGAGGCGTGCCCGGAAACCTCCGTCATCGAGATCGGTCAGGGCGAAAGTTCCCTGCCGGGCGATCCCGTGCATCGGCATTTCACGGACCACTCCAGCCGGGTCCTTCCAAAAATGGATTTTCCCCTGGTGAAACGTGCGGGCGCAGAAGGGGAAAAGAATCGGGTTGCCGCCCCTGGTCCTCGCAATCTGTCCGGGTGACTCGATTTCCGGCCAGAAAATGACGGGCCGCTCCTTGTGCCACCAGCTCATGACTCTGGCACCGCGCTCCGGCCAGGCGCGAAAGACGGACTCCCCGACGTTCCACTGCAAGATCTCTTCGCCGAGGTATTCGCGGGTAAATTTGGTATTTTTTTCAAGCATGGGGGAATGAGGGGAAAATCAAATTTCACTCTCCTTCGGCACCGCAAACGGCGCACGATACTCTCGCCCAAGCAGCGCATCCGCC
>JBGSJM010000445.1:0-3423 GCA_041742015.1 Verrucomicrobiales bacterium | reverse complement strand
TGCACGGAGTTCGCGGATCACCGCCCGTATTATCCCGGCGATCCCCTCCGGCAAATGGACTGGCGGCTGCTGGGAAAACAGGACCGGCACTTTATCAAGCGGTTTGAGGACGAGCGGACGGTTTCAACGATGATCCTGGTTGACCGCAGCGGCTCGATGGATTTTGGACTCTCCACCCCCAGCAAATTCAATCACGCCCTGCGAACCGCCGCCTGCGTCGCACGGCTTCTACTGGGGCATCGCGATCCAGTCGGGCTGGCCACCTGGAATAGCGCTGGAGACGCCCTGATCGTCAAGCCCCGCTCGACTCCGTCCCATTTTCAGGCACTTTTCGAAGGGATTTCCAGCCTACCCGCCGGAGGTGACACCCTGCTTTTGCCGCTGGTCAAACGCCTGCTGCCCCTTTTCCCCACCCGGATGCGGGTGGTTCTCTTGACGGATGGTTTTACGGATCTCGTGTTGATGGAGGAAATGCTGCAAACCCTGACGGTGCGGGGCCACGAAGTCATTTTCGGCCATGTGCTGGCACCGGAAGAAGTGAATTTTAATTTTGAAGAAGGAACCCGGTTTACCGATTTGGAAGACGAGACAGCTTTTCTCGATATCGATCCCGCCGTCTATCGTGAGGCATATTTGAAACAGTTTCAGACCTTTCTCGATGATCTCCAAAAACAATGTATGCGCCTCGGCTGCGGCTACCTGCGCCTCACCTGCGGCCAATCCCCCGGGGCAGTTCTCGCGGCCTTTCTGAGGCGCTGGAATACGGGTAGTCTTGCGCCGGTAAACGGCCCCGACCAGGTATGAGCTTTCTCGGGATCGGCTTTCTTCTCGGGCTGGGCGGCATCCTCCTGCCGCTGGCGATACATTTTTTTGGGCGACGCCGCAAAGTCATTCAGCCCTGGGGCGCGATGCGATTCCTGGTGGAAGCCAAGCCCAATTGGAAGCGCCGCTCGCTGAAAATTCAGGATTGGCTGGTGCTCTTGCTGAGGATTGCGGCGGTGGCGCTGCTGGCTCTGGCCTTCGCCCGACCAGCCATCAAAACCCTGGTCCTGTCAGAAGATGGTCCCGAGTTGATTGTTATCGTTGACCGGTCGCTGTCCACTGGGTTGGGTGCAGATGGCGGTGCTCCGCTGGCTGATGAAATCCACCGCGAGACCGCCCGGCTGTTGGAGCAGCTCCCCCCGGAAACGCTACTGCGTCTCTACGCAAATGGCTCCGGGCTGCACAACCTGCCACCAGCCAATGGCAAATCATTTAACGATCCCGCCAATCAAACATCCTGGCTCCAGGCTCTCAAAGACGAGCGGCTCTCTGCAAATACCCTCGATTGGGCGGCGGCGCTTGCCCGGGTCGCCCCCCGGGCAAATTATCATGTGGTGATTCTGGCTGACCCGGCCCAGAATGGCTGGCCACCGTTATCGGACAATGCCCGTGGTTGGACCGAGTTCTCCGGCGCTCAAGTGATGATTGTCCCGGTTGGGCTGGATCATCCCGACCGCAAATTGCCGAATCTCTGTGTGGAAAAGTTGGACGCTGATCATTGGCGGGTTCAATCTGGAAAATCCATCACCCTGCGCGGCACGATCACCAATCGCGGAACCACTGCGAGCGCTCCCGCCAAAGTCCGCTGGACCGGAGGCACCGAAACCCCACTCCCGGCGCTGCAACCGGGCGAAACCCATGAAGTACGATTAAAGAAAAGTTTTCCCGGCACTGGGCCTGTTGTGGTGACTTTCGAAATCCTGGGAACCCGCGACGCACTGCAGGCGGACAACCAGACATCCAAAATCATCGAGGTGATCGATTACATTCCAGTCGCTGTGTTTATCGATGCCCCGGTGGATCAAATCGATCAAGCCGAGAACCGCTTTGCCCAATGGGCTTTTGCCGCTGCCGCCGGTGATCCACAAAGCATCGCCCCCAGCCCGGAAAATGAGCCGGATCAGGAAAAACCTTTTTATCAACTTCACTGGCTGACTTCCGATGAACTGGCCACCACCGATCTGGACCAATTTTCCGTCGTAGTCTGGTCGGTGGGAGATGTTTCCCGCCTTTCTGTTCAGGCGGTTAATGGGAAACTGGAGCCCTTTGTTCAGAAGGGCGGCGGGCTTTGGTTTTGTTTGCCAATTGATGTCGTGCCGGAGGGATTTAACGACATTTTTTTTCCCCATGAATACGGGCTAAGCCCCGCTGGCATCACCTTCCCGCGCAAGGAGGCTACCGCCATCGGTCTTCGTCCGGCACAGACAGAAGGGGCCGTATCACCCTTTACGAGTTTGGAAGATTTGCAGGCGACCCGTTACCTGAATCTCGCCAGCCCCCTGCCACAGGACACCCGCGTGCTTTTGGAGTTTGCCGGGGGGCGTCCCTTTGTGTTGGGCCGGCAGCAGGGCCCGGGAGGTGTGGTTAGGTTGACGACTCTTGATTCCGACCCGCGCTCAGGGAATCTGGCCTCCTGCATCGGTTATGTGCCCCTCGTCCGGGAGACGCTTTGGCAGCTTGCTTCCGCCCGGTATCCGAAAAGAAACTTCACCCCTGGAGAAAGTGGGACGGAACGCTGGAGTCCCGGTCTCCAGTCTGGGGCGGGGGATGCCCCGGTCACCCTGGAGAACGCGTCCGAGGAGTCGAACACCGCCGCGATTTCCACCGAGTACCTGGACCGTCTGGCACGCATTCCTAAGATCAAATGGATCGATCCGAATAAAAGGGCTGCCATGGACCGATTTCTCGAACCATTTGTCTCAAAATCCCTGCAATCCCAATCCCAAAAAAACTACGAAACCAAGGAAATCGCAGCGTGGCTTCTGTTAGGGCTACTGGGATTTCTCATCATGGAAGTGCTCCTGGCCCACCATTTGATTTCCCGCCGCCGGGTCATCTGAGGTGATTATTTTTTTCGGCCCCGCCCGACCTCTTTTTGAGTAGTGGACTTCTGCCACTCATCAGCCTGCGATTTTCTGAACCTTGACTTTGTCGCCCAGTTTCATCAGCCCGAGCAGGCCGCTGAGATCTTCTTTTCCCACGTTGATACACCCGCCAGTGGAGCGTTTCCCGATTCTGGATTCGTTCTGGGTGCCGTGAATTGCGTAGGAATACCAGCGGAAAAAACCCTTGTAATCTCCGAAGTGGAAAGGGTGTGTTACCTCGGAATTGATGGGGTGCAGCCCAATAAAACCAGACCCGTATTCATTGCCCTGGCCGTCGCCATCAAAATCGATCAAACTCATATTTCGGAACAAATGCTCGCGAAGCCATGGCTCGGTTTTCCCAGACGCACGGATCAAGTCAGGTTCCATCTCGAATCGATTCGTCGCCAGAATCGCATTGACCTGAAAGTCTCCGAGGAGGGATCGACCCGGTTGAAAGGGGCTGCCGATCGGAGTTACCCCATCCCGCCCGAGACCCACGGGAAAAGGGTCCTGG
>JBGSJM010000444.1:0-2684 GCA_041742015.1 Verrucomicrobiales bacterium | reverse complement strand
CAGAGACAAACCCGGTGGAGCGCTCAACCTTTGCGAATCGGAATTTTTTGCAAATTCCGCTACCCCCGTGGATCTTTCTGGGCGGATCTTTACGGCAACGTCCGAATCACATAAATCCAGTTCGCGATCACCGCCGCAATCACCAGCGACCAGAGGAAACGCCGGATTGGCAGCGGGGCGTTCAGCCGCAAGGTTCTCGCAAAGCCAAATTTCAAAATCAGCAGTCCTCCGATCACAGTCAAAATGATCGTCACCAGCGGATTAAAGGAAAATGCACCCGGAAAATCCCCTTTCGCCAGACACAGCGATGCCCTGGTCCCGCCGCAAAGCACACACGGCTCGCCGGTTACCAGCTTGAACAGACAGGGCACCGCATCCACCCGGAAATGACGGCCCGCGTAGTGGCCACCCAGCACCGCTGCAATAAAAAGGGCTACGCCAATGACAAACCCTGGTGTAACCCCCTTTAAATTTGGCTTACGGTCAGTTTTGACCAGTTGAATCATGTTTATGGCTTTTGGAGCCAATAAACCCGGCTGGTGTGGTCGTGTTCGTAATCACGAAATCCGGGGTGCGCTTGTTCCACCCAGGAGCGGGTCACTTGCTCGACCACCTTAAAACCAGCGGCTCTGACCAGTTCGAGAGCATCTGCATCCTCGTAGAACCGGAAATAATAACTGCCCTGATAACGCATCGATTGGTCGTCATGGGACATGGTGGGTTCCATGTTTTCAGAGGAAGAGACCTCGTCATCCGGTCCCGGGATGTTGCAGAGCAGCGATCCACCCGGCTTCAAAATCCGCAGCATCTCCCGCAATACTTCAGGCGCATTGGGCAGGGTTTCAACCGTATCGATCAAAGTAATCAAATCAAACGTGTTTGAGTCGTAGCCGGTCTGGGAAAGATCACAGAGATGGGTGGCGATATCGCCTTTCATCAGGCTGACCTTGGCCAGAGCATGCTGCGAGGAATCGCAGGCATGCACTTTGTCTGAGTGGGTCAGCAGCACGGGGAGGTGTCTTCCCTCACCGGTTGCGGCATCCAACACCCGGCAGGTAACTGGCAGGTTGGAGGTGATTTTTTCCACGAATTCGGAGACAAAAGGGATCGGGGCGGCACCCCAGACTGATTCTTCTCCACTGCTGTGATAGAGCGCATCCCATGCGGCTTTATTATATTCTGTTACTGGAACTATTGCTGGCATATATGTTTTCAAAAAACTAGATACTCCGAAAAGGTTCCTCTCATACAGTGATTGGAACTCATTGCGGTCCCGTAGCCTCCTGCATTCAGGAAAGCCAGGTAATCTCCCTCTTCGACGGGTGATAATTGACAACGGTCGGCGAAAATATCGAGAGCTTCATTGATATTTCCGGCCACGGTGACCTCGACGCTTTCGCCGGAGCGAATCCGGCAGGGAACGATTTCGAGGGGGAGTTGGTAAAAGGCGGGTTCGATATGGAGGTTAAATCCTCCGTTAACGCCTATAAAATTTCGGCCATTTTTGGTTTCCACTGTGTTGGCCTCCAGCACGAGCATTCCCGCATCTTTGACGAGGTAGTCTCCAGGTTCCATCCAGATGGAGAAGGGCGGGGGATCACCAAATGCCTCCTCCAATATCAATCTCCAGGCGGACAAATCAAGCGGCTTGTCGATTTCCATGTGAGGAACCCCCACGCCGCCGCCGATGTTTACGTGCTTCAGATTTGGAACTTTCTCGATAAACGGCAAAGCCCGGTGGAGAACATTTCGGAAATTCTCCAACTGTGAATTCAGATATCCACAACCCGCGTGGAAATGTAGTCCGGTGATCTCCATGCCGAAGTGCGCTGCAATCTTAAAAGCCTCGTCAAACTGCTCTTCGTAAATGCCGAATTTGGTGGTCGCCCCGGTGTAGTTCAGTTTGCCGCTGTCGTGGTAGCCGACCCCGGCCTTTTGGTTGATCCGCAGCCCGATCTCGCGGCCCCGACAGCGCTGCCCGAGCCGTTTCAGGGAACTCAGAGAATCACAATTGACCCACACATCGGGATGGGCGGCGATGATATCCAGATCCGCATTTGAAACCGAGGTCCCGGTGTAGGAAATCTCATTTTCAGCAAAACCAGCCTGCCTGGCGAGTCGCAATTCATTGGGAGAACACACATCGATCCCATCGACCCCGCTCATTTTCAAATAGGTGAGCAGCGGCAAAAACCGATTTGCCTTCATGGCATAGAGAACCCGACTTTTTGGCCCCAGACCACATAGGGCACTTTTCAGTCGCTCCAGATTTTGCGAAATTCTTGGCGCGGAATAAATAAAGCAGGGCCCCCCGCTTGATCGAGCGATTCTTTCAACACTCTGGCCGTTTAAAGTCAGAATTCCTGCTTCGTTGTGATTGATGTCCTCCCGGATCCACCAGCTTGTCCCCATAGATTAAATGCGAGGATAGACTGGAAACTTTTAATTTCAACTGTCCTAAAATGGATTTTTTTTGTGGCCAAAATCGCCTCATTTTTCGGGTGTTTCTTGGTTCTTAAAACCCTGATTATTAAGGAAAATTTTTGATTGTACCCTTATACTTTGAAAAGTTGAGGTTTTGGAACATTAAACGAAAGTTAAACAACTTTGTTTGGAGGAGGGAGAGGTAACCTGATCTTACCCTTAGGCCTTAGAGTCCGTGCAACAGATTAGCCCTCTCCTCT
>JBGSJM010000443.1:0-12676 GCA_041742015.1 Verrucomicrobiales bacterium | reverse complement strand
GGGTCGTTTCGACAGGTATTTGGCGGAGCGCTTTGCCTCCACCTACTCCGATCGTTACTGGCTCAAAGTCCCCAACGGTCGCATCCTGGCGATGGTTTCAAATGCCAGTCGTGATGGCCATGTCTATCGCGGCTGTTCCTATATGATTTTCCCCAAACTTTCCCGGCACCCCATCAATATCCATATCGGTTGCGAAGCCGAACGCTTCGACAGGGAGCAGCGTCAGTTTGATCGAATCGCCCAGTCGTTTAGCATGATGTGATTTAGGTATCGTTTGTTGTCATACCCTCGCCTCATAAAACCACGCCAAAAAAACGCTGTTTCCTGCCAGGAAATGCAGACTTGGGATGACGGGGCACAGATAGATGTGCCAGGGCGTCCGCTGTTTCGTTGACAGGTGACCGAAAAAACCACATCCGGGATTGGGGGATGATTTTTCTTGAAAACGGCCAAGATGAACAGAGTTTGGAACAAAGGTTCCGAATAATAAACGAACTGGAAGGGTTCCAGTTCATTGTTACACGGAGCACCCGATCCAGAATAAAACTGTTCTCGAAGAAAATGATACGCGAATTCTCAATCGAAGTGCAACGTGGTGACGTATCGTCAGTGTGCCTCGCCTACAGAATTGTCAACTACTCGCATGAGACCGCGCGTGCCCTTTTCACAGCAGCAGAGAAGTCGGTTTGCGGTGTCGATGACCCTGATCCTTGTCTCTGCGGCGATATTCTTCGCTCGATGCTAGTCATGGCTGCATCTGGACTGGACGCGACCTTGAAGCAGATATTCAGAGATTCGCTGAACGATCTTGTGGATTACGATCCATCTGTAAAGCTTCAATTTGAGGAGTTCGTCGGAAGACAGTTGAAGAAGCTAGTAAGCTCAGGCGATTCGAAGACTTTGAAGATGTTCGCATCAGCATTCTCTGATTATTGCCCAAGATGTGAATTGTTTGATGCTTACCGTAAGGAGCTACTTGGAGGAAGTCTTCAGTCAGTGGATGAGCTTCACCGTGCGAGTGCAGCGTTGGGAATTCAGCCCTGTGATGCCAAGCTCGACAAGACGCGCCTAAAGGAGATTTTTCATGTGAGGAATCAGATCATTCACGACTTGGATATTGATATAGCGTCAGCGGAGGGGAAGCGATTCGCACGCGACAAGGACACCATGATTAGCTACACAAACACACTATTGGAAGTTTCCGAGTGTTTCCTTAAGCAGATCGACAATAAGTTCGTTGAGATTTTTCCAGAATATCCAACTTCCGGATGTCCAGTCTGTGGATAACAAAATGAGAGCGAACAAGCCGTGGGATTCAACCGGTGATAACGTCCTGCTTTGAATTCGCGCCCGCCACCGTTTGGAGGGCTTTCCGATTACATGGTGCTCCCAAATCGGCACCCAACTTGAAATTGTGTCACCTCATGCTACCCGTCTCCAGTCCCCATAAACAGAAGGATTCTGAATTTTCATCATGTCGACACGCCGCGCCTTTTTTCAAAACAGCACGCTTTGCCTGGCCGGACTCGGCGGGAGTTTGCTCGCCGCTGAATCCGATGCCAAACCGCTGCTGAAAGTCGGTTTGATGACGGATCTTCACTATGCGGACAAGGAATCAACCAAAACGCGCTTTTACCGCGAGGCATTGGACAAGCTCGATGAGGCTGTGGAGATCATGAATCGCGAAAAACCGGCTCTGGTGGTCGAACTCGGCGATTTCATCGATCAGGCCGATTCTGTCGAAAAAGAGATCGAATGGCTGCGGACGATGGAATCGCACTTCGCGAAGCTTTCGATGCCGAGGCACTATGTTTTAGGCAACCACTGCGTCGGCACGCTGACAAAAGAAGAATTCGCCGCGCACACGAAGGCTGGGGGCGGTTTTGAGAGCTTCGAGGCCAGTGGAGTGACCTTCTTGATTCTCGACGCCTGCTTCCGCGCCGACGGCACGCCGTATTCACGGAAGAATTTTGATTGGAAAGACAGTCATGTTCCAGCCAGCGAGCTGTCGTGGCTGGAAAGTGAACTCGCCAAGGCCGGCGGCCCGGTGTTCGTGTTTGCGCATCAACGTCTCGACGACGCCAAGGCCCACACTGTGCAAAACGCAGCCGCCGTGCGCTCATTGTTTGAAAAATCCGGAAAAGTCCACGCGGTTTTCCAAGGTCACTCACACAAAAATGACTACCAACAGATCGCCGACATCCATTACACCACCCTCGTCGCGATGGTGGAGGGAAGTGGAGCTGAAAACAACGGCTACACGCTGCTTGATGTCCTCGGTGACGGATCACTACGCTTAAACGGCTTCCGCAGGCAGGTGCACAGAGCGTTGCAGCGTGCCCATGGGGCAAAGGCTCCGGTGTGAAAGAGCGTAGTTAAATCATGATCTCGTCTTCAGCCACTCAATAATCTCCTCTTTCGAAGAAAATTCGAGAACGGCGTCGAAAAGCTCATCTGAAAGAACCGATATTTTCTCCTGAGCGGAATTGGAAAGCTTGCCAAAGCGTTTCTGTAACAGGCGGATCGCCAATTCCACTTTTTCCTCCCGACCTTTTTCGAGGCCTTCTTCAAGGCCCTCCTGCCTTGCGAATCTCTCCCAACTGGTTACGTATTTTGTCATCTCCGGAAACTTTTCTGATTTGAAGGTGCGGATTTCTTCGAGCAACTTTCTTTCCAGATCTTCGCTCAAATGCATCATCCAGTCAAGAAAGCGGAGGATGTCGAGCACTTCATCCCGTTCGTAATGGCGCTCGTAAAGCATCCGAATGAGGCGCTTTTTGGCTTCGTAACGGGCCTCGGCATCGGAGGCGGTTTTAAGAGCTTCGATCTGTGAGGTGAACCATCGCCGGGAGTAAATAATCCTCTCTCCAATCGGTCGCGAGGCGCTCAGAAATCTTGCAGGTGGGAAACGTGAAGCTGTAAGAAAACCCACCCACGTGAAAGGAATATTCAAGCGGCAACCATTTTTGGGCGAGGTCAGTTCGGACCACCAGCGAGGCGACATGAAGATCCTGGAATTGCCATTGCAGCCCGCAATTTAACTGATACAGCCGCCGACCCAGTTTTTTACCATCAATGAGCCGTTGCCTTCTCAGAACCGAGGCCGGTGTGGGCGCGGACTTTCAGCTCGGCGAATTTGGCTTCGGCGGCGGGCTCGCGCTTCAAAAGCGAGCCAATAATGGCCGCGAGGAAGCCGAGCGGAATGCTCAGGATCCCGGGATTGGTGAGCGGGAAAATCGGATTTCCCTGGATCAGGTGCCGTTTGGCAGCAACCACCTCCGGCCCGTCCACGCCCATGATGCTGGGGCTCAAGATAATCAATACAATGCTGCTGATCAGGCCAACAGCCAGACCGGCGACAGCGCCAGTTGTGCTGAACTTTTTCCAGAAAATGCTTAATACGATAACCGGCAGGTTGGCACTCGCCGCGACGGCGAAAGCTAAACCAACCAGGAAAGCGACATTGACATTTTGCAGCTTAATCGCGATAAAAATCGATACCGCACCGACAACAAACGCGGTGATGCGGGCCACTTTCACTTCCTGACCAGGGCGGGTTTCCTTGCCGTGATGGATGACATTGGTGTAAAAGTCATGGGCAAAGGAGGCGCTGGCGCTGATGGTCAGCCCGGCGACAACGGCGAGGATGGTAGCGAAGGCCACGGCACTGATAAAAGCAAAGAAAACCGGCCCGCCGAGGGCCTCGGCAAGTTGCGGAGCAGCCATGTTGTCAGTGACGATATTGTCAGGCTTCAAGATAGTGGCAGCACCGAATCCGAGGAACGTGGTCAGAATGTAGAAGGTACCAATAATGATCATCGCCCAAACGACGGAAACCCGGGCCGTTTTGGCATCCGGCACGGTGTAAAAGCGCACCAAAATATGGGGCAGACCGGCAGTTCCAAAGACGAGGGCCAGACCGAGGGAGATCAAATCGAGCGGTCCCCAGCCATTGGTAACCTCAGCTCCAAATTTCATCCCCGGCTCCAGGAAGTTTCGGGTCACCTCCGCGCCTGATTTATCGGTATAAGTGATGTTGGCGATGGAATCGAAAAAGGAGGTGAAGCTGTAGCCAAAGTGTTTCATCACCAGGATGCTCAGGAAAATCGTGCCAGTCATCAGCAGGATCGCCTTGATGATTTGGACCCATGTGGTCGCCAGCATGCCTCCAAAAACCACATACACGACCATCAACACTCCAACACCAATGATGGCGGCCTCGGTACTGACCAATGGCAGATCTTTGAGCAGCAGTTTGACGAGCATGCCGGCACCGATCATTTGCGCGACCATGTAAAAGGTGGAGACGATGATCGTGCTCAGTGAGGCCATGGCCCGCACCGGACGAGGTGTGAGGCGGTAGGCGAGCAGGTCAGCCATGGTGTATTTGCCTGCGTTGCGCAAAGGTTCAGCCACAACCAGAAGAACGGTCAAATAGGCAACCAGCCAGCCAACAGAATACATAAATCCATCGTAACCAAAGAGTGCAATCATTCCCGAAATACCGAGAAAGGAAGCTGCGCTCATATAGTCTCCAGCCACCGCCAGCCCGTTTTGCCAGCCTGTAATGCTGCGCCCGGCGGCAAAATACGCACCCGCACTGGTATTTTTTTTGGCAGCCCAAATTGTGATACCGAGCGTCGCAACGACGAAGGCGAGAAACATCCAAACAGCAATAGTCATAAAATGGCGAAGTGGTTCTGGTTACTCGTTGATAATGATCGCTGCGGCGGCCTTGTCCCACTCGGCGGCCTTGCGGGTGTAGACAAAGGCCACGGCCCAGGCCATGAAGAATTGTGAAAGCGCAAAGAGATAAGCCCAGTTTAATCGACCCAGAACTTCCTTCTTCATCAGTTCCGGGAAATAACCGACCAGAACCGGCAGCGCAAAATAATAAAGAACAAAGAAGATGGTGGCCGTGACGATAAATCGCGTCTTGCGCGCCAGCAAGGCACGAAACTCAGGCATAGCCTCCAGCCTTTCCCAGTTAACGGATTGAATTGGTTCTTTCACTTGATTTTTTGCCGAGATTAATAACTGATGGGACCGCAGGTAACGAGATGATTATGGGAGTGGTTATTCCGTGGGTCAAGATTCTTTCTTTGCTAAATGCCAAAAGACTTGGGGCAAATGATGGGAATTGGCCCGATGGGCACGAGGGCGACGGTGAGAGGGAAGTTATTGACGAAGCTGGAGAGGATGTGGTTTGATTATTTCAATCATAACCTTTTTATTTTTATTAGCTACAATCCCGGCGTAATTTACATGGTGTTTGTTGATCCGACATTACAATTTCATTCAATGGCTTCTGCTTCCTTGCCATATCCTGTTCAGTGTCATTGGATTTTATCTTTCCTGGAGACTCGTAGATAATTTTCTTGGCAACATTTTTCACAATTTTGATTCCGTTCTTCCTGAAATGGTAAGAAGGCACGAGCAAGCCATTACGATTGGAATCGTAACTGGGGTGCTCGTGATTAGTTGTCTGATTGCGTTAAATATGTGGTTGCATGGTGAAACTTCGCTGCCGGGTCCATTAAGTGCGGTTCCTTCGTTCCGTACTCCATTTCGAAGTTATGGTGAAGTTGCTATTGTTGAATACAACACTCTTTTTCTGATAATCGGAAACATTCTGCTTTTCGGCCTTTACAAGTCCTGTTTGGACTAGCACGAATCCAAAATCTCATTCCTTTTTCCGGTGATTTGGAGAAATGCCTTCGCGATTGGCTCGAATTTGCAGTCAGGCAGCGGCGTTAGCATTCAATCGACTGATACTCAAAAGACTATGATGCGATGGACTTCCTTATCAGAATGGGAAAGCTTGATTACAGTCCCACAAAAGAAGTCGTGAAAGCGAGAAATAGCTGACAGGGAGATTCGGATCCGGTTCGATTGATAAAAAATGACGACGACCAACCAAAATCCAAAAGGATTTAAAAAAGGCATAGAATTTTTAAAAAATAATTTGGATTAGCTGATAATAAGCTTATTTTTTAAAAAGAAATATCCCAACCAACCCCAAATTTAGTCACCATCAATTATGAACGAGCCATTTGAATTTCTCGATGAGGAAGAGGAAGTAGTAAAAAGTGGGATCGCATGGCTGCCGCTGATCATGGCAACGTTTGCGGTGGCTGGTTTTCTGGCGATTCCCGTTCTGGGCCTCTTTAAAGCCGAAAAAAAGAACCCAGAATGGTTGGATTACGTTCAGGAGGAGGAGATTCAGGTAAACCGAGAACCTGACCTAGTCCCGGAGGAAGTTCCCGCACCCGTTATTATGGCTGATTCAGTAAATCTGCTCGATGATCTCGTCAGTGTGGATGAAACCCTGGCTGGTCTGGCTGCCACCAAAGTGCCGCCGGTTACAGAGACGATTGAAAAAAACAAAGAACCTCAGCCCAAGGCGACACCAAAGGCATCCAGAACCATCACTCCGGTGGTTAAAACAACTGATCTTGTGGCTGTAAAGAAACCAAAGGCGGCAAACCCTTCCGTGGCTGCCTCTGACAAACCTGCGATAAAGCGGCCGGATCCTGTGGCTGTAAAGAAACCAAAGGTGGCAAACCCTTCTGTGGCTGCCTCTGACAAACCTGCGATAAAAAGGTCGATTCCTGTGGCTGTAGATTCATCTTCTACAAACGCCAGAAGGGCTCCCACCTACCAGCAGCCCCGCGAAGAGTCTGTTTCCGCTTTGTCTACACCGGAGAGTCCGCAGTCTGATCAGGCAAATCCCGATGAAACCCTGGCCATTCAGGATCCCAATTACATCGTGTATGCCTCGCAGCCTTACGAAGAAGAAAAAGGATTTAGGTTTTCGGTCACCCAGAAAGCATCCAAAATCATATCCCCGACTGGTAAATCAAAAGAACCGGTAGCTGCTATAATACAGGAAGTGACAGTGCAACCTGGCGACACCCTCTACCGTATTGCCTCACGAAATGGAATCACGATGAAGGAAATGGCCCAGGCCAATCAGATTTCCCAAAATGATCCCATTAAACCGGGACAAAAACTGAAGGTACCAAACAGAAACGAGACAGTTCTATCACCTTTTGCCCAGCCACTACCATACGACGAGGTCTTCGCAAATGAGCCCTTTGCCCGGGAAGAGTATCCATCACCCAAAGCAGGCAATGCTTTTTATTCAGACGGCCCCAGAACTGAAAGTTATCCCATCTATCCAAATGGCCCGGTTGACCCGGCAAACTCATCCCCCAGCCCCAATCCACTGGATAAATACAATAAGGCGATTGCTTATCGGGTTCAGCTTCTTGATAATATGTCAAGAATCGCTGATGCCCATGGAACTACCCCCGATGAACTGATCCAACTAAACGGGCGATCATCCGTGAAAAAGGGAGAGATGATTGTGGTCCCAGTTGACGCCTGCTTGATCAAAGACAAGTGAGAGGGAAACAGTGTACGATCAGCGACTTAACAGGGTACAATCATCGACTCGGTCTAGCGTTTCTGCTTTTTCAGCGCTGCAAATTCTTTCTTCAAATTACGCAATTCTTCATCCACTTTCGCCAGATAAGCGGAGGTGGCCTTGAGTCTTTTGGTCGTTAATTTGGCAATAAACTCGTAGAGAGAGGCGTAGAACTCTGGATTGGATTCTTTGGGCATAAGATGTTCCAGGAATTTCTGGTCCACGGCCAGGCAAAAGGCATTTCCTTTCGCCACCACTGAAGCGGATCGTACTTCGTGGTCCAAAGCTGCCAACTCACCGAAAATGTCTCCAACCGTTTCCATGACCACAATTTCGTCATCCCCTTTGAACACAGCGACTTTGCCGCCGATCAAAATGTAAATTCGGGAGGCTACGTCCCCCTCGGTGATAATCACATCGCCATCTTCACACTCGATGATGGCGCTGGCATGTAACACCTGATCAAGGTGTTCTTTCGAAAAGGCTTCCAGGAAAGGCATATCCCGGAAAGTTTCCGGAACGTTTTCCTCATCATGAATATAGGCGTATTCTTGCACGTTGACCAAATTGTAAAGTTTTGACTAAAAAAGTCGAGAAGGATCTTGTTTTTTCCGCTCGAAAAACCCAAATGGAGCTTTTTTCACCGCAGTTACTTCAAAAGCGTTCTCTAAAGGGAAAATTATTTCTAAATTTGAAATTATTGACTATTCATCCAAATTAAGGTTCCCAAGAATGTACCGTCATCGCTCTAAGATTTTGGAGTGGTGATCGTCCCTGCTGGATGACTTTGTTATCATGAAAATTTTTTGCCTTCCATTGTTATGCCTGTTTTGGGGAATAACACCACTGCTTAACGCCCAACAAGACCGGTCCGTAACCGCTCTGAGCGCCATTATAAACATCGAAAGTCGATTCGGGTCGGATGCGGTCAAGTGGATTTCAGAAATGAAAGCCATCGGTGGTCAACCCCAGCCGCTCCAGTGGGAGGTGCTGGCTTTTGATCCCCTCGCCCCAGGATTACTTCATCATTTTCGGTCTTCTGGAGGAGTGGTTCAGGACGGTGGGCCTGATTCCCGCCGTTACCCGAATGATGTTCCAGACGGTTACTTTTCGCCTGCGGATCTCCGCCTAGATAGCACCGCTGCCTTTACCATTGCTGAGGCGGAAGCCCGGAAAGCCCGCATGGGTTTTGATAGTTGCGATTACTTTCTGAAATTAAAAGAGTTTTCGCGGGAACCACTGTGGCGACTTGAGCTGGTTGATGCGGTTCATCGTGTGGTCGGAGCCATCTACATTTCAGGTACCAACGGTCAGGTTTTGCGAACCGTCTGGGTAGGGCGGGATGCCACTAACGGTTTCCCGAAAATATTTGATTCCCAGTCTCCCGGGGCCGTGGCTGATCCAGGATTCACCAGCTATGACTCGCAATCCATCCCCGGCGACAATGGGTTCGGGGGACTCATTGCTCCAGCCGGACCGCGTCCGTTTGAGCCGGTTGCATCGGGTAACGATATTTTTCAAAACCCTGGGATGCAGCCCTCACCAACTCCGGCTCCATTATCAACTCCAACCGCTCCCCGGACCGGCTCCATTTTTAAGGAATTTCCGGCCTCTGGTGGCGGCGGCGGTCGAACCATTATCAGTCAGTCTTCCAATCCGCTAGATCCTGCACCCGGGATGAGCATCCCGGAGCCGGGACCATTGTTAAATCCGGTTGATCCGGTTGCTCCCACCACTGTTCAGGTACCCGTTCCCGAGATGATACCTCCGGTTAATGTGCGACCTGCAGCACCAGCACCTCCGATTAGTGTTCCAAGCAGCGGCGGCTCATCGGTTCGGATTCCGCCCCCACCAGTCCCCAGATAACTGAAGATCAGATTAAGTTTGAGGGAGGGGGCGTAAGGTCATTGATGATGAGTCTTATAAGACTTTGGTTATCGCCATACGCCGGGTTCATCGGTCCATTTCGTGAGCACCTGGCGCTCGGTGACGGGCCACCAGGCTTGTAACTTGTCGGCGAGGCGTTGGACAACCTCGGGGTTCCTGGCAGCGAGGTTCATATCTTCATGCGGATCAGCGAGGAGATCAAAAAGCTGCGGACGCTTCTCGGTACGTGGATGGCTGCTGGCGTAGCGGTCGAGCTTGCCATCGTAGGTGAGCAGCAACTTCCACTTTCCATCCACCACCCAGCGGTAGAGCAGCGTGTCCTCGGGCTTATAGATGTTTGCCACATCGTGGGCAAAGGTTTCGCCGAAGACATCCTGGCGCGAGGTTGGTTCGCCGGATTTGAGGATGGGCAGCAGGTTCAGGCCGGGCAAGGCTTTTGGTATCTCGGCACCGGCGGCGGCGAGCAGCGTGGGCATGATATCAATGCTGGAGCAGAGTTGTTCTTTGCGATCTCCAGGCTGGAAGACTCCTGGCCAGGAAAACATGATCGGCTGGCGCGTACCGCCTTCATTGGCAGACTGTTTCGAGCGCGGTGCGTAGCTCTGGCTGGTTGGCGATTGGATCCAGCCGTTGTCGGCCACATAGACGAAAATCGTGTTTTGCGTAAGACCTTTTTGCTCAATGCGGTCGATGAGCTGGCCGCAGGTTTCATCAAACCATTCCACCATGGCGTAGTAGCGGGCCACATGGTCGGATTCGATGCCCCTGGCCTTGTACTTTTGGAAAAGACGATCTGGCGGGGTGTGCGGGGTGTGTGGCATAAAAGGCGCATACCAGAGCATGAAAGGTTTCTTTTCCTCCGTGGCATGGTCGATGAAATTAAACACTGGTTCCATACCCTCGCGCCCGATTTTCAGGCCGTCATCGCCATGGCGACCGCCGGGATTTGGGAAGCCGCGGGTCATGGCATGGGTGAATCCAGCGCGCTTCGGTTCGCCCTCCCACCACTTGCCGGATTGATGACTGAGATAGCCTTGATCGCCGAGCAGCTTTGGCAGCGAAGGGAACTGGTAAAAGTTGGTGATGAGCTTCTCCCGGAGCGCCGCGTAGGCGGGGGATTCTGGTCCTTTGCCTTTTCCCTTCGGCGCTCCATCCCCCGGCAACGGAGAGGGGTCATTTCCCGTGACGCGATGCTGATGAGTGTACATGCCATTGGCAAAACTCGCCAGAGCAGGGCGGCATAACGCTGTGGGCACATATCCACGTGAAAAAAGCGCGCTGCGGGCGGCGAGTTTGTCGAGATTCGGTGTTTCGATCTGTTTGTGCCCCATAAAGCCGTAGTCAGTCCACGAGTGATCATCGGAGATGATGAAGACGATGTTTGGCTGGGCCGATAAAGACGAATCGCGAATGGCCAATGCCGACAAGATGACCGTGAAAAGTATGAAGTGTTTCATTTGGATGTTGAAAGGGCGAGGGCTTCGGAAACAGATTTGGTGCCGCTGGCTTGGTAGGCGTCCCAAGGACCGTCGGCGCTGCCTGCGGGCCAGGTGACGGGATCAGCGTAGGTGCCGTCGTCCTTGTATTCTTTTTGCAGGCGGGTGAGTTCGGTTTTTAGCTCGGTGAACTTGGCAGCGATGTCGGGCCTCTGCGCATCAGCTTGCGAATGCAGCAGGTTGCGCTGTTCGGTCGGATCAGCAGTGAGGTCGAAAAGCTCGTACGCATCCTGCTTCCAGTAATGGATGAGCTTGTGCGTGGAGGTGCGCACACCAAGATGAGCGACAGTGTTGTGATGGCCGGGGTCGTGGTAATAGCGGTAGTAAAAGCTGGTGCGCCAGTCCTTCGGCGACTCGCCACGCAGCAGCGGAGCGATGGAGCGGCCCTGCATGGAGTCGGGAACTGGCAAGCCCGCGAGATCGAGGAAGGTGGGGGCGAGGTCAATGTTCGCCACAAACTGGTCGGGCACGCTGCCTTTTTTCACACCGGGGCCGCGGACGAGCAACGGCACATGCAGGCCCGGCTCATACATAAAGCGTTTATCGTAAAGTCCGAGGTCGCCGAGATACCAGCCGTTGTCAGCCGAGTAGATGACAATGGTGTTTTCCGCGAGTCCGCTTTCGTCGAGGTAATCAAGCACCTTGCCCACGCCATCATCCACGCCCTGCACGCAGCCGAGGTAGTCGCGCATGTATTTCTGATACTTCCATTTCACCAGTTCTTTGCCGGTGAGGAGCTTGCCATCAACCTCCAGTTCCATCGGCTTTACATTATTCCATTTTTGGAGAGCCGGGCCTTTGAGATCAGCGGGCGGAGTGAGCTTCAAATCACGGCGGGTGAGATCGCGGGCCACGGTTTGTTCATTGATCGGCAAGGCGGTCGGGCGCGTGGCGTAATCATCAAAGAGCGTCTCCGGCTCGGGGATGACCTTGTCCTTGAACATCTCAACATGCCGCGTGGCTGGCTCCCACGCGCGGTGCGGGGCCTTTTGATGCAGCATCAAAAAAAACGGCTTGTCCGCAGGCCGTGTCTTCAGCCATTCGATGCCGAGATCGGTGGTAATGTCCGTGCAGTGGCCTTCGATATTCAGCTTTATCTTTCCAGGCATCAGGAACTGCGGATTCCAATACGCGCCCTGACCGGGCAGCACGATCCAGCGGTCAAAGCCTGTGGGATCGCTGCCAAGATGCCATTTGCCGACCATGCCAGTGTGGTAGCCGCCATTTTGCAGATGCTTCGCAACATTGTCCTTAGCACCGTCGAGGCGATTAAAGACGGGCACCCCATTGAGATGCGAATACTGCCCGGTGATCAGCGTGGCGCGGCTGGGCGTGCAGATAGAGTTTGTGACGAAGCTGTTCGTGAAGCGCGCGCCATCTTTGGCGAGGCGGTCCAGGTGCGGGGTCTGGTTTACCTTTGATCCATAAGCCGAGATAGCATGTTGCGCGTGGTCGTCCGAGAAAATGAAGAGAATGTTCGGCTGGGCTGCTGGTGCGGTGGTGAGACCGAGGATGCCAGCCAGGCAACCCAAAACCAAAAACCTAGTAAAAAACGCAGCCATTGAATGTGAAAATGAGATCATGCGACTATGTTTGATTGATGTTTTGTCTGGGTTCAAGACATTTTCGCATTTGCTGGCTACCTAATCAGGTTAAAATCGGACACTTTTTCCGATTTAAGTTTGGTTTTATTGCTCTTATTTTTTTCGCTATAACGTCGTATTATTAAGAACTAACAGAAAGGCATCAAATTGCGGCGAACCAACCAGATTGAAAGGACTTTGATGGCAATCCCCTCGCTGATTGTCGCTTTGATGCTGGGATCCACGGTCCTTCATTTTGCTTCGGAGGCGATTATTTCCAC
>JBGSJM010000442.1:0-7162 GCA_041742015.1 Verrucomicrobiales bacterium | reverse complement strand
GGGGAGACGTAGTTCGGTAGTTGGGCTCTTTCGTCGATCCAGACCTGCTGGCCGGTTTTGCGATCAAGCCCGCAGACCACTCCCCCCAGTTTGTTGTCTGCCGAGACAAGAACCAAATCTTTATAGAGCATGGGTGATGATCCATATCCCTGGTGGACCTTGTATTGGCAAATGTCAGTCTGCCAGGCCATCCGCCCCTGATGGTCGAGGGCGGTGGTTGATACGGTGGTTCCATTTAAGAAATTCACATAGACGTGGTTGTCATCCACAGCTGGAGTAGTCGAGGCCCAGGTGGCTTTTTTGTTGAGTTTTTGTTCCTGTCCGTCTCTAAAAATCTCCGTGGTCCACAACACTTCTCCAGTGCTCCGCTTCAGGCAGACGCAAAACTGGGCGCTGACGACTTCTTCGCCCACTTTTTCCTTTTCTAAAGCGATGTTGAAATAAAGTTGATCCCCCTTTACCGCGATGGAACCATGGCTTCGCCCCTGGATATCTATCGCCCATTTTGGCTCACCAAGTTTCACCGGTGGATCCTGATTTGGGTCGGCGATGCCATTTTGATTCGGCCCCCGCCAACTCAGCCAGTCACCCGCGGGTAAGTCGCTCACCGGGCTGAGAAACAATAACAGGCAAAAAATGAAGTTAGGTTTGATCATGATACTCAATGGTCAACGATTGCGTAAGCAAAGGACGAAAGAAAGCGAAAAGTGCAGAGGGATCGTACCCTGTTTAATGGCCGACTGTACCCTGTCGAATCGAACCGGAAAGGAAAAGTGGCACTTGATCCGATGCCAATTCGATTTTAGGCATTGCGCATGTATTTCATTGGTATTGACAGCGGCACTCAAAGCACCAAATCGGTGGTTTTGGATCTAGAATCCGGTAAGATAGTTGCTCAGGCGGCAAAGTCTTACCCTCTTATTGATGGCCTGCCTGCCGGGCACCTCGAGCAACACCCACAGGACTGGAGTGATGCCGTGGATGAGACCATCGCGAGCTGTTTGAAACAATTGGGCTCCAAAAAGTCGGCGGTAAAGGGAATCGGGGTGAGTGGGCAGCAGCACGGTCTCGTCATTCTGGATGCCAAAAATCAGGTGATCCGCCCGGCGAAACTCTGGTGCGATACCTCCACGATCAGCCAGTGCGAGCAGTTTTCGGCTGCTTTTGGCGGAGTCAGCGGTCTGATCGAGCGGGCCGGAAATGCTATTATGGCCGGTTATACCATACCCAAGCTACTTTGGGTGAAACAGAACGAGAAAAGTAACTTTGATCGGATCGCAGCGGTGTTGCTTCCGCATGATTATTTGAATTTCCACCTTTCCGGGGTGAAGCGGATGGAGTTTGGCGACGCTTCGGGAACCGGTGTGCTCAACATCCGCACCCGGCAGTGGGATAAAGAATTGATCAGTTTTGTCGATCCTCTTCTCCTGGATGCTTTTCCGGAGGTGGGCTCGTCCAATCAGATCCATGGGACTCTGCGGCCTGAATTGGCCACCAAATGGGGCCTGGGCAGCGATGTGATCATCAGTGCCGGCGGTGGTGATAACATGATGGGAGCGATCGGCACGGGCAACATCAAATCCGGGGTGATCACAGCTTCATTCGGGACTTCGGGCACGCTGTATGGGTGTGCCGATCACCCTGTGATCGATCCCAACGGGGAAATCGCCGCTTTTTGTGACAGCACGGATCACTGGCTGCCACTGGCCTGTACCATGAACGTAACCGTGGTGACCGAGCTGGTTCGCGGTTGGTTTGGCTGGGATCACGACAGACTGGAAAAAGAAATTCGCGCGGTGCGGCCCGGAGCTGATGGGGTGACTTTTCTGCCCTATTTAAACGGAGAACGGACCCCGAATCTCCCAGGAGGAAACAGCGTCATCCAGGGATTAAATGGCACCAATGCCACTCCGGGACACCTCGCCCGGGCTGCTATGGAGGGGGCCACTCTGGGGCTGGCGTACGGGCTGGAGCGCTTCAACGCCCTGGGCTTAAAACCATCCGAAATCCGCCTGACCGGCGGCGGCAGCAAGAGCGCGGTATGGCGCGAGATCTCCGCAGATGTTTTCGGGGTACCTGTAGTTGGACTGGCCACGGCGGAGGGTGCCGGGTTGGGCGGTGCGATCCAGGCGGCTCACGTAGCCGGTCAGGGCAGCTACGCAGAATTGTGTGATCGCCTGGTTGCGCTCGACGAATCCACCCGGTGCCTGCCTAACCCCGAAAATGCGGCTTTGTACCGTGAAAAACTGAAGTACCAGAGTGAATTAACGAATTCACTAAAGCAAGCAGGTTATCTTTAAACATTCTTTGAATGGTCAATCTGGCGGTGGCGATTTTGGTTGTGATCCTTGAGGCGATCAGCGAAGCGCTCCTGTTGGTAAAACAAAAGAGGAGAGCCGCCCTGCTGGGGGTGCGGTTTCAGGATTCGCCGGTGGAAAGCCGACTCCGTTGGATTCGTCCAGTGGTGGCGGGGGCTCTCACCTGGTTTTTGATGTCGCGACTTCCCTGGTGAATGGCATCGGGTTGCTTCCTGCTATCTATTGATTAGGGTGCCGCGAATGCAGAATCTTTTTTACCAAAGCTTCGATATCGAGAGACGGGATAACCCAGGAGCGGCGAATCCCGAGGATTATCGCAGCCCATTCCAGCAGGACCGGGACCGGATCATCCACACCGGGGCTTTCCGGCGGCTGCAAAACAAAACCCAGGTCTTTTTCTCAGGGGAATATGATTTTTACCGCACCCGCTTGACCCATTCGATCGAGGTGGCCCAGATAGGGCGCGGAATTTGCCAGCGCCTCCAGTCGGTTTCTGATTTGCTCGATCCGCAGGATTACTTTATCGATCCCGATTTGGTGGAGGCCTGTTGCCTGTCTCATGATTTGGGGCATCCGCCTTTTGGGCATACCGGAGAAAGGGTCATCCACCGGATGATGAAGCCTTTCGGCGGGTTTGAAGGCAATGCCCAGACCCTCCGCCTGCTCGGAAATACCGCTTTCGGCGAGGTAAAAGGCATCAACCCGACCCGGGCGATGGTGGATGGAGTTTTAAAATACAAAACCTTGTATGGCGAACTGAACGATCCGGAAAATCACTTTATCTACGATGACCAGAAGGTGTGGCTGGATTTTGTCCTCGCCAGCCGCCCTTTTCCCGAGGAGGCCAAACCCGGCCCAAAGCGGGATGCCCAGAAGTCAATCGAGTGCCAGATCATGGATTGGGCGGATGATACCGCCTATTGTTTAAATGATATCGCCGACGGGATCCAGGCAGGGTTTTTAACCATCGAAAAGATCGAAAAATGGGCCGCTCAACAAACCCTCAATGATCACGAGGGGAAACTGGTCGAAGACCTGCTGGAAAACGTTATCCGGCGAAACCGGATCGAATCAACCATCGGGTATAAAATCGGCCAGTTTATTCGCCACACCGAATTGCAAGAGCAGGATCATTTCCTGGCTGATGTGAGCAATCGCTACAAATACAAACTCATTATTCCGAAAGAGATCAAAGAGGAATCCAAACTCTACAAACGCATGGCGTTTGAGATCGTGTTTCGCTCTCAACAAATGCGGCAACTCGACCGAAAAGCAGACATCATCCTCTCCCGGCTTTTCGAGGAACTGGCCCTCCACTACATGCGACCCGAACCTGGCCGCGGCAAAGATCACTATCAACTGCTCTCCACCGAAGAGGAGGAACGTATTTTCGCAAATGGACTTACCCAGAATGAGCGCGCCCGCCTCGTCTGTGATTCCGTCTCCCGGATGACCGACGGAGTGGTGCGAAGGAACTACAAACGGCTCTTTGAGGTCGATTATGGTTCCATCGGCGATCTGGTGACCGGGTAGTCATAAAAAGATTTGGCTCCTTTTCAGCTTTGCTTTATGATGAATCGCCAGTGCTTGGCAGCGACACCTCTAACTGGGAGCGGATCAAAACGGTAACCACCAACAGGATCGCTGTGGAGGGCCTGCCCCGAGAGTTCTTTGCCTTCCTGGTCTGCGCAATTGGCGCCGCCGGAGTCGTGCCATGGAGTGACGAAGCAATGCGGGCTCCGTGAGAAGCAGGGCGAATCGACAGGGTACAGTGGCAGGCTGTACTCTGTTGAATGAGAGTGTCATAATGTTCCATGGCTCCCACCGTTTGCCGGGCTCTGCCGGTGTAGGGCATTGAGATCCGCCTTTGGCATTTTCTTTTTCTATGTTCTATTTAGGCACTTTTTATGGCCCGGATACTTTTGGTGGAAGACGATCTCGACAATATCAGCCTCTTAACCAGGCTGCTGACGCATCACGGCCACACCATCGAGGTGGCGGACAATGCGGAGTTGGCTTTCACCGAAGCCGTGGCGATACTCCCGGACGTGATTTTGATGGATTTGGAACTGCCGCCCGATCCCAACAGCCCTCCGCACCCCAACGCGGGATTGGATGCAACCCGCCAACTAAAGTCTCATCCGACCACCGCCGGGATCCCGGTGATCGCTCTGACTGCCCACACCATGGCCCAACACCAGGAAAAAATCGCGGCGGCGGGGTGTGATGACTTTCAGGAGAAACCGATTTTTCCTTTCGACAACCTGCTCAAAAAGATCGCCAAACACACCGCATCGTAGATGGTTGAAAGTTGATGGTTGATAGTAAGCGGAATCTGGCCATCAACTATCAACCAAAAAACCACCAACTGGAATCATGTTTGAACAACTCGCAGAAAAGATCACGGTTGGCTCGCTTCTCTTGATTGGGGCGGAGGTATTGGCGCTGGTCACCCTGGCCAACGCTATCCTCTCAACCCGAACTGCGGCGGGGGCGTGGGGGTGGGGCATGGCTCTAATCGCCTTTCCCTGGCTGGCGGTGCCGCTGTATTGGGTTTTCGGGAGACAGGAGTTTAAGGGCTACAAGGAAAGACGGCGCGAGGTGCTCCAAAAAGAAGAGGATCTTTTGGCCACCCTGCGGGCCACCCTGGCTCCGCACTATGCCTCGCTGGATGAGGAGCAGAAATATTATGGCGGAATCTTAAACGACCTGTCGGAGCGGCGCTATACCCAGGGAAATCAAATCAGCCTGTTATGCGATGGCCCGGCAACCTTTGCGGCGATGTTTGAAATCATCGAGTCGGCGAGGGATTATCTGCTGATTCAGTTTTTTATCCTCCGGTCCGATGAATTGGGGGAAAGATTCCGCGCTGCTTTGGCCCAAAAGGCCCGTGAAGGGGTCCGGGTTTATCTTCTTTACGATGAAATCGGGAGCTACAGCCTGCCCAAATCCTACATCCAGGACCTGCGCCAGGCCGGGGTGGAGGTGAGGGCTTTCCATTCCACCCAGGGGAAGAGCAACCGTTTTCAGATCAATTTCCGCAATCACCGAAAAATGGTCCTGGCAGACGGATTGGTGGCGACCTGTGGTGGTCATAACGTGGGCAACGAATACCTGGGCCTCTCCAGGCTGGGTAAGTGGCGGGATACATCGGTGCGGATATCGGGACCGGCGGCGATGAGTCTGCAAACTGTGTTTCTGGAGGACTGGTACTGGGCGACCCAGACGATACCGGATTTAAACTGGACCAATCCGGAAAGTAACCGCTGTGAAATGGGTGAGTGCGAAAACATGACCGCCCTGGTACTGCCTTTTGGACCGGTGACAGAAATCGAAGTCGGGACGATGTTTTTCCTGAATGCGATCAACCGGGCCAGAAAACGCATCTGGATCGCGACGCCTTATTTTGTGCCGGATCACTGCATCGTAGCGGCCCTGCAACTGGCCTCCCTGCGAGGGGTGGAGGTGCGAATCATGATCCCGGCGATCCCGGACAAAATAATTCCGTATCTGGCCGCCTTTTCATTTCTCAAGGAAATGACAGACGCCAAGGTCCAAATTTGGAGGTATGGAGATGGGTTTTTGCACCAGAAAGTGCTGCTGGTTGACGACAATCTGGCATCCGTGGGCACTGCCAATCTCGACAACCGTTCATTTCGATTAAATTTCGAAGTGAATCTGGTGGTTTTGAATCGTCAATTTTGCCGGGAATTGGAGGAAATGCTGCAACAGGATTTTGATGAATGTAGGCGGGCGGGTATGGCTGACTACAAGCAACGTCCCTGGTGGTTCCGATTGGGGGTGAGACTGGCGAGACTGGCATCGCCTGTTTTGTGAACTCCCCAATAGCGCAAATCTAAACTAACGAACGGGAGAAATTTAGTGCATTTTTAAAGCCTTTCCCCGTAATATGGGGTAGCATAGTTTTTTATGAAGTGGGCGCAGCTTATGGCATATCGGATTGCCGTATTGATTTGTTTCTCAGTAATGGTGGATGTTTTTGGCGAAGAAATTGATTTTGCCCGGGACATCCGACCCATACTGAGCGACCGCTGTTTTAAGTGTCATGGCTTTGATGAAGAAGCTCGCAAGGGGGATTTGGCGCTTCACAATTTTGCAACGGCAACCAAGGATGGAGTGATTGTGCCGGGGGATTCTGCGAAAAGCGAAATCATTCACCGGATGTTAACTGACAATCCCGATGATATGATGCCGCCGCCAGCATCCAACAAACCGAGATTAACGGAGGCGGAGGTCGCAAAATTTAAAAAATGGATCGACCAGGGCGCGACCTACCGGGAACACTGGGCTTTTGAATCTCCCCGGTCCCGGAAGGCAAATCTGGAAGTGGGTAAAGATACCAATCCCATCGATCATTTTGTCGGTGCCAAACTGGCAGAGAATGATCTGGAGTTTTCCACCCGGGCAGATCCGGCAACTTTGTTGAGACGGTTGCATCTGGATTTGATTGGCCTTCCCCCGACCCAGGATGAGATCGCCGGATTTTGCAATGTGTTTACCAATGACCCGGGCGGGGTTCTGGCGAAAAAGATCGATGAACTGCTCTCCAGACCTGAATATGGGGAGCGCTGGGCTCGGGAATGGCTGGATCTGGCGCGATACTCGGATACCAACGGCTATGAAAAAGACCGGGAACGCTCCATTTGGCTGTATCGGGACTGGGTGATTAATGCGCTGAATGCTGACATGCCTTACGATCAGTTCTCGATTCAGCAACTCGCCGGAGACATGATTGAGAACGCCACCCTGGATCAAAAGATCGCCACAGGTTTTCACCGCAACTCTATGTTGAATGAAGAGGGCGGCATCGATCCCCTTGAATA